>JAYTAP010000036.1:0-27121 GCA_043737475.1 Sphingomonas sp.
GTGGCAGGCCATGGTGCCTGCGACAGCATCGATGCGTTCCTTGAAGCTGAGCGCTTCGCCATAGGCCGCAAGTTCGTCGGCAACGTCGGTGACGAGGCCTTTGACATCCGCTTGACCCAGCATCGCCGGGACGCCGCGCACGAGCATGGCAGCGGGACCAAAGCGTTCGAGATCGAGACCAAAATCGCGAAGCTCTTCCATCCGCGCTTCAAGACGGTCGCAGGCGGGTTCGTCGAGCTCGACAACTTCGGGGAGGAGCAACGGCTGCATTGCGATGCCGCCGTTCGCACGCCCTTTACGCATCCGTTCGAGGACGAGACGTTCATGTGCGGCGTGTTGATCGACGATGATGAGGCCATCTTCGGCTTCGGCAACGATATATGTGGCGGCGACTTGCCCGCGCGCGACTCCCATCGGATAGGCGATGGTTTCGGGCCGCGCTTCGGAGGCAGGCTCGGCGCGGGCCATGGGTGGCGCGGTAAAGGTCGTGCGGCGGTCGAAGACTGAGGATTGCAACCGCTCACTCCCGTCGAAAGAGGAAGGCGCCGTCACCCACGCCCCCAGCGATGCCGCGCTTGGCCGGGGCTGGCTGCGGTGGCCTGCCCCATCGAGCGCCGCGCGAAGACCACTGACGATCAAACCACGCACAAGGCCTGGATCGCGGAAGCGGACTTCTGTTTTGGCAGGGTGAACATTCACATCGACTTCGCTGGTCGGAACTTCGAGAAACAGCGCAACAACGGCGTGCCGGTCGCGCGCGAGCATATCGGCATAAGCGCCGCGCACGGCCCCGATCAGCAAGCGATCTTTCACAGGGCGGCCATTCACGAACAGAAATTGATGGTCGGCAACGCCGCGATTGAACGTGGGCAGGCCAGCGACGCCGCCGAGCGTCAGCCCCTCGCGGCGCAAATCGACAGCGACGCTGTTGTCGATCAAAGAACGGTCCGTCAGCGCGGCAACCCGCGCGCGCTGATCTTCGGCTTGCACTGCCAGCGTCCGTCGGCCGTCGTGTTCGACGGAGAATGAAATGTCCGGTCGTGCCATCGCAAGCCGCTTCACGACATCGATACAGGCTGCATATTCGCTGCGCGGCGAGCGGAGGAATTTCCGGCGGGCGGGTATTTTTTCGAACAGATTCTGGACGACAACACGCGTGCCGGGCGGCAGGGCGTGCGGGCTTTCGCTGATCAGCACGCCGTTATCTACAATGCGGCTCCAGCCCTCGCCGCCTGCAACACGGCTTTCGATGGTGACGCACGCGACGCTCGCAATCGACGGAAGCGCCTCGCCGCGAAAACCCATCGTCGTAACTGTGTCGATCGCCTCGCCGGGCAATTTGGATGTTGCATGGCGTTCGAGCGCCAATGCGATATCGGATCCCGTCATGCCGCAGCCGTCGTCGCGGACGTCAATGCATTCGGTTCCGCCTCCCTGCAGTCGAACATCAATCCGGGTGGCCCCTGCATCAATCGCGTTCTCGACAAGCTCTTTCAGGGCAGCTGCCGGACGCTCGACGACTTCGCCCGCAGCAATGCGATTAACCAGATGTTCGGGCAGGCGGCGTATTGACATCAGGGGGGCACTAGCCCAATCGGCACCATCCCGCGACCCGGCCGCTGCGGATATTTTCATATTTTATGCGTGGCCCAAAAAAGCACCGAGTTTTCACCGCATGAAGAACCCCTTTTCACGTTTTTTCAAGTTCATGAGCCACGATATGGCGATTGATCTGGGCACTGCGAACACAGTTGTTTACGTCCGCGGTCGGGGCATTGTCTTGAACGAACCATCGGTGGTGGCGATCGAAACGATCAACGGCGTAAAGCGGGTCAAAGCCGTTGGCAACGACGCAAAAATGATGATGGGCAAAACCCCTGACAGCATTCAGGCGATCCGTCCGCTCCGTGACGGCGTCATTGCCGATATCGATGTCGCCGAACAGATGATCAAGCACTTCATCCTGAAAGTGCATGGCGGCAAAAAAAGTCCGCTGCGCTGGCCGGAAATCGTGATTTGCGTCCCTTCGGGATCGACGTCGGTCGAGCGGCGCGCGATCCGCGATGCCGCATCAAATGCAGGCGCATCGCAGGTCTGGCTCATCGAAGAACCGATGGCGGCGGCAATCGGCGCCGATATGCCGGTCACCGAACCCATCGGCTCGATGGTTGTCGACATCGGCGGCGGCACGACCGAAGTTGCCGTGCTTTCGCTGCGCGGGGTAGCCTATTCGACATCGGTGCGTGTTGGCGGCGACAAGATGGACGAAGCCATCGTCTCGTATGTCCGCCGCAATCACAATCTGCTGATCGGTGAAGCGACGGCCGAGCGGATTAAAAAGGAAGTCGGTATCGCCAAGCCGCCGGCGGATGGCATCGGCCTGACGATCCACATTAAAGGGCGCGATCTGGTCAACGGTGTCCCCAAGGAAATCACGATCAACCAGGGTCAGATCGCTGAAGCGCTGTCCGAACCCGTGGGAACGATCGTCGAAGGCGTTCGCATTGCGCTGGAAAATACCGCGCCGGAACTGGCCGCCGATATTGTCGACCAGGGCATTGTTCTCACGGGAGGCGGCGCGCTGCTGCAAGGACTTGACGAAGTGCTGCGCGACGAAACCGGTTTGCCTGTCACCGTTGCCGACGATCCCCTGACCTGTGTCGCGCTCGGCACGGGGCGCGCTCTGGAAGATCCGATCTTCCGTGGCGTGCTCCAGACTGCCTGACGGGCGATAAGCGGTCATGGCGCCGCCGTCACGCGCGCGCCAAGGCTTTTCCAGGCGCGCACAACTGGGCCTGTTTACGAGTTATGTTATCGCTGTGGCAGGTATATTGCTCGGGCTTTTGCTCGTACTGACCGCGCGGTTCGATCCGTCAGGGCACGCCGCCATTCAGGGCTTGCTGGCCGATGTTACGTCGCCTGTTACAAAGAGCGGTCGTGCGATGGTTTCCACGGTCGCGTCGGGTTATGATGGCGTGTCGGCTTATATCGATGCAGGATCCAAAAACCGCGCCATGGAATCGGAATTGCGCCAAAGCCGTGCGGCCTTGATCGAAGCGCAAGCAACCGCACGCGAGAATCACCGCCTCAAGCGATTGGCCCGATTGGTCGAGCATAGTCCCGAGATGATCGTTTCGGCGCAACTGATTGCTTCGACGGGGGCGAGCGCCAGACGATATGCAACCTTGTCGGCGGGTGGATCGCAGGGCGTTGCTGGCGGACAGCCGGTTCGCACGGCCGAAGGGTTGGTCGGGCGTGTCATTGCAGCCGGACGGGTGACGGCACGGGTTTTGCTGATCACCGACGGCGGTACCGTCGTGCCGGTCCGCCGACTGTCCGACGGGCAACCGGCGCTCGCAACAGGGCGCGGCGACGGCGGGCTCGACATTCGCGCGCTGCAAGCGGGCGACAATCCGTTCAAGTCCGGCGACGTTTTCGTTACGTCGGGCGCGGGCGGTATCTATCCGCCCGACATCCCGGTCGCCCTCGCCAAGATCGAGCTTCGTGAGTATACCATCGCGCGGCCGCTGGCGGATCCGGCGCGGCTGGATTTCGCCATTGTCCTGCCGCCTTATATCGTTCCCGATGCGGCGCTGCCTCCTGCCCAACTGGCTCCCTGACATGGCGCTGCTGCCCCGTCGTGACAGGTTTGCGCCACCGCCAACCGCATTCGAACAACAATTAATTCCTGTCGTTTCTGTCATGCTGGCGTCGCTTGCCCCATTGTTGCCGATGATAGCGAGCACGCCGGTTTTGCCCCCGTTCGGTTTCATGATGCTACTGGGCTGGCGGCTGATCCGCAATGATTTGTGGCCGGTTTGGGCGGCGCTGCCACTCGGTGCATTCGACGACCTGTTCAGCGGCGCGCCGATCGGCACCGCCATGGCGCTGTGGACAATAAGTTTTGTCGCTATCGATGCGATCGATCGCCGCTGGGTCTGGCGAGACCATCTGCAGGACTGGAGTATCGCTGTTGCATTCGTTGCGGTTTATCTTTTGCTTGCTCTGTGGCTCAGCGGGGGCGCCCTGCCGATCGTAATGCTTTTGCCGCAGATTATATTTTCGGCGCTCTTCCTCCCCGGCATGACGCGGATCACAGCGATGATGGACCGTTGGCGGCTTGGGCGATGAAGTGGCCGCGCATGATTTTTGACAAGCGAAGCGTCAGCGAAGCACAGGCGAAATTTGTCTTCAGCCGGCGCAGCTTCGTTCTTGGCGGGGCACAATTGTCTATCGGTGCACTACTGGCAGCGCGAATGGCTTATTTGTCGGTTTTCGAAAACGAGCGTTACACCCTGCAAGCCGAAAGCAACCGGGTAAATCTGTCCCTGATTCCGCCGCGCCGCGGCTGGATCGTCGATCACAAGGGTCAGCCACTGGCACTGAACCGGACGGTTTTTCGTGTCGATATCATTCCTGACCGCGTCAAAGATGTGCCAGCGACGCTCGATACGCTTGCGGCCGTCTTGAAACTCACGCCCGACGAGCGCGACCGCATTGCGCGCGACGTGGCCAAAAGCGCGGGGTATCAACCGGTTCAGGTTGCTGAAAATCTCGATTGGGAACGCTACGCTGCCATCAGCATTCGAGCACCCGATTTGCCGGGCGTCCAACCGGCACAGGGCTTTGCCCGTTATTATCCCGAGGGTGCCGCCGTCGGGCATTTGCTCGGCTATGTCGGTGCTGCGTCGGCAAAGGATTATGAGAAAACCAAAGATCCGCTTTACGTCACGCCCGGCTTCAAAATCGGGAAGGAAGCCCTCGAACGTGTGATGGAAGTCACGCTGCGCGGCGCGCCCGGGGCGCGACGCAGCGAAGTAACGGCGCGTGGCAAACTGGTCCGTGAGCTTGCCACGCGACCCGATGTGACGGGCGATACACTCAAACTGACGATCGATGCGGGCCTTCAGGCCTATGCCGCTCGGCGACTGGGCGAAAACTCGGGTGCTGTGACTGTCATCGATACGCTGACCGGCGGTATTCTTACGATGGCTTCGATGCCAGCATATGATCCAAACAGTTTTTCCGACGGTATCGGCCAGATGGAATGGAAAATGCTGTCGCAGGACGAGCGGCGACCGCTGGTCAATAAAGCACTGCAATCGCTTTACCCCCCCGGATCGACACTTAAACCAATGGCCGCGCTTGCTTTTCTTGCAGAAGGCATCAAGCCTGACGAGATCGTTTTCTGTGCTGGCGGCTATCGCCTCGGCAACCGTGTATTCCGGTGTCTCGGGCGGCACGGCACGGTCAACCTGAAGCGGGCAATCGCCAAAAGCTGTAACACCTATTTCTATTCGATGGGGAATCGGATCGGCTATGACAAGATTGCAGTCATGGCGCGCGAACTCGGTCTGGGCGCCGAGTATCCCCTGCCCTTCTCGACGCAAAGCTATGGTACGGTCCCCGACAGCGCGTGGAAATTACGGAAATATCAGAAGGACTGGAGCCGATCGGACACACTCAACGCCGTAATCGGCCAGGGTTATGTCCAAACCAGCCCGCTGCAGCTTGCTGTGATGGCGTCGCGGATTGCTTCCGGTCGCACATTGGTTCCGCACCTTATAGGCAAAACACCCGGTGCCGCCGCGCTCTCCTGCACCGTCGAGCATCTTGCGATCGTGCGCGACGCGATGAGCGAAGTGGTCAATGGCGATGGCACGGCGGGGCGCAGCCGACTGGCGCTCGAAGGCGTTCTTATGGGCGGCAAAACCGGCACGGCGCAGGTGCGCAAAATTCAGGGCGGGCAACGCGGACAGAACGGCGAATGGAAATACCGCGACCACGGCCTGTTCGTGTGCTTCGCCCCCGTGGACGTGCCGCGCTATGCCGCCTCCGTCGTCATCGAACACGGCCTTGGCGGTGCCCGGGCGGCAGCGCCAGTGGCGCGCGATGTCCTCACCTATTTGTTCGATCCAGCGAAAGCGATGGACGCCCTTATCGAAATGGAAAAAACTTGGGGCGGCGACATTAACACGCGTGCCAAGGCGCGTGCAGCGAGCTTTGCAAAGCCACCCGTGCCCGCGGTCGAAACGACAGGTGATCCCACAGAATGAGTTTCGTGCCCGCATCGGTATCCAGCATCAACTGGCGAATCCTTTTTCTCGTTGGCGCGCTCGGCGGGTTCGGCTTGGTCGTACTGTATTCGGCTGCCGGCGGAAGCGTCGCGCCCTGGGCGTCGTCGCAGGGCATAAAGCTTTTCGTTTTCTTCGGGCTGGCTATTGTTCTGTCGCGCATCCCGGAATCGATGTGGAAAGCAATAGCATTTCCCGCATTTGCCATCGTCCTTGTAATGCTGATCGTTGTCGAACTCGCAGGCGCCGTCAGAGGCGGTTCGCAACGCTGGCTCGATCTCGGCTTTATCCGGCTTCAACCGTCCGAATTGATGAAAGTCACGATCGTCCTTGCGGTAGCGCGCTTTTATGATCTCCTCCCCGCAGGGGAAATACGCAGTTTTAACGCAGTGTGGCCTGCGATTGCCATGATCAGCTTGCCGTTCGCGCTCGTTTTGATCCAGCCCGATCTGGGCACCGCGACTATGATTGCTGCGGGCGGCATTGTGGTCATATTTCTTGCCGGCGTTCCAATGCGGCTGTTCTTGGGAGCCGGTGCCGCTTTTGCCGCACTCCTGCCGATCGCTTATGCAATGATGCACGATTACCAGCGCAAGCGGGTCATGATTTTCCTTGATCCGGAAAGCGATCCCCTTGGCGCGGGATATCATATAACCCAATCGAAAATCGCCATCGGGTCCGGTGGGATCTTCGGTAAAGGGTATCTGAACGGCACGCAAAGCCATCTGGATTACCTTCCCGAAGGTCATACCGATTTCGTTTTTGCCACGATGGCGGAAGAATGGGGGTTAATCGGCGGCGTGGCGGTTATCGCGGGCTTCATTTTGCTGACACGCTGGGGCATGCGCGTATCGACACGAGCGCCAAGCCGCTTCGGTCGACTGGCAGCAGCGGGCCTGATCACGACGATCTTCTTCTACGTCGCCATAAATCTGATGATGGTCATGGGACTGGCACCGGTCGTCGGGATTCCCCTGCCGCTGGTGAGCTTTGGCGGGACGGCAATGCTCACGGTCATGATCTGTCTCGGTATCCTGATGAGCATCGAGCGCGACGGCAAGCGACGCACCGGGACTTTTCGATAGGCGTTGCGTGAGCGGATGCGCAATGCTAACGGCCCGCTTCCAGTTTAATGGACGCATAGCTCAGTTGGTAGAGCAGCTGACTCTTAATCAGCGGGTCCTTGGTTCGAGCCCAAGTGCGTCCACCATAAATTTCTTGGCCATCTTCGACACAACGGCGTCCAACAGAGCCTACATCTGGGCAAGAATGTCACGGATTGCCACAAACGCAAAGCAGACCGAGCTGTCCGCGACGCCATAAGGCATGAACAGATCGTCGCCCACGCGGATCGCACCGCATGTGTAAACTACATTGGGGACATAGCCTTCGCGGTCTTCATCGGCTGCTGACAGGATGGGATTCGGTGTGCGACCGATGACTTTTGACGGATCTGCTTTATCGAGTAGCGCCGCACCGATAGCATATTTCCGCATGGCACCAACGCCGTGCGTCAGGACAAGCCAGCCTTCGTCAAGCTCGATCGGCGCGCCGCAGTTACCGATCTGGACGAGTTCCCACGGGAAGCGGGGTTCGAGAAGCAATTCGCCGCCCTCCCACTCGTCGATCTTTTGCGAACGCAACAGGTAAAGATTTTTGCCGTCCTGTCGCCCGATCATCATGAATTGACCGTCGATCTTGCGCGGAAAAAGTGCCATTCCCTTGTTGCGACCGGCACCGCCCCTGATCGGCGTGAGCGTAAAATCGCGAAAGTCGCGCGTGCGCAAAAGTTCGGAGCGAATATCGCGGCCGCTGTAAGCTGTGTAGGTTCCAATCCATTCGCTTTTGCCACTGTCGCGCGCGAATTCGACGAGCCGCAGGTCTTCAAGGCCATTACGTTGGGCTTCGGTAATCGGGAAAATTACAGTCCCCGAAATTGTGCTGTCGCGGTGCCGATAAATCGACACGCTGTCTGTCCGCGCGTTTTCCTTCCTGCTGCCCTTCATCGCTGCTGTGGCAAACGCTGGTTGCGGCAACAGCGTCATGTTGCGTCCCGCCGAGATAATGCCCTCGCGGAAAGCGATCGTGGAAATATGACCTTCACCAACGGCGCGCAAAGACAGGAGAATGCGGACGCTGCCTTCCTGCAATCCCGACTGATCCGGATGACGCACGACGCTCGGGTTCATCAGCGCGGCCGCGGCAAAGCTATATTCGTGGCAGAAATAGGCACCGATCAGGCGACGGGTCTCCCGCTTGATGGTAAGACCTTCGAGGCCAAGCCGTGGCTCGATCTCGGCGTAACGGTCGTCGAAAACTTTTTCGATCTGCCAATGGCGATCCTCGAAATCACGCAACACGACGCTCAGTTCGGCGCGCACCGAGCGCGCATCGAGCGCCAAGATATCGCGAACGAGCTTGTGCACTCGGACGAGATCCGGTCCTGAGGCTTGCCATGCAAGATGAAACGGCCGCACGACCACGCGCGCAGGGTCAGCGTGAAGCCGCAGTTCATGTTGCACCAGATCTATCATCGCTAGCTTAGCTTGGCAGCCAACGCTCGCATTGCACAAGTCGAAAGTTGATACGCCAGGACCGACTCAGCACCCTCGTTGAGGTTCAAACCGCGCGGATTGATGCCATCGCGGCATGTCCCGGTTAATGGATCGGCAACGATGACACCGCGGTCATTCGCGCCGCCAAACCAGTCGTAGGCACACTGCGCCTGCACAAACCACATGGGATCGCCAGTGGCGTCAAAAGCAGCGGCCGCGCCGTCGATCGCTGCCCATATCTCTACCGGTTGCTGATCGAACGGTATTGGCATTTCATAATCACGACCAAAGCTTTCCGATCCTACGGGTCTAAAATAACCCGATGGTGCTGTCTGCTGCTCAAATACCCACGTCATCGATTCAACGCCGCAAGCAGTCATATCGCGCCGGTCAAGTCTCGCACCAGCGCGGATCATTGCTTCTGACAGCCGGCAATTATCATAGGCAAGAAGATTTTCGAACCACAGCCAGCCGGGTTTGCGTACGGTGTCGTAGTGCGCCAGCAAGAGAGATGCACCTCGACCAAGAATTTGCGTCGCGCTGTCATGTGACGGATCGACGCGCAGCATATAATCAGCACCTAGCATCGAAAATGCTATGGCACGCGGTGAAATAAACCCCAGCGCCGAACCCGCCGTCCTCTTAAACAATCCTTGCGCCCAATTACGGATGCCCGGCGAGCACCCTTCAAAAGCGGTTGAGCCGAGCGCCCACAATGTTCGTCCGCAACTGTCTTCGGACCCGACGTCTTCAAGCCAATTTCGACGATAGTCCATAAAATTGCGAAATTCTCCGGTTGCGTCATTCCAGGCGCTTTCGACGAACGCTGCAAACGTTGCCGACATCCGGCTTCGATGCGGTTCGCCGAAGCTATCCAACCGATTCATGAGCATGAGCGCGCGCGCGTTGTCGTCAACGCAATAGCCGTGCGCCCGATCGGGCACGGCATGAACACTATGCTGAAGAATGCCGGTGTCGTCACAAATGCGCAGCAGCCCCGAAACGCCGATCGTTAACTTATCAGGCAGCCCAGGCGTAACTACCTTGGTTTCGTCGATCATATCCAGGCACATAGCTGCAAATCGCGGCCAGACCATGTCGCGCCCGCGCAGGTACGCGCGGCGCTGCAGCGCTAAAAGCCTTTGCGGATTATCCAGCAAGGCAACGACTTCTTTTGCGATCTGCTCACTGTCGTTGAAGGGAACGAGGATACCGTGGTCGTCGGCAAGCAATTCGGTCGCATGAACATATGGTGTTGAAATCACAGCTTTTCCGAGCGCAACAGCGTATGACAATGTGCCCGAGGTTGATTGCGCTGCGCCCGGATACGGCGTGATATAGATATCTGCCGCTTCTAGCAGATCGAGCAACTCCGGGGTTTCAACAAATGCATCGATCCAGTGAACATGGTCTGCAACACCTAAAGCATCAGCCTGTGCATGAAGCCTTGCGCGGTAAGCTTCGCCTTCATGGGCAACCAGATTAGGGTGCGTCGCGCCGATGATACAGTAAAGTGCATCGGGATGTTCGGCGACAATCGCGGGCAGTGCGGCGATTGCCACTTCGATGCCTTTACCGGGAGACAATAATCCGAACGTCATCAGAACGCGCTTGTTTTCGAAACCGAACTTTGCCTTGAACTGTGCCTTGCGGCCGAACGGGCGGTCAGGCACGCCGTGCGGTATGACCGAAATTTGGCACGCGTCTGCACCGTAGACACGCTGGAGCAGGACGCGTCCCTGTTCGGACATCACCATCAATTTCGTAGCTACGCGAATCAGGTGTTTCATCACGCGCATCTGGTCAGCATCAGGCTCGGCAATAACCGTGTGCATCGTGACGATTAACGGCGCCGCAATACGTTTTACCAGCGAGAGAACATTATCCCCAGCCGGCCCGCCAAACAGCCCAAATTCATGTTGCAGCCAAACGACATCTGGCTTGCTCTGGTTGATCTGCTTAGCTGCATCGACGAAGCTTGTCGGGTCATCTTCTACAATGACGCCGCAAACCATCCCGTCGAACGACGCACGGTCTGCAGCCGGCGCCAGGGCATATACATCCACAACAACGTCTTTGGATGCCGCATCAAGCGAGCTTTGGATGTCAGCGGTGAAGGTGGCGATACCACAGCGGCGTGGTGTAAACCCGCCGATCAAAGCAACACGAATACGGGACAAGTCAAAGCCCATGGCTTTTAACTCGCCGCCAAACGTGATTTCGTCATCAAACGAAGTGGCCCCGACCGTTTCATACATCGCGCAAGCCTCCCGTGAACGTCGATACAAGCCGCTGGCCGCACAATTGGCATGCCGCACCGATCGCAGGCACAAAACCCGCTTCGAATGCTGCGTTGCAATATTAACTAGACGGCCGGAATTTTGTTCCCGGTTCAGGCCGCGACTGCATTGCGTAAACCATGCAATTCGCGGTGAACAAGCAATGCTTGACCAATCGTCGCTGTGACGGTCTCTGGCTCGAATGGTTTGGTAATCAAATAAGTGGGCTCTGGTCGCTCCCCAGTCAACAACCGTTCAGGGAAGGCCGTAATGAATATTACCGGCACATCCATAACGCTCAGAATATCTTTCACCGCATCGATGCCGCTCGAGCCGTCGGCTAAGCTAATATCGGCCAATACCAGCTCGGAATGCACGCGACCTGCCAAATCCACGGCCTCTTGCCGCGTCCGCGCGATGCCAGCGACACTATGGCCGAGTGCCTCGACAATTAATTTAATGTGGAGCGCAATGATGGATTCGTCTTCGATAATAATCACATTGGCTTCGAGGTCATCGGCTATTGCCTGCCGCGCGAGCGCAATCTCGTTCGCAACCGCACTCGCTGTGCTTCCCAAAATTTCAGCAGTTTGGTTGACGTTGAAACCTTCGACCGCCGTAAGGAGCAACGATTGACGCGCCTGGACGGCAAGACGGGCGACCGGACCACCCTCGGTGTCGATTGCCGACATGCCCCGCCATAATTTATGAAAAACCCGGTAAAGTTCACCACGGGCCGGCTTTGACAAGTCAAACTCATCCGGAGCAACCAAAAGCGCTTCAAGAGTTTCGCGCACAGCAGCGTCGCCGAGCCCCTGAGAGCCCGTAAGCGCACGTGCATAGCGGCGTAGCAATGGCAGTTCTGGCAATAACGCGTCTTTTAACGACATATGTGACCCTCGGACCGAACCAAGCAAACCGCGAGTCTAGCTGTTTGTTCCGTGTCTGGCGATTATTTTTACGTCGTCGCGTCAGCGGTTTCAGTGGAAGCAACAACCATCAGGTTGGCATATGCAAAGTCCCAGTTGGCCAGATGATCGAGAAATACCTGCACATAATCGGGGCGACGGTTTTGATAATCGACATAATAGGCATGCTCCCACAAATCGCACGTAAGAAGCGCTGTATGGCCGTGTAGGAGCGGCAAATCTGCGTCATGAGTCGTCATGATTTCCAGCTCGCCATTTTCGAGAACGAGCCAAATCCAGCCCGATCCGAAATGCCCGACGGCTTCTTTGACAAACGCATCGCGAAACTTGTCGAAGTGGCCGAAACGTGAACGGATCAGATCTGCGATCGCACCCGATGGAACACCGCCGCCACCAGGCACCATAGACGACCAAAGAAATTCATGATTCCAGCATTGCGCGGCATTATTAAAAACCGATTGTTTTTCCTGATCAGCGTGGGACAGGAAAATCACGTCCTCAAGACTTGACACTGCCGCATCGTGTTGCGGCAGCAGCCCGTTCAACTTTTCGATATAAGCGTTGTGATGCTTGCCATGATGAAGCGCCAAGGTTTCTGCGGAAATGAAAGGCGAGAGCCCGTCAAGTGCATACGGCAGCGCGGGTAATGTAAACATATTCCAGAATCCTGACGCTCAAAAAACAGCGTACAGCGTAATCGCAACGCCGATGATGCGTAGCCGTCACGTGAAGAATTTGGCGTGCCATTCGTTCGAACAGCACGCCACATCTTGTCGCCTGACGGGGGAGTGACTTCAGGCTGACCAAGAACCTCGCGATGCGGTGTCATTATTACGAAATGCCACGGCGAGCGCAAAACCGACCGCGCCGGCAGCAAGAATTGCCAGTAACGAGTGGTCGCGTGTTACTTCTACCGCACGGCCGACGCTGTCACGCGTCACAGGTGCGACACGATCATAAGTCTCGCGAACCTTTTCTTTGGCATCGCCATACAGGCTCTGGGCTGCACCTTTGATTTGCTCGCCAATTCCATCGGCCTTCATGCCAGAGTCGTTCACGACAGCACCCGCCGCTTCTTCGAACCGACCGCCGATAGAATTTGCTGCTCCTGAGAACTGATCTTGATTCATGATTTTTTCCTTTAACGATGGTCAAATTTCACACTGGATAACTGACGCAGTCGGCAGGCGTTCCGGTTTCAGCCTAATATTTTGCCGTATGAACGATACTTTGCCACGGACGCGGATCTTGCTTAGAAACAATTCATGACCGCACCCGAGCAATCAGCGCAGACCAAACCCGCTGCGACGCACTGGCGGATCGAGCAGGCCACACGCGCCACTGTTATCATCGATGCTGACGATTATTTTAACGCCGCTCGTGAGGTCATGCTGGACGCGCGCGACCGGATCATGCTCGTTGGATGGGACTTCGATGCCCGGATCAAACTAGGCGACGGCAGCACCGACGACGGGCCCAGAACCGTCGGCGAATTTATTTACTGGCTGGTCGAACGCACGCCGACATTGCACGTCTATCTTCTACGCTGGGATTTGGGCGCCCTCAAGACATTCACGCGCGGATCGACATTTTTCACCGTCTTGAAATGGATGCGACACCCGCGCATTTTCACCAAACTTGACGGTGCGCATCCGTCACTTGCTTCGCATCATCAAAAAATCGTCGTGATCGACGATAGTTTCGCGTTTTGCGGTGGCATCGACATGACGGGCGCGCGCTGGGACACCCGTGCCCATGTCGACGGCGACCCGGGGCGGGTCTTGCCCAACGGCAAGCCTTACGACCCCTGGCACGATGCGACGACCGCATTACAGGGACCGGTCGCGTCCGCCTTGGGTGAATTGTGCCGCACGCGGTGGCAGCGCGCGGGCGGTCATGAAATTGAACCCGTAGCCAACGCCGAGCCGATCTGGCCAAATCGGACTCCGGTTCAGTTCGAGGACGTCGCCGTGGCCATTGCACGATCAGCGCCCGAGATGCCCGATTGGGAAAGCGTTCACGAGATCGAGGCCCTATATGTCGATCAAATCGCGCGCGCCAAAAAGTGGATTTACGCTGAAAGCCAGTATTTCGCCTCGCGCAAAATTGCCGAGGCGATCGCGCAACGGCTCGGCGAAACCGATGGCCCTGAAATTGTTGTTATCAACCCATTGACGGCTCAGGGTTGGCTCGAGCCAATCGCGATGGACACAGCGCGGGCCCATTTGTTCGGCGCAATCGAAAAACATGATAAATACGGCCGCTTCAGAATGTATCATCCGCATACCATTCGAGGCCAGCCGATTTACGTCCACGCCAAGATATTGATCATCGATGACACTATCTTGCGCATCGGCTCGTCCAACCTGAACAATCGTTCGATGCGCCTGGACACCGAATGCGACGTCGTCATCGATGCGGGATATGGCAACAATGCGTCGCGCGTTGACGAAATTGCGCGGATCAGAACGTCGCTGCTGGCCGAGCATCTCGGCGAGAGTGAAGAGGCCGTCGAACAATCACTTGGATCGACGCAATCGCTCATCAGCACTATCGAGACGCTCCGCCCGAAGTCGAACAAGCTGCGCGCTTATGCGCTTCCCGAAGTGAATGACGTTGCCGCCTGGTTGGCCGAAAACGAAATTCTCGATCCGGAGGGACCCGATGAAATTTTCGAAGCTGTATCCAAGCGTGGCCTTTTCAGGCGGCGATGGTTCGGGCGCAAAGAAACAGGGTAACTCCCGGATGCCAAGCTGGTCAGCGTTTCATGCCACATGCGCGAGGAGCCGCGACGCGCTTTAACGATGATGGAGATAATTGGGATTGAAATGCCCTGCCGCCATGAGACCCTTGAGGCTGTTGACCGTTAAATGTCGCCGCTTGAGCGTCGCCAGCCCCGTTGCATTAAGTTCGGCAATCGTGCGGCTGACATGTGGCTGGGTCAAACCAAGCGCATCGGCGATATCGGATTGGGTGAGGGGAAAGGCGCATTCGCCCTTGGTCGCGAGACCGACCAGTTTCAATCGAACATATAATTCGCAACATAAATGCGCGAGCGCTTCAAAGGCCGAACGCTGTCCCGCGCTGACCAGCCATTCGCGCTGGATCGAACCGCTGACCAGCGATTCCCACCAAAGCGAGCGCATGACGCGCGGATGATTATCGCACAATGTTTCGAGTTCTTTGGGCGCAATCGACGCATATCGAACGGGTGTTATTGCCCCGATCGAGTGGTCCATCGCGTCGAGAATATAGACGTGCAGATCGCATAGATCGCCGGGTACGAAAAACGCGAGTATCTGGCGGCGACCGTCTTCAAGCATCTTATACCGACACGCCCACCCATCAACGACAAGATAGATCGATTTTGGTTCGTCGCCTTCGCAAATCATATCATCGCCGGGTTTGGACATGCGGGCACGAACAGTCGAAAGCGATAGAATGGCTTTTTTGCTGGCGTCGGAGAACGACTGAAACGATTCAAGTTTACGAACAAAATGAATGCCCGACATCCGCAATTCTCCCTTTATCCGCCCGACAGGGCGGAACATCCCAGTGCCCGCTGTGTTGATTTGACATATAATATTTCTCGGAAAACGCCATGACTGCCCATACGCACGTTGACCAAGCGCGCTGCGTCGTTCTTGTTGTAGACGACGATACGATCATTCTTTGGGGAACGGCATCACTCCTCGAATCGCTCGGCTTCGAGGTGATTCGTGCCAATTCAGGGAGCGCCGCACTTGAAGCGCTGCATGATCGCCAGGAAATTGGCGCGCTTGTGACTGATTTTGAAATGCCGCGCATGTCCGGCATAGAACTCGCCGAAGCAGCGCAGATATTACGACCCAATCTTCCGGTGGTCATTGCGACCGGTCATACGACGTTGAAGACGGGGTCTGGTCACCCTTGGATCACGCTTGCCAAACCGTTTACGCGCGACGAGCTTCAAATCGCTGTGACCCGTGCGCTCGAGACATTCAATATTGAGCAAGGGCGTAACATAGATTGACTTTCGTCCCAGCGGTATCGCTCGATACCTTCAAGACGGCATTGAGCTGCGTTGCGAAGGCATTGATAAGTTCGAAACCCATCTTTCCGATCGGATCGGTGGTGGCATAGCCCATCCCGTCATCGACAATCGACAACGTGACCTGACCCGCGTTTTCTGTCATATCGACCGTGATGATACCCGGTCTGTTATCGGGATAGGCGTGCCGAAACGCGTTGGTGACGACTTCGACAATGAACAAAGTCAGTGGCACCGCCTGATCGACCGTCACGTCAAACGCGGCGCAATCACAGCGTAGGTCAACGCTTGCCTGTTGCCGATTGGCCGTGCGCAATTGCGGGCAGAGCTCGTCCATAAGCAGCGGCATATTGACCGTGCCGAGTGCGTTATGCGTATCGTGTTCATACAGGACACGGTGGATCAGCCCGAGTGCCGCGATCCGCGCGCGGGCCTGGCCAAGCGCGTCACGAGCATAAGCATCAGCCACACGGTCTGCCTGCAGCGTCAACAGGCTCGTCACGATCTGAAGGTTGTTTTTGACGCGATGGTTGACCTCGCGTGTCAGTTCCGTCTTTGCCGCCAATGCAATATTCAGTGCCGTGTCACGTTGCTCGATCGTTTCGGCCATCATATGCAAATCGTCGCTCAGCACGGCAATTTCGCGCGGCGCCCAGGCATAGGCTCCGCGGTTACCCGAAAACTCACCGCGCCCGAACTGTGCCGTTAGATCCTGTAGTTTTCTAAGCCAGCGAACCACCAGCCAATGGGTACCGGTCCATATCGCAAGCGACGCAAGCAGCATGGCAATCAGCGGCAAGAGGATGCTCTGGCGGACCTGGTAGCGCGCAGCGGCCAGAACGTCGCTCTTCGGTCGAGCATAGACGATCGTCAGGTCATTTCCGTGCAGTGGTGCCGTTGCATAAAGCCATTCGGTTCCGTCTTGAGCCACCGCCGCCGCAGGCAATCCGTCCGCTATCGAGCTCCGAATATTAGGCAGCGTTGTTTTTTTGTTGCTGATCACCACATCGCCTTTGGCGTCGACGATCTCGATCAATGCCCGCGGATCATTTGCGCCGCGGCGGTCCAGAGATGCCTGCAACCCATCCAGACTGATTGCCGCACTGATAAGTCCGTCGTGCCCACCATCAGCCTTTTCGATGCGCAATCCCAACCTGAAAGCGCGCTTTTTAGAAATTTGGCCGATATTTGGGGCGCTCAAGCTTAATCCGACAACTTTGACGGCTTGCTGCCACCAGAATTCGGCAGCAAAATTCTCGGTCCCTTTGAACGGCAGTGCGGAGCAGCGTGCCTGTCCCGATGCATCGGACCGCACAAGATTTAAGATTCCGGTCGTCCCGCCGAGCGTTTGGGCAAGAACGGCGCTGCAGCGGTAATCCATCGTCCGAACACTGCGTACCGCACCGGCATATTGGACAGCCTGCCTCGCCATGGCAAATATGTCTCGTTCGCTCTCTGCGATCAACCACGCGTTGACGCGTAACTGGTTCGCCGCAAGCACGCGGGCATCGTTCCAAGCCGCGCGCCCCTGCCAGACGCTCAAAATGGACATCGGCAACAATGCTGCGATTACGACAAGAACGAGGCCATTGCGCAGCGTGCGCGCCCCCCAAGGGCTCGTTTTCCTTGTGTCGAGACCCCCCGGTCTGTTCATAAGCTAACTAAGTTCTGCAAAACCAAACCCGGCCGGTAGCTGTGCTTTTCGTGCGTCTTGGTCTTCGCCGGCATTGTCAATTTCCTGTCCCTCCAGCAAAAGCACGAGTGCTGCTCTCGCTCGGGCAACACGGCTTTTCACGGTCCCGATGGCGCACCCTGCAATCATTGCTGCTTCTTCATAAGAAACGCCTTCGGCTGCAACGAGCATTAGCATTTCGCGCTGGACAGGGGGAAGTTTGTCCAATGCTTTCTGGACATCATTGAGCTCGATCCCGACATGCTGCGTTGCCGGCTCGACAAGGACGCGTTCGGCAATTTCGGGATCCCACGATGTCATACGCGAGTTTTTCCGAATGGTGGTGTAAAATATGTTGCGCAGGATCATGAACATCCACGCCCGAAAATTTGTGCCCATCGTAAAGCTGCCGCGTGCTTTCCAGGCGCGTGCCATGGCTTCCTGGGCTAGATCGTCGGCCATATCGGGATTACCGCAAAGGCTCCGCGCGAAAGCACGCAGCGAAGGAATCAATGCAACCATCTGGCTTTTGAATTCGCCATCGTCGACGACAACCGGGTCGGTTTCAACAGTCGCGGCGACGCTCATTGACTGTCGTCCTTGGCGTCGAACTGATCAAGCAACCGCATAAAATCATCCGGGATTTTTTCGTCGGTTACCTTGCTGTGAATCTGCTGCAACGCAGCGGCGATCGGATCAAAAGCCACTGCAGGCACGCGCATGCGCTTGGATGGTAACGCAACGCTCAACTGCACGTCCTTACTCCGATCAGTCATTCAACACACTCCGCCCACGAACGTCGGGAGCGATATTCGGAAAGCGCAACGAAAGCCATTAAGACCGGACGCCCGTGCCAAACATTTGAATGAAGCCGGCATTGCTTTCTTTGTTCCCGTAATCTCTTCGAACATTTTTGCTGATGCTCGCAACACAAAAGGGTAGCGGCTCCCATGAGCCGCTACCCGATCCTGATGTGCTGGTTGCCGCTTACTTATTTGCGTTATCGCGAACCATGTCGGCTTTGTCTTCCATGGCGTCGGCTTTGTTTTCACCCGCCGCACGGACGCCCGCTGCACGGTTTTCCATGTTCTGCTCCGATGTCGAGTCAACGCCGTCAAGACGGTTGTCGAGCGTATCGGCCTTGTCTTCCATATTGTCGGCAGTCGCTTCGGTGTTGCCCCGAACCGCATCTGCCTGGTCTTCCATCATGTCGGCCGTATTTTCGGCGGCCTGCTCGGCAGGGGTATTGTTGCAAGCGGCAACGGACCCGAGGACGAGTGCACACGCCGCGATTTTCATCATAGCTGTCTTCATAAAACGCTCCTTAAAAAGAAAATTAGCGCACCGATCCGCGACGAATAAGGTTCACGATTGCCAGCAAGACAAGTGCACCCAAAAACGAGACGAGCAGCGAGCGGATGTCGAGCGCCCCCGAAGTGATCGGCGAACCACCGAGCAATGGCGTCAGCAGAAATCCTGCAAGCAACGCACCGACGATACCGACAACCACGTTGAGGATGATCCCTTGCTGTCCATCAGTGCGCATGACGATGCTTGCGAGCCAGCCGATGACGCCGCCGACGATAAGCATGATGATGATATTCATTTAGTCACTCCCGTTTTGATCGGGGGATAAACTCGATCAAGCGGACACGGTTCCCGATGAACCGAATTTGGTGCTCGCTCGGTGTTTAGCCAGCAGTTGAAACGTGGAACTTCCAAAGCGTCCGTGCGGTTTGGTCCACCATGGAAGAGACACTCGGTATTGCCGCGCCGATCGCCACGATGATCGCTGCCATGATGACAGCGGCGAACCTTGGTGCGCGAATAACGGGTTGGGGCTTTGTTGTGTTTACGATCGGTTCGCTCGCCTGGTGCGCCGTTGCGATCGCCTCCGGCCAGCAGAATCTGCTGATCACAAACGGATTTCTCGTTGCCGTTAATATTATAGGCGTATGGCGCTGGCTTGGCCGCGTTGCGTTGCATGAGGACGGCGCCCGATCGGCAGAAATCAAAAGTGCGCACGCCCCTGCCCCGACCCTTGTCGCCGTGAACAATATCATCGGACGCAAGGTAAAGAACAGCTCGGGCACCATGGCCGGCAAAGTTGTCGGGATCATGGTGGAATGCGACCAGGGCAAGATTGCATATCTAGCCGTTGGAGTAGGGGGCGTTGGCGGTGTCGGTCAACGGCTGATCGCGATCGACTGGGCAAACATAACGATTGCCGACAACGATATTCGAACATCGTTAGGAACGCGCGAAATCGCCGCGGCAGCCGATATCGATCCCAAAGACTGGCCGGTCACGGCGTCATGATGTCGGCGCGGGCCAGCCAGTTTTTTTGCGATTGAACGCGAACCTTTTCGTTTGATTGCGGTTCAGCACGGACCCCAATCAAGGAACACTTAAATGAACGACACAAACAGCCACGACGTCGGTGTGCTTAACGGCCTGATCAAAACGACGATTGACAGCGTCAACGGTTACCGAGCTGCTGCCGAAGCGAAAGAATCGAGCCAGTTCGTCGCGATGTTTTTCGATCGCGCCAACGAACGCGAAGATGTTGCCGAGCGACTGCAGGAAGCTGTAACCGGCATGGGCGGAAATCCTGAAGACGATGGCTCGCTGCTCGCGAGCGCACACCGCACTTTCATGGACCTGAAAACGACAGTCATGGGCAACGATGAGCAAGCTGTCGTCAGCGAAGTCGAACGCGGCGAGGACGTCATCAAGGCGAAATATGAAAGCGCGCTCGAAGACACCGCGCTGTCGACCACAACGCGTAGTTTGATTGCCGACTGCTACACTTCGGTGAAACGGGGCCACGACCAGATGCGTGACCTCAAGCACGGCCTTCAAGGTCGATAATCCCGCGCGGGGCGCGTTGCACACGGCGCGCCCCGCCCTTGTTGAGAAGACATATGACCTTTGTTGAATTTGATAACGATCACTTCATCGCCGAAGCATTTAAGGAAATGGTCGGTCTACCCGAATTTCCTTGCGTTGGTGCGAAGGCAGCTCTGTCAAAGTCGCAAATGGATATTCTCGTATGTCGCGATATTACGTCGGGTTGGGATGATTTGCGGATTCACCCGGCGCTGTTGGAAGTGATCGACCGATACAGCGTCGACAAGAAAATCTTTCGCACGCTCGTCGTCATATTCGAGCATTCGCCCGTGGTTTCCGAGGATGAATTCGAATCCGCTTTGTGGGAACGTGTGCAGTCGCTGGCGGACAAGGACGACTGGAAGGGGTTTCCGGTCGATGACTCGGTCAGCGCCGATCCCGACAGCCCCCACTTCTCGCTCAGCTTCGGTGGCAAAGCCTTTTTCGTCGTTGGCTTGCACCCGGCGTCGAGCCGTCCCGCGCGCCGCTTTGCGTATCCCGCACTGGTGTTCAACTTGCACGACCAGTTTGAACAGCTTCGCGCAGAAGGACGCTATGAAAAGTTACGTTCTGCCATTCTGGACCGCGACGTTGCGCTGGCGGGCAGCGAAAATCCCATGCTCGCCCGGCACGGCGAGATATCCGAAGCGCGCCAGTACAGCGGCCGTCCCGTCGAAAGCGATTGGGAATGCCCATATCGCCGCGCTGCATGATTATGAACACAATTGCGCCTCGGTCAGGTGTTGGATTTACGATACGTCAGGGACAGAAGTTGACGGTTATCGATCCGCAAGGCAGTCAGGTTGCAGACATGCTCGCCTATAATACTGCGGATATCCGAGAAGTGCTGTCTTCAGGGCGTTCGCTCGACTACGCAAGCAAGCTGTTCCTTACAACTGGCGACACACTTTACTCCAACCGCAGCCGCCCGATGCTCAGGATCATAGCCGACGATGTCGGACGTCACGATTTTTTGCTGACGCCATGTTCGACCGATACGTTTCGCATTATCTATGGGGAAGCCGATCCGCATCATGGATGTTTCGGTAATCTGGCGACCGCGCTGGCGCCGTGGGGCGTCGAGCCGGACATGATCCCCACTGCATTCAACTGCTTCATGAACGTCGTGATCGACGGAGAGGCCGGGACGTTCACGGTCGAGCCGCCGATCAGCACGGCTGGCGATAAAATCATATTCGTTGCCGAAATGGACCTTATCATCGGATTAACCGCATGTTCGGCGCTGCAATCGAACGGCGGGTCATTCAAACCGATCGATTATGGCATAGCGGATTGATGTGCACGCTTTAATGCCAGCCTTCTAGGGTCGGCGTTTCATTCCTATGTATTGTTCATACTCACTACGGTGATTATACCGCCTTCGGATGTGTCGTGACGGGGGTGGTATGGTCGAGCGCGAAGGCGGAGGTTTCGACGAGACTTTTGCTCGCTCGGACGACCCGGATGTCCGCACCGATTTTCCTGAGATCGACGACAGTCAGTTCCGACTGCTGGCCGATAATATTCCGACGTTGTGCTGGATGGCGCATGCCGATGGTTATATCTTTTGGTACAACCGCCGGTGGCACGAATATTGTGGCTCGACAGCTGAACAGATGGCCGGATGGGCCTGGCAGTCGGTCCACGATCCCGAAATATTGCCGTCGGTTCTCGAACGATGGAACGGATGCATCGCAGCCGGTCAGCCGTTTGAAATGACTTTTCCGCTGCGTCGTGCTGATGGCGTGTTTCACCCCTTCCTGACGCGCGTGCAGCCGATGCGCGATGCGAAGGGGGTGATTACGAAGTGGTTTGGCACGAACGTCGATGTGACCGCTCAGATCAACGCGGAGAAAGAACTTCGCCTGTCTAGTTTGAAGTGCCAGCAAATTGCGGCCGAGCATGAGGCGACGCTCGCACAGTTGGGTGAAGGTGTAATCGTTACCGACCCGATCGGGCGGATCACGTTCGTGAATGAAGCAGCAACGCGCCTTCACGGGGTGACCCGCCTTGATGTCGAGCCCGACGATTACACGAAAGCCTATAGTTTATTGACCGAAGACGGATTGCCGCATCCGGTGGATACACTTCCGCTGACGCGCGCCGTTCGCGATCAGGAAGTCGTTGTCGATGCACGATGGATCATCCGCCGCCCTGATGGCAGCGACGTGCTGGCGCTGGGCAATGCAAAACCGATATATGCCGAAGATAAATCGTTGATTGGGGCGGTGCTGACGATCCGCGACGATACCGTGCGCCACCAGGCCGAAGAAGCGATGGAGCAGGCTGTCCGCATCAAGGACGTGATGCTGCAGGAAGTGAACCACCGCGTCAAAAACAACCTTCAGCTTGTGACGTCGTTGCTGTCGCTGCAGGCCGAACGAACAGCACTGGCCGACGTCAAGGCCAGCCTCCTTCAGGCATGCGCCCGGGTCGGCGTCGTCGCAAACATGCACGAGCGGCTTTACACATCGTCCGGCCAAGAATCGGTAAATTTGACGGCATATCTCGCCGAGCTTTCGAAAGAAACAATTGCTGCACTCGACGGTGCCAAGCGTGTTCGACTGGCATTTGAGGGCGGAACGAAGCTCCCGGTTTTGCACGATGACGCTGTATCGATCGCTCTTATCGTGAACGAACTACTGACCAACGCTTTCAAGTACGCTTTTGATGAGGGAAGTCATGGCAAGATTTCGGTCAGCGTCGTCCGCGAGGAAAAGTCGATTTTCATCACGGTTGCAGATGACGGTAAAGGCCTGCCGGACAATTTTACGCCGTCATCGTCGAAGGGGCTGGGTATGCTCATTATCACGGCACTCGTCGGGCAAGTGGAAGGCGAACTTTCTGTCGTCCAGTGTGACGATGGCGCATGTTTTTTGATCACCATCCCCAGCAACCGTCTTTTGCATATGCCGATCGACGCACGATAAGCACGCGGATTTATGCAAACGCGCCCGCATCTCCGAGCCACAGAACTTCTGCTTCGTCGTAGCCGAGCGCGGCCAAGATCGCCGAACTGTCGGCACCGGCCATCGGCGCGGGTTGTGGCACATCGTTGACCGTCCCCGAATAACGCGGCGCTGGCGCAGGCTGGATCGCACCGCCGATTTCAACGAATGTCTCGCGTGCCATATTGTGCGGATGCACGGGCGCTTCGCGCATCGACAAGACGGGTGCAAAACAAACATCAGTGCCTTCCATGATCGCGCACCATTGGTCACGAGTCTTGCGGTTGAAGATCGCGGTTAAACGCCCTTTCAGATCAGGCCACGCCTCGCGGTCATGCTGAGCATCGAAAGCGCGATCCTCGACAACACCTGCATGGTGCCGGAGCAGCGCATAGAATTGCGGCTCGATCGACCCGATCGAAATCCATTTGCCGTCGGCGCATTCATAAGTGTCGTAAAAATGCGCGGCGCCGTCGAGCATGTTTGTTCCGGGTGAGTCGCGGTTCATGCCGGTTGCCAACATGTGCCAGCTCATGCCAGCGATCAACGCCGATCCGTCCGTCATCGCACAATCGATGACCTGCCCCTGCCCGCCCATCTTTACGGCGAGCAGCGCGCTAACCATTGCATAGGCAAGCATCATCCCGCCGCCGCCGAAATCGCCCAGATAGTTGACCGGCGGCACAGGGCGCTCCCCTGCCCGTCCGATCGTGTGCAACACGCCTGAGAGCGCGATATAATTGATGTCGTGCCCCGCTGCCTGCGAATACGGCCCGAACTGGCCCCATCCTGTCATGCGGCCGTAAACAAGCGCGGGATTGTCGGCCAATAGTGTGTCGGGTCCGAGGCCAAGACGTTCCATGACGCCGGGGCGATAGCCTTCGATCAGCCCGTCCGCCCCCCGGCATAGATCGCGCGCAACGCCTTTTCCTGCGTCAGTCTTGGTGTTCAGGATGATCGACCTGCGGTTGCGCGACAGGGGATCGCGTGGATCGAGCGCCCCGCCCGGCCGCTCGATGCGGATCACGTCGGCACCGTGGTCGGCAAGCATCATGCCCGCAAATGGCGCGGGACCGATGCCTGCAAATTCGATCATTCGAACGCCTTTAAGTGGTCCGGTCATGATGGTCCCTGTAACTTCAACAACATGCTCAACACGAACGCCGCCAATCTGACAAGCGGGTTGATCATCAATGATTGCCCATGCCGTAACGGCATTTCGGCAGGGCTTGCGGACCGAAAACGTTGCGCTAAGACCGCTGATCATGACCCTACCTGCAATCTTCGACAATCTGCGGCTGCCACTAATCGGCTCACCGCTTTTCATCGTTTCCGGACCCGATCTTGTTATCGCACAATGCAAAGCGGGCATTGTCGGGAGTTTCCCCGCTTTGAACGCCAGACCGCAGGGATTGCTCGACGAATGGCTTCACCGGATCACCGAGGAATTGTCGCAGCATAACCGTGATCATCCCGATCGTCAGGCGGCACCCTATGCCGTCAATCAGATTGTCCACAAATCGAATGACCGGCTCGAAGCCGACCTTGCAACCTGCGCTAAATGGCAGGTGCCGATCACGATCACATCGCTTGGCGCACGCGAGGATCTCAATGCTGCCGTCCACAGCTGGGGCGGCATCGTCATGCATGACGTCATCAACGACCGGTTCTCGCGCAAAGCGATCGAAAAAGGGGCCGACGGTCTGATCCCCGTCGCCGCTGGTGCTGGCGGCCATGCGGGGACGCAATCGCCGTTTGCACTCATCAGCGAGATCCGGACGTGGTTTGATGGCCCTGTCGCGCTGTCCGGTGCGATTGCCAACGGACATTCAATACTGGCGGCGCAGGCCTGCGGCGCCGATCTGGCTTATATGGGTTCGGCATTTATCGCGACTGTAGAAGCCAATGCCGACGCCGGATACAAACAAGGCATTGTTGACGGAAACGCGTCGGACATCGTTTATTCCGACTTGTTTACTGGCGTTCACGGCAATTATCTGCGCGGGTCGATCGAAGCTGCCGGGCTTGATCCTGATAATTTGCCTAAGGGCGAATACAAAACGATGAACTTCGGGCAGAGTGACAACACGCCTGCGAAAGCTTGGCGTGATATCTGGGGCTCGGGCCAGGGCATTGGCTCGGTTACGGCTGTCGAAACTGTTGCCGACCGCGTTGACCGGTTGGAAGCTGAATATCGCACGGCGCAAAAAGAACTGGCAGCCAAGGTCAAGTGAGCGTGCCGGTCAGTCGTTTGCTTTTAATCGCGGCCGCGCTGATCGCGACAATCTCCGTCGGCGTAACAACGATGCGAACGATCCCTGCCGAAAAAGCACAAGATGTAGCTGGATCATCATCGCCCGACGTGTCGACGATGATCCCCCAGATCGAAGCACGCCTGAAAGCCAATCCGAAGGATGCGCAGGGGTGGCGGATGCTGGGTATGAGCTTTTTCGAAACACAGCGGTTTGCTCAAAGCGCTACGGCTTACAAGCGCGCTGCTGAACTCACGCCAGCCAGCGCCGAAAGCTGGTCCAATCTCGGTGAGGCACTTGTTCTGGCCAGTCAGGGAAAGTTTCCGGCCGACGCCAAGGCAGCCTTTACAACCGCACTGACGCTGGACCCGAAAGACACCCGTGCCCGCTATTTTCTTGCCGTTGAAAAGGACATTGTCGGCGATCACAAAGGCGCAATCGACGGTTGGATAGCGCTGCTTGAGGACTCGCCGCCCGATGCCCCGTGGCAAGCTGACGTGCGCGGATTGATCGCGTCTGTTGCTGCCAAGGAAAAAATCGACGTTCGTGTCCGCCTCAACGCGCTACCTGCTCTGCCAATGCAATCGCCCGCCGCAGCAGACCAGCAGCTGGCAATGGTGCGATCGATGGTCGATGGCTTGGCAAAGAAGCTTCGCGACAATCCCAAGGATGTCGATGGCTGGATCATGCTAATGCGCAGCTATTCGGTGCTTGGCCGTGGCGCCGAGGCGTCGGCAGCACGAAAGTCAGCGCTTGCCGCAAATCCTGACAGCGCCGCCAACATCAATGCCGCTGCGGCGCAACTGGGCGTAAACTAGCGCGGGCGTTCCGCTAAATCGTTGCAATTTTGCGGCGCCTCCCGCATTGCGCCGAGGCTATGGCAACGAAATGGACTCCCGACAGCTGGACTTCGCACGAAGCGCGTCAGCTCCCGACTTATCCCGATCAAGATGCGGTTTCGCGTGCGACGGCGACGATCGGCAACTTTCCGCCGCTCGTCTTTGCCGGTGAAGCCCGCGACCTGACCAAAGACCTTGCACGCGTCGTGACGGGCGAAGCGTTTCTCCTTCAGGGTGGAGATTGCGCCGAGTCCTTTGCCGAATTTCACCCTAACAATATCCGCGACACTTTCCGCGTGCTGTTGCAGATGGCTGTCGTGCTGACGTTCGCGTCCAAGCTTCCAACCGTTAAACTAGGCCGTATGGCGGGGCAATTTGCCAAGCCGCGCAGTGCCGATACCGAAACGATCGATGGCGTCGAGTTGCCCAGTTATCGCGGTGACATCATCAACGACATCGCGTTCGAAGCCGAAGGCCGTGCCCCGGACCCCCAACGCATGGTCCAGGGCTATAACCAGTCCGCTGCGACACTGAATCTGCTTCGCGCCTTTTCAAACGGTGGTTATGCTAACCTGCATCAGGTCCACGCTTGGACACATGATTTCATGGGTCGAAGCCCTTGGACAAAGCAGTACCGCGACGTGGCGGACCGCA
>JAYTAP010000037.1:0-1697 GCA_043737475.1 Sphingomonas sp.
GTCCGTTCCGATACGCGCCAGCCTCAGGAGGCGCAGCAGGCCTTCCTCGTCATAGGTCGCACCCTCGGCGGTGGCTTGTACTTCGGCAATCTGTCCGCCTTCGATCAAGACAAAATTGGCATCGGCATCGGCGTTCGAATCCTCGATATAATCGAGGTCCAGAACCGGCGTGCCTTTGTAAATGCCGCAACTGACTGCCGCCACGCGACCGGTAATCGGGTCTTCCTTGACCGCGCCCGAGGCGATCAGGCCGTTCACTGCCAGCCGCAAAGCAATCCATGCGCCCGAAATCGCCGCTGTCCGCGTGCCACCGTCGGCTTGCAACACGTCGCAATCGAGCGTGATTTGATGTTCGCCGAGCTTTTTCAAATCGACAACTGCACGCAAGGAACGTCCGATAAGCCGCTGAATTTCCTGCGTCCGCCCCGACTGCTTGCCCTTTGCCGCTTCACGCTGGCCACGGGTATGCGTCGCGCGCGGCAGCATGGAGTATTCCGCCGTCACCCAGCCTTCACCCTTGCCACGCATCCACGGCGGCAAGCGGTCTTCGACGCTGGCGGTCACCAGCACGCGGGTGTCGCCAAAGCCGATCAGGACGCTACCCTCGGCATGTTTGGTAAAACCGGTTTCGATACTAAGAACGCGCATTTCGTCGGGCGCACGGCCGGATGGACGCATGGTAATCTCCTGAATGATGAATGCGCAGTGCCATAGCCTTGGTTTGAACGTTTGCAAGAGTGGCGTCGATTACCTACTCTTCGTCATCCCCGACTTGATCGGGGATCCATGGCCTGACGCTCAGGCCCTGGATCCTCGCTTTCGCGAGGATGAAGAAGAGTATAGGATCATCGAGCAATCTGTATGTCCCAAACACCCATCACCGAACTAAGCGACCGCACACGTAATATTTTCCGTGTGGTGGTGGAAAGCTATCTGGAATCGGGTGCGCCGGTGGGTTCGCGGACTTTGTCGAAAATCGGCGGAATGAACCTTTCGCCTGCGTCGATCCGCAACGTTATGCAGGATCTGGAGGAGGCTGGATTGCTCGCCAGCCCGCATACCAGCGCCGGGCGGATGCCGACCGAAAGCGGGCTTCGCCTGTTCGTCGATGGTATGATGCAGGCGGCGGAGCCGACTGCCGAAGAACGCCGCGCGATTGAATCGCAGATACAGGGCGATGGGCCGATCGAGGAGGCATTGGCGGCGGCAACATCGGTTTTGTCGGGCCTGTCGGCTTGCGCGGGTATCGTGCTGGTGCCGAAACGTGACGCGGTGATGAAGGCGTTCAGCTTTGCGCGATTGTCTGCCACTCAAGTACTGGCGATCATGGTCGGGCAGGACAACAGCGTCGAAAACCGCGTGGTCGCCATCGACGCGTCGGTCAGCAACAGCGCGCTGGTCGAGGCGTCCAATTATATCTCGGCGCGGCTCTCGGGGCTGACTTTGTCGGAAGCACTGGCGCGGCTCGATGGCGAAATTCGTGCGGAGAAGGCCGAGCTCGACAGCGCCAGTCATCAACTGGTGCGCAGCGGACTGGCGGTGTGGTCGCTCGATGCCAATGACCGGCCGGTGTTGATCGTACGCGGGCAGTCGAACCTGATCGATGAAGCCGCCGCCGCCGATCTGGACCGTGTGCGCCAGCTGCTCGACGAGCTGGAGAGCAAGGAAGAAATCGCGCGGCTGGTGGACAGCGCGCG
>JAYTAP010000038.1:0-4414 GCA_043737475.1 Sphingomonas sp.
GCAACGGCGTGTAGCGGCTGCCGGTCAACTGGTCGGTCCACACCGAATGACGCTGGCTGAAGGTACCGCGCCCCGAATCCTGCCCCGAAAGCCGCACCGCACTGCCGTCGTGCAGCAGCGAGCCGAACGCCAGCGCCTCGGCGGTCGCCCAGTCGATATTGGCGCCACTGTCGAGCGTTGCCGCCTTGTCGCCGAGGATGCGCGCCAGGGTCTTGTGGATGGCGAAGCCATCGGGGACCGTCGTCAACGTCGTGCCGATCTGGCGCAACAGTGCCGCATCGACTCCGGTCGCCGCCGCCCGCCGCGCGTCGATTTCGTCCTTGGGCTTGCCCAGCCCGCTCCACCGGCCTTCGAACCAGTCGGCCTTGTTGGCCTTGAAGCCGGCGGCGGCGTCGAAATCGGCTTCGAGCGCCGCGACATAGCTTGCGATCGCCGTCGGCAGGAACGCCTCGTCGACAACGCCCTCGCGCACCAGACGCGTCGCGTACAGCGTGCTGACCGGCGGATGGTTGGCGATCGCCGCGTACATCAGCGGCTGGGTAAAGCTCGGCTCGTCGCTTTCGTTGTGCCCGAAGCGGCGATAGCACCACATGTCGATGACGACATCACGCTTGAACGTCTGGCGAAATTCGGTCGCGACCTTGGTGGCAAAGGTCACTGCTTCGGGGTCATCGCCGTTGACGTGGAAAATCGGCGCCTGGACGATCTTGCCGACGTCGGACGGATAGGGCGACGACCGCGCGAATTGCGGACTGGTAGTGAACCCGACCTGGTTGTTGACGATGAAATGGATGGTGCCGCCGGTGCTGTAGCCGGTAATGCCCGAAAATCCGAAGCATTCGGCGACGATGCCCTGCCCGGCAAAGGCGGCATCGCCGTGGAGCAGCACCGGCATGGCGTGGACATGCTCGGTATCGCCCGCCATCGTCTGGATGGCGCGGACCTTGCCGAGCACCACCGGATCGACCGCCTCCAGATGCGACGGATTGGGTGCCAGCGACAGATGGACCTTGTTGCCATCGAATTCGCGATCGGTGCTGGCGCCCAGGTGATATTTGACATCGCCCGAACCGCCGACATCGTCGGGGTTGGCACTGCCGCCCGAAAATTCGTGGAATATGACGCGATATGGTTTTGCCATCACATTGGCGAGCACGTTCAGACGGCCACGGTGCGGCATGCCGTAAACGATTTCGCGCACGCCAAGGCTACCGCCATATTTGATCACCGCTTCGAGCGCGGGAATCATCGATTCGCCGCCATCAAGACCGAAACGCTTGGTGCCGACATATTTGCGGCCCAGAAATTTTTCATACTGCTCGGCTTCGATTACCTTGGCGAGAATGGCCTTCTTGCCTTCGGGCGTGAACTGGATCGCGGCGTCTTTGCCCTCCATCCGCTCCTGCAAAAACCGACGCTCTTCAACGTCGGAAATATGCATATATTCAAGGCCGACCGGCCCGCAATAATTGGCGCGCAGCGTGTCGACCAGTTCGCGCACGGTGGTCCATTCCAGCCCCAAGGTACCGCCGACATAAACCCGCTTTTCAAGATCGGCCCCAATAAAGCCGTGATATTCGGGGGTCAGGTCAGCCGGAATGTCCTGCTTGGCAAGCCCGAGCGGATCAAGGTTCGCCGCCAGATGTCCGCGCACGCGGTAAGTCCGCACCAGCATCATCGCCCGGATCGCATCGCTGGCTGCCGCTACCGCATCGGCGTCTGCCAACGGCTTGCCGGCTGCCTTTGCCGCCGCCTTGATTTCGACCGCCATCTGCGTCGGATCGAGCGCACCGGTAAGGTCGTCGGTAATGCCAAGCGGCCAGTTCGCGCGACCCCAACTAGGCCCCTGTTCCGTTTCGAAATCCTGGTTTTCTAAACCCATGCTTCACCTCAAATGCAGGCGGAAAGAAGTAAAATTCGCCGTAGTGCTGAGCCTGTCGAAGTACGCCTATCTGTTAAGCGCCCTTCGACAGGTTAAGGGCTGCGGTTACTCTTTCACCCCTTCAAAACCTCGGCCAATGTCCTGCCAAGCAATGATGGCGAGGCCGACACGCGTATGCCAGCCGCTTCCATCGCCGCGATTTTGCTGCCCGCATCGCCCTTGCCGCCCGATACGATGGCACCGGCATGCCCCATGCGCCGTCCAGGGGGCGCGGTCAGACCAGCGATGAAACCGGCCATCGGTTTCTTCCGGCCCTTCTTGGCTTCGTCGATCAGGAACTGCGCTGCTTCTTCTTCAGCGCTACCGCCGATTTCGCCGATCATGATGATCGACTTGGTTTCGTCGTCGCCTAAAAAGAGCTCGAGCATGTCGATGAAGTTGGTGCCGTTGACGGGATCGCCGCCGATGCCGACTGCGGTGCTTTGGCCAAGGCCTTCGGCTGTGGTCTGGAACACCGCCTCATAGGTCAAAGTGCCCGATCGCGAAACAACACCGACCGATCCTTTGGAGAAAATGCTGCCGGGCATGATGCCTATCTTGCATTCGTCAGGGGTCAGAACACCGGGGCAGTTTGGCCCGATCAGCCGTGATTTCGAACCTGACAAGGCACGCTTCACTTTCACCATGTCGAGCACCGGGATGCCTTCAGTGATGCAAACGATCAACGGCACTTCTGCGTCGATGGCTTCGAGGATAGAATCGGCGGCAAAAGCCGGCGGCACATAAACGACGCTCGCATCCGCGCCGGTAACCTGCACCGCCTCAGCGACAGTATTGAACATCGGCAGCCCGATATGTGTCGTTCCACCCTTACCCGGCGTAACCCCGCCAACCATCTGCGAGCCATAAGCCAGCGCCTGCTCGGTATGAAAAGTGCCGGTGGCACCGGTCATGCCCTGCGTGATGACCTTAGTGTGCTTGTTTACGAGAATGGACATTGCAATTCCTAATTTGTGAGTAGGTTCGTTCGAGCGACTGCACCGAGAAAACCAAGCGCGAGGAAAGGCAACATACCCGCTAGGCTCATCCCTGACATGGCTCCAAGTAATACTCCGAAGAAAAGCACTGGGATTGCAATTAATGCAAAAAGCGCGAGACCGAGATAAGTCCAGATGAACGAGAGGCCATAACAAAGCATGCCAAACATCATGCCACCGGCGATTGAAAAGAGCAGTTCTTTCATAGCGAGCTAGCCGAGCGACTCGTCTATCGCCTTACACGCGACCAGCAATTCCTTCACCGCCTCGACCGAGACTTCAAGATTGCCCTTGGCTTCATCATCAAGCGCGATTTCGACGATTTTCTCGACGCCGCCTGCGCCAATCACCACCGGCACGCCGACATAGAGATTGTCGACGCCATATTGGCCGGTCAGGTTGACTGCGGCGGGCAGGACGCGTTTCTGGTCGTAGAGATAGGCTTCGGCCATTGCGATGCCGCTAGTCGCGGGCGCGTAATAAGCGGAGCCGGTTTTTAGCAGCGCGACGATTTCGCCGCCGCCTGAACGCGTGCGCTGGACGATCGCGTCGATCCGCTCCTGCGTTGAAAAGCCCATTTTAATGAGGTCGGGAACCGGAATGCCCGACACGGTCGAATAAGCGATGACCGGAACCATGGTGTCGCCGTGGCCGCCCAGCACGAAGCTGGTGACATCCTTAACCGACACGTTGAATTCTTCGGCGAGGAAATGGCTGAAGCGCGAACTGTCAAGAACGCCTGCCATGCCGACGACCATATGGTGCGGCAGCTGCGAGAATTCGCGCAACGCCCAGACCATCGCGTCGAGCGGGTTGGTGATGCAGATAACGAATGCTCCGGGCGCATTGGCCGCGATGCCTTCGCCGACCGCTTTCATGACCTTCAGATTGATGCCGAGCAGATCGTCACGGCTCATCCCCGGCTTGCGGGCGATACCAGCGGTGACGATGATGACGTCTGCGCCCGCGATATCGGCATAATCGTTCGAGCCGGTGATTTTGGCATCGAAGCCTTCGACCGGTGCGCACTGCGACAAATCGAGCGCCTTGCCCTGTGGCACGCCGTCGACAACATCGAACAGCACAATATCGCCGAGGCCTTTGAGTGCTGCGAGATGGGCGAGGGTGCCGCCGATGTTACCGGCGCCGATAAGCGCAATCTTCTTGCGAGCCATGAAACTGTCCTTCCCTGGGGCTTTATAAGCGGAATTGTCGCCGCGTTAGGCCGATTCAAGTCTGAGAACAACCCTGTAAAGCGCCAAGGTTAAGGCTTTTTCCGATAACAGTTCGCAGTATCAATAAGCCGCTCAGTTTCACCTCCGCGACACTTTCGCGCACATCGAGCCTGGACACCTCAATATTTCCGCCCAAATCGGTAAAACAGCAAATCGTCGCAGCCTACCGCGGGCCATGCCCTTCCGCGAGATATTCTTCCGATCCCATTTCCATCAAGCGCGATACGGTGCGATCGAATTCGAAGCGGCCGTCGCCTTCA
>JAYTAP010000039.1:0-54660 GCA_043737475.1 Sphingomonas sp.
CGAAGCCGTCGACCGGCCCGCTGAGCGGCTGACCGCGAGCAAAGCTGCTGTCGAAGGTCTCGCCGGTGATGAGCTTGCCCTCGTAATCGAAGGTGACGCCGTCGCCGAGGACGGGCGAGCGGCCGGTCTTCGGCCCCGAGGCGACCACGAAATACTGCACCCCCGAAGCCACCGAAACCACCCGCTTCGCCGCCGCATTGCGAGCGAGAAAGTCGGGCCCGGCAGGCGTGGCCGGCGGAATCGGCGCCGTCGCGCAGGCGGCAAGGAGGAGGGCGAGTAGGAGCGGGGACAGGCGGGTGATGGGCGTGAGCTTGAACATGGGGTGGGGAGTAAGGCGTCGCGGGGTTGGGGGGAAGGGGGGTGGGGTCGGGCGGCCGGCCCTTCACAGGGGGAGCGGGGTCGCTAGGGTGTGGGGAGTTGAGCGAGGGAGTGGGGCGGGCGTGAAGAACGAGCTTTATTACGGCGACAATCTCGACGTGCTTCGGCGCAAGGTGCCGAACGAGAGCGTTGACCTGTGCTACATCGACCCGCCGTTCAATTCGAAGCGCAATTACTTCCAGAGCTACAACAATCAGGGCGGCGAGGACCGCGCGCAGGCGCAGGCGTTCGTCGACACCTGGGAATGGGGCGAAGAGGCCAAAGAAGGGCTGGCCTATATTCTCGATATCGAACGGCTGCACGGCGGCGCGGCGGGCAGCGTGCGCTGGACCGAGCAGACGGTGGAGTTACTACGCGGGCTGGAGAAAGTTCTCGGGCGCGGAAGCCTGCTTGCCTATCTCATCCACATGACGCTTCGGATCGTCGAGATTCACCGAGTGCTCAAGCCAACCGGAAGCTTTTACCTCCACTGCGACCCGACTGCCTCGCACTATCTGAAACTGGTGCTGGATGCGGTGTTCTGCGGGCAAGGCGGAGATTTCGTGAACGAGATTAGCTGGCGACGAACGACTGCAAAGTCCGATCACGCACAGGGAGCCACCCATTTCCCCCGAGTCCGCGACATCATATTCCGTTATGCAAAACGGTCGGACACCAAATTGTATCATCAGCAGTTTGCAGAGTATTCAGACGCCTACATCACATCGAAATATGCTTCCGTCGATGAGAACGGACGGCGCTTTATGCTCGACAATCTGACTGGTCCCGGCGGTGCATCAAAGGGCAATGCCTATTACGAGGTAATGGGTGTTTCGAAACACTGGCGATACTCAAGAGCCAACATGGAGCGCCTAATTGCGGAGGGCCGCATTATTCAGCCAAAGCCCGGCGGGGTCCCTCGATACAAGCGATACCTCGACGAAATGCCGGGGGTGGCGGTCAGTGATGACTGGGACGATATTCGTCCAATCAACTCCCAGGCCGCCGAGCGCCTCGGCTACCCGACCCAAAAACCCGAAGCCCTCCTCGAACGCATCATCAAGGCGTCCTCGAACGAAGGCGATACCGTGCTCGACGCCTATTGCGGTTGCGGCACCACGGTTGCGGTTGCCCAGCGCCTGGGCAGGCGGTGGATCGGGATCGACATCACCTATCAGTCGATCTCGCTGATCCTGAAACGCCTTGCCGACAAATACCCCGCCGACTGGCCCGCGATCGAGGCCGACATCCTGCTCGACGGCGTGCCGCGCGATCTCGCCTCTGCTGTCGCACTCGCCAACCGCAAGGACGACAAGACGCGCAAGGAATTCGAGAAATGGGCCGTGCTCACCTATTCGAACAATCAGGCGCGCATCAACGAAAAGAAGGGCGCCGACGCGGGGATCGACGGCATCGCTTACTTCCTGATCGACAAGGACACCAACGGCAAAGCGATCTTCCAGGTCAAATCGGGCGGATCGAACCGCTCGACGCTGGCCACGCTCAACAGCGACCGTCAGCGGGAAAAAGCAGACTTCGGCTATCTCCTGACCATGGACCTGCCGACCAAGGCAATGCGCGACGAGATCGCGGCGGCGGGCAAATACAAGCACCCGCTGCTCAATCGCGAGGACGACCGTATCAAGGTGATTACCGTGGCGGAGATATTACGCGGCGACCGGCTCGACCTTCCCATGGCGCGTGCGGATGCGGTGAAATCAGCGGCGGCACAGGGGGACGACGGCGCGCAAGGTGCGCTTCTGTGACGCCCGGCCCACCGACCGAGTAACATGCTCGTCCTGCTCGACCTGTTCGGTATTGCCGTCTTCGCCGCATCCGGCGCTCTCGCCGCCGCACGACAGCGGCAGACGCTGGTCACCTTTGCGTTCTTCGCGCTCGTAACCGGCACCGGCGGCGGGACGGTCCGCGACCTTTTGATCGGTGCACCTGTATTCTGGGTCAATGACTGGCGGTTTCCAGCAACCTGCCTTCTTACTGCACTTGCAGTCTGGATAACGCCCGCGCGTTTCTGGAATCCGCGTGCGCTCGACTGGTTCGATGCCGTCGGCCTTGCGGTTTATGCCGTCTTCGGCGCCTGGAAAGCCATGAATCTGGGCATCGGCCCGCTGCCCGCCATCATGATGGGCGTCATCACGGCGTGCGTCGGCGGCGTGATCCGCGATGTCCTGGCGGGCGAACCGTCGATCCTGCTGCGCCCCGAAATCTATGTGACAGCGGCGGCACTGGCTGCGGGCCTGTTTGTCGGGCTCACGCTCGTCGGCGTGCCCGTAATGGCAGCGGCAGCAATCGGCGCAATGGCGGGGTTCGGCCTGCGGGCGCTCGCCATTGCGCGCGGACTGTCGATCCCGGCTTACCGCGGTTAATGAGCCTCTGCGGGGCGCTCGATCAATCAAGTGCCCCCAGAGCGTTTACCGGCCAGAGCGTTTACCGACCCGCTGGCGAACCACCGCCCGGTGCCGCAGGCGCAGCCGGAACAGCTGCAGCCGCTTTCATGCCCATCAATGGCGCATTCGATTGCGAATAGGACGCGGGCCACAAAGCCGGATTTTCCGCGCGCATGCTGACGCCATACAGCGGCTTGTTGATGCCGTTGTGGCACGTCGCGCAGTTGATCTTGTACGGATCGCCGCCCGGGCCTTTCTGACTTGCCGGCAGGACACTGCCCAGCGGCGTCACATAATTCTCGTTCGAATGCTGAACCATCTTGATGCCATACCAAGCGAGCGCGCGTTGCGGCGTGCTCATGTTCCACGCCTGGAACGATCCCGAATTGTGGCAATAGGTGCAGTTCACGCCCAGCGCCGTCGACATCTGAATCATGATACCATAAACCTGCTCGGCGTCTTTCGTGGATACGATATGATCGGGCGACGGATGGATGTTCGGGTTATTGACTCGCGCGACCATGCTGGTCGATCCCAACCAATATTTCGCTGCCGAACCCCCCGGCAAAGAAGCGAACCCCACGCGCGGATCGGGCTTGTTCTGGCCCCACCGCTGGCCGGTGATCGTGCCATTGCCTTCTGGTGCGTCAATCGACCAGCGGTTGAGCGGAATGGCATTGCCGCGGTGACAGGTCCAGCAACTGACGCCGGTTTCCTTGACATGGCTGGTGTAGTTCACATTGATCGCCTGATTCATCTGGATCATCTTGCGCGCGGCGACTTTCTGATATTTCTCGTCCGACGCCATATTGTTCGGATTGTGGCAGTAGTTGCAGCCCTGCTCGCTTTCGGGGAGCCCTGCTGGCACCACCCAGTTGTTCATCTGCGCCATGAAATGGTTGAACCGCTCGGTGCTCAGGCCAGCAAGCACCTGGACGTTCTGATACGTCTCGCCGGCGCGCGGGCCGCTGTCGTCAGGCGTTTCGTATATGTTTGCCGGGATCGCCTGTTGCGGCGTCACATATTTGTTGTTGACGACCTGGTTCATGGCCGTGCCGCGATAGCCGTTTTGCGATGTCGCTTTGGGCCCGAATTCGCATCCCGATAACGCCAGCGAAAAACCGGCGGTGAGGACGATTGCAAAGCGCTTCTGGGTCATTTCGGTGCCCCCGGCAAAGTGGCGGGATCGACGACCCCGGTCGATGGATAGATTGGCGCATAACCATGTTCCTGCGCAAACAGATACCAGTTATCGACGACTGTTCCGGTCAGCAGTATCCCTATCCCGCCGGTCAGCGTCGTCAGAACCGCAAACCACCATGCCCAGCGATGGATCGATTCCATCGAGGCATTGAAGCCCATCGTCCAGCGCCAGAACAGCGCGGCGCGTTCGGAAGCCGTGCCGCGATCAGTGATCTGTTCGATTTCGCGTTCGCCGCCGTAACGGCCGACTGCAAGGATCGTCGCGCCGTGCATCGCGAACAGCAGCGTCGAGCCGTAAAGGAACACGATCGAAAGCGCGTGGAACGGATTGTAGAACAGGTTGCCGTAACGGATCGAGAATGCAGCCGTCCAATCGAGATGCGGAAAGATGCCATAGGGCACCGCTTCGGCCCAGCTACCCATCAGCAGCGGACGGATGAAACCAAGCACCAGCATCAGCCAGATTGCACTGGCAAAAGCCCAGGCGACGTGCGTCCCCATGTTCAGCTGACGCGCGCGGCGATAGGTTCGCGCCCACCACAGCATTACCGACAGGGTGAAGAACGCGCCCGCAAGGATAAACCAGCCCCCTTCGGCCAGCGGCACGAACGGACTGAACCCCCATTCAGGCGCAGGCGGCTCGAGTGCGAGCCAGAAAAGCTGGCGAACGAACTGGATCGGATCCCAGTTGACCGAAGCCAGCATGTTGAGCCCGATGATCTCAAAGGCGATCAGCCCGAAGATGAGTGACAAGCTACCCAGCGTGCCGAGGTAGATCGGCCCAAGCTGCGCATTGCCGAGCTTGCCCATCCAGTAATTGAAACCGGGTTTGCCACTACGGGCGGCATCGCCTGCGGGAAGTGGCGGTCCCATTTCGGGGGCACCGCGCAACTGAACCTGCGTGAAGATATTCTGATAACTAGCCATGACCTATATCTCCCCTCAAGCCCAGACCGGCAGATTGAGCCACCATGTCCACCATTCGGGCCAGCCGCGCGTCCAGAATGGTCCCGAGATAATGATGCAGATTGCGCTCCAGAATGCGGCGCTCAGCGCAAGGAACAGGCCAACGCGGTGAATGCCGATCGTACCGACCGAATAGCCGATGATGTCGCGGAAGAACGTGTCTTCATATTCGGGCGACTTCACTTCGCCTGACGGCGGGTTGACTGCCGAAAGCACCAGCGATCCGTGCAGCGCCAGCGCCAGCACAGTCGTAAAGAAGAACGAGACCGCGATCATGTGTGCCGGATTATAATGGAAATGAAGATACTGGTATCCGGTGTTCGACACCCAGTCGAGATGGCTGAAAATCCCGTAAGGAAATCCCCAGTGCCACGCGCCCATCAGCGCAGGGCGGATGACAACCAGCGAAACATAAGCGAAAATCGCAAACGCAAATGCAAACGGCACATGATATCCCATGCCGAGTTTCCTACAGATCTCGACTTCGCGCAGCATCCACGATGTGAATGCACCGATCGCGCAGATGGTGATGATCTGCCAGTCGCCCCCTTGCATCAGCGGCGCGAGACCCAGGCCATATTCGAGGTCAGGCGGCGCGATGCTGATCAGCCACGGGTTCCACGAAGGTCCTTGCGAAGCCGAATAAAAAATAAGCGCAATCCCGAGGATCGTGAAAAATGTGCCGACGACACCGAAGAAGCCGACGTAAAACGGCCCGATCCAGAAATCGAACAAGTCGCCGCCAACCAGCGTGCCCCCACGCACTCGATATTTTCGCTCGAAGCTCAACAACGCCATGACACGTCTCCGCTTTCCCGGTCATTCAGACTCTTGGTCTGAGACGCGGGTCGCCTTAAAAAATTCTGCCTTGGGCGCGGGGCGGCGCGGATATGTCCGAGCTGCCCCGCCCTTTGGATCGATATTACTGCGTTGCCGCTGGCATTTCTGCTGCAACAGCTGCTGGCGCTGCTACTGGTGCAACAACTGTGGCCATTGCGGTCGGTCGCGGACCGTCAAGCCAGTTGTAGCGATTGGTGCTGAGCAGGATGAAGTGGATCAACACAGCCAGCGTAAAGAGGAATACGGCAAGCGCGGCCAGAAGGCGGCGCCCATCGAACATCATCCAGGCTCTGAACATGATTATCGTCCCTTCTTAACTGTGTGTCACGGGCGCTGACGTTGCCGCCGGTGCCACGAGAGCGGTTTTGACTGATTCATACGGCGCGGTGCCGGGGAACCAGGGGCGCCACGACCACACAAGAATGTGGGCGATGATCGCGATCAGGGTGAAAAAGCCCATGCTCATTACGAAAAGCTTGTGGAACTCTTTGGCCTCCGCAGCGGTCAAATATGTTCCGAGCTGATCTCGGTTTCCGTCACTCATAGTTCATCTCCAGTGTGCCCATAGGAAAAAAGGAGCGACATGACGCGCCCCGGGCGGCATCCACCGGGCAAAACGCCCGAAGGATTGGTTGAGCCCTGCAATGAGGGCAATCTGGGTCGCGGGCGCGGTCATGAGACAGCCCCGCTTTCGGAAAGAGTACTGGTCAGCCGTTCGGCCGTGACGCTAGGCTCGCCATTGCGGCGCGCGGCACGTTCGGCGGCATCGCGGATGCGCTTGGCAGCGGAAATGCGGACCAGGACGGGCTCACGTTCGACGATCGCGTCAAGTGCGTCCTTGGCATCGTCGTTCCAGTGAATTTCGGCATGCGGCCGTGCAGGCGTTGCTTCGACCTTGTCCATCTGCCCGGCCAGCGGAAGAATGTTGAACAGTGCATCGAACAGCGCATTGCAGACTTCCTGCATCAGATACGTCGCACCGGCATAACCCATGAACGGCGTGCCGGTATGACGGCGGATAACGGCGCCGGGGAATGATGCGGGAATATACATCGCGCGCGTGCCAAGCTCGGCCATGTACATGCGTTCGTTGTAGCTGCCGAACAGGATCAACGGTGGCGTCGTCTTGATTGCCTCGATAACCGCATGATTGTCAGGCTTTACGCCTGCGCTGCGCCGGAAACTGAAGGTGCAGGGCATGCCCATGTCGCCTTCAAGGAAATTGCGGATGCCGCGTTCGTAAGTTTCGGTCGCTACGACGGCAAAGCTGGCGGTGCCAAAGAAATCCTGCGTGACGGAGCGCCACAGATCCCACAGCGGTTTGATCGTGGTGTGCTTTTCCTGTTCAATAAACGGTTCGGGATCGAGGCCTGTAAGTTCGCCCAACTTGCGCAGGAACAGCGTGGTGCTTTCCAGCCCGATTGGAGCCTGAAGATACGGCCGCTCAAGCGTTTCACAAAGACCACGCCCGAATTCGCGATACATGCAGACGTTGACGCTGGCATCGGCCAGTTTGCGGACATCGGCGAGGTGCGAGCCCAGCGGGAACGCCATTGCGACTTCGGCACCAATGCCTTCGATCAGCCGCCGGATTTCGGCGAGATCGGATGGCATGTTGAACGTGCCGTACATCGGCCCGATGATGTTGACCTTGGGCTTGGCACCCTCAGGAAGAATACGCGGGCCGGGGACTTTTTTGGGACCGAACTGCGTCCACAGCCACGTCAGCGCCCGGTCAGCCGATTGCCACTGATCCTCGTCGATGGTGCGCGGAAGGAAACGGACGATGTTCGTCCCCTCGGGCGTCACGCCGCCGCCGATCATTTCTGAAATACTGCCCGTTACGACGACCGCAGGCAGATCAGGATCGAGCGTTGCCCAGGCGCGTTTCATGGCCCCTTCGGTTCCGTCGCGGCCAAGCTCCTGTTCGCCGAGGCCGGTCACGACAATCGGCAATTCATGCGGCGGCAACGCATCGGTATAGTGCAGCACGGACGTCACCGGCAGGTTTTCACAACCCACAGGGCCGTCGATAATGACCTGCAATCCCTTGATAGCCGTGAACGCGTAAACCGCGCCCCAATATCCGCCCGCACGGTCATGATCGAGGATCAGCGTCATACGCCCACCGCTTCTTCGGCTTTCGCCGACGCAATGCGCTTGGCTGCGAATTTCGCTTTATATTCGGGCCGATCGATTGGCGTTTTTTCCCAGACGCCCGCGCTGTGCCCGGTGCCGACGCCTGCAAAGAACGCTTTCATCTTGTCGAACCGCGCCTGATTGCCAAGTGCCGCATTAACGACCGTAGCGAGCGACCCCGCGCCCGCGACGCCCATTAGCGGACGCGCCGAGATCAGATTGGTGAAATACAGCGCCGGGATGGCTTTCGCCTTGGCATGCTGCACCACTGGGGTGGTCCCGATGGCGAGATCGGGCTGATACCCATCGACCGCGGCCAGATCATTTTCGAGGCTCGCACGATACTGGACCTTCACGCCGCGCGCGATCAGCCATTCGCGGTCGGGATCGCTCCAAACGGTGCGCGGGCACGCCGTGCCCACATAGGGCACGTCCGCGCCGCTCTCGATCAGCAAGCGTGCGACGAGCAATTCGGAGCCTTCATAGCCCGAAACGGTGATCCGACCCGCGATCGGTTTGGCCGCGAGTGCGTCGCGGATCGCAGGCAGGAATTTGTTCTTCGCGTCGTCGACCTTGTCCTGCGCGATCGCACAGGCCTTGCCGACGGAATCAAGCCAGGCCGCTGTGCCATCGACGCCCACAGGTGCCGAACCGATTACCGTGCGACCTGCTGCTTCGAATTCACGGATGCTGGCGGTGTAGAAGGGATGGATCGCGGCAACCGCTGCGCAATCGAGTGCGGCATAAAGCTCACGCCATTCGCGCGTCGGGACAACCGGCCCTGCGGCAAGGCCCAGCGACGCAAGCATCTGGCCGATGCCGACCGGATCAACCGGGAACATCTCACCAAGCAAAGTCACGGTCGGTAGTTCAGAACGCTCTTTGGGGGCCGCAACCGGCCCCGATTCGGCTTCGGCACGCGCATAGGCGAGCATCGCTCCCGCGAGCACGTCCTTGGCTTCGGCATGCGTCGGAATACCAAAACCTGGCACGTCAATGCCGATGATGCGCACGCCGTTGATTTCCTTGGGCAGCAACTGCAGCGGCACACCCGATGCCGTCGGCACGCAGAGGTTGGTCACGATCACACTGTCATAAAGCGCGGGGTCCGCAATCTGATACACCGCATCGCGAATGTCTTCGAACAGCTTGCCGGTCACCAGCGTTTCCGAACTGAACGGCACATAGCCGACCGAACGCCGCGCACCATAGAAGTGCGACGTGAAGGTCAGCCCGTAAACGCAGCAAGCGGAACCCGACAAAATCGTTGCGGTCCTCCGCATGCGCAGGCCCACCCGGAGCGACCCGAAGGCAGGACACATGGATTGCGGCTGATCATGCGGACCTTTTGGATAATCCGCATCATAGCGATCGAGCACATCCGATTTGCCCGCCGCAATCGCGGCGTCCCGAAGCGTCGAACCGCTATTACAGGCGCCCTCAGACTGCATCGTAAACCACTTCGAGGCTGGCTTTGGGCACGAATGCCTTGCCGCGCATGTCACCCTGTGTCGCGGGGCTAAGCGTATAGTCCGCGCCCGTAATGTCGGCGCTGAACAGCCCGAGCAGCCCGTCCTGATCAAGCGGTGTCGGGCGCAGCGGTGGCGCACTCGCGACATTTTCGGCCAGATCTTCGAACAGCGATGCCCATTGCCCCCCAGGCTTGCCGATAATCTGGTAATTCGCCGATTTCTTGCGAATGTCTTCGTTCGCCGGGATTGCGGTGAGGACGGGAATGCCCACCGCCTCGGCAAACGCATTGGCTTCGCCCGTACCGTCGTCCTTGTTGAGGATCATCCCCGCGACGCCGACGTTGCCGCCCATCTTGCGGAAATATTCGACCGCTTTGCAGACATTGTTGGCGACATAGAGCGACTGGAGGTCGTTCGACGCAACGACGATTACCTTTTGGCACATGTCGCGCGCAATCGGCAGGCCGAAGCCGCCGCAGACCACGTCACCAAGGAAATCGAGCAGGACATAATCGAAGCCCCATTCGTGAAACCCCAGTTTCTCGAGCGTTTCGAACCCGTGAATAATCCCGCGCCCGCCGCAGCCGCGACCGACTTCGGGGCCACCAAGTTCCATAGCGAAAACGCCGTCGCGCTGGAAGCAGACATCTTCGATCCCGATTTCTTCACCTGCCAGTTTCTTGGCGGCACTCGTTTCGATGATCGTCGGCGTCGATTTGCCACCGAACAGCAGGCTGGTCGTGTCGCTCTTGGGGTCACAGCCGATGAGCAGCACGCGTTTGCCCTGCTGCGCCATCATGTAGCTGAGGTTGGCGAGTGCGAAGGATTTGCCGCTGCCGCCCTTGCCATAAATCGCGATGATCTGGGTTTCTTTGGTCGCGGGGCCCGTGTGAACAGGATCGGGCTCTTGCGCTGCTTCGTCGCGCAGAGCGCCGAGATCGAGCATGCTCATCGCGTATTCCAATCAAGAACCATTTTGAGACAGGTAGGATCGCTGAAGGCCACGGGATAAGCCTCGGCCGCATCGGCCGCGGGACGGGTGTGAGTGACCAGACCATCGAGGCTCAGTGCGCCTGAAGCGACCATGCTGGTAACAGCCTTCAAATCATCGGCGGTGAATTCTGCAGCAATCCGCAGCCTGGCTTCGCGCATGAAAGCCGGGGGGAAATTGAAATTGAGCGGCTTGTCATAAAAACCCGCGAGCACTACCTCGCCGCCGCGCGTCAGCCGCCCGATCAAGCTGTCGAGCAATGCCCCATCGCCGCTGGCATCATAAATGGCTTTGTAATCGCGACGATCGTCTGTTTGCGGGTCGATCACCCGATAGCCGACGGCTCCGCTTGTCCGCTTGGCATTAGTTTCCCAAACGGTGGGCGATGCACCCGTCGCCGACGCAATCCGCGCGAGCAAGCGACCCAGCACACCATGCCCGACAATGAGATCGGGCAGGACATGGCCCGCAATCGCATGGAACGCCGTTGCAGCAAGCGCCACGAGAATACCGTTCGAGCCCAGCGATTCGGCGACCGGAATCGCGCGCGCTCCCGGCAAAACCACGCGACTTGCAGAGCCACCGAAAAGTCCCCGTGCGCTTTGATAACAGTTTGCCCCCGGCACGAAGACCCATTCGCCAATCCGCCCGCGTGATTCGGCACCGGCATCGACGACGCGGCCGACTGATTCGTAACCGGGCACCAGCGGATAGCCCATCCCCGGAAATTCGGGCATTTTGCCCGACCACAACAGTCGTTCGGTGCCGGTGCTGATCCCGCTCCAGGCAATTTCGACGACGATGTCGGTGGCTGTCGGTGCATTGAGAGCGAGCGTGCGGAGCGACAATTGCTCCGGTGCTTCGAGTATGACCGCAACTGCGTCCATACGACCCTCCTCTGTCGCCCCGAAGGTGGATCCCCCAGCGGCCAGAGTGTCACACTAGCTTGACACTTTATGTTGTCAACAAAACTTTACGCTTTTGTGTGTCCAGCCAAAATGACACGCGCCGCCAAGGGCAAATCAGTTTGCAGAACATGAATATTTCCAAGGCCTGCCGCCCGTAGCATCGCGCAGTTTTCCTCGATTGTGCGCGGGCGCCCTTGTCCCATTGCCCAAAGATACAGCCCGAAATAACCGTCGCCCATCGCGCGTGCGCTCTTTGTCCCAGCCATTGGTTCGGCAATCAGCAGCTTCCCATCGCACGGCAATGCTGCGGCAATGTTGCGCAGCAATTTCAACACAGGTTCGTCGTCATGATCATGCATGATTCGCACGAGCGAAATCAGGTCAAAGCCCGCGGGCAGCGCATCCTCGAAAAAATCACCACCATGTGCGCTCAACCCGTGAGAAGCGCGCGCGGCGACAGCAGGCAAATCGAAAACCGCCGTTTCGAGTCGCGGATACTTTGCTCCCACCGCCTGAACAAACACCCCTGCCCCGCCGCCAACATCGAGCAGTCGCCGATGCCTATCAAATCGATACGCGCCCAAAACCTGCTCAGCGACCATCGCCTGCGATGCTGCCATCAGGGCCGAATAAGGCGCGACGGCGTCCGCATTCACGTCATGCCCTTCGTCATAGGCCCAGTACGCCGCGAGCTGCCCGCCGCCCCGTCCGCGCCGCAACATGGCGACGGGGTCTGTCAGATCGGCATAGAATAAGGCGTGATGCTCGACCATTTCGGCAAGCCCCGGGCTGCCATGGAGCGACGCCCCCTGCGCACCCAACATGTATCGCCCGTCGGAAAGCCGTTCCGCAATGTCGATTGCCGCTGCCGCTTTCAGCAATCTATCCATAGCGTCGACAGGAAGATTGACGGATGTTGCGGCTTCGCCAATCGTCAGCGGCCCTGCGGCGAGGCGCTCGACCAATCCTGTCCGAACGCAAGCCAGCAACACTTGCGAATACACAAAGCCGTTCACGAGATTGAACAGACTTTCGGCTTTGCGCCGCCCGACGCCGCGCATCAGCGGATTGCCCAGCGCAAAGGCACGAAAGCGCGGGCTGGCGAAAATGCGGTTGCGCCAATTTATCCGACGCTGCTGCCATGTCGGAGTGTCGGGAATATTCGTCGGTTGCATCTGTCCCGTTTGCTGGACATAAATTCATTCGGCAAGCTGGAGTTAGGAAACGCATGTCCGCGGATCGGGCCATTATCGTCGGTGCCGGAATTGGCGGACTCACCAGCGCGGCACTGCTTGCAGTGAAGGGTTATGACGTGACCGTTATCGAAGCGGCATCACATCCCGGCGGCAAAGTGCGGCAGGATCTGGTCGGCGGCGTCGGCATTGACGCCGGCCCGACAGTGTTCACAAAACGCCCGGTTTTCGACGCGATTTTCGATGCGTGCGGGGCATCGCTCGATGATTACATTCGACTTACCCCTGCATCGATTCTCGCGCGCCATGCCTGGGGCGCCGAACAGCTCGACCTGTTCGCCGACCAGCGAGCGAGCGAAGATGCAATCGGCGTATTTGCGGGCGCTGAGGCGGCGCGCGGCTACGCCCGCTTCTGCACCGAAGCCCGCCGCGTCCATGATTGCATCGACCAGCCGTTCATGCGCAGCACGAAAACCAGCGCGCCAGGGCTCGCATGGCGGCTCGCAACGCAGCGCCCGCGAGACCTGTTCGTCATGCGACCGTTCGAATCGCTGTGGAAAGTGCTCGGCGAATATTTTCCCGATCCGCGGCTGCGCCAGTTGTTCGGTCGATACGCCACATATTGTGGTTCCTCGCCGTTTCTTGCCTCTTCGACGCTGATGCTGATTGCGCACGTCGAGGCCGAAGGCGTGTGGTTCGTTGATGGCGGCCTTTCCGCACTTGCACGGGCGCTTGAAGCCATTGCCGTGAAAAACGGCGCGAAGTTGATCTACAATGCGCGCGTCGCCCAGATCATGACCGACAATGGTCGGGTATCGGGTGTTCAACTTGCGAACGGGGAACGGCAAAACGCCGGGACGGTTGTTCTCAATGCCGACAGCGCGGCGCTTGCCGCCGGTGCTTTTGGCGCAAGGGCAGGCTCTCGATACCCTGCGTCGGCACGATCATTGTCTGCTGTCACATTCCTTGGCAGCGTCAAAGCCGACGGTTTCCCCCTCACGCATCACAATGTTTTCTTCTCTCCGGACTACCGGGCCGAGTTCGACGCGCTTAGCTGCGGCAGTCTTGCGGCAAACCCCACCGTCTATCTCTGTGCGCAAGACCGCCTTGACCATAGCGACCTCGACACACCAGAACGCACCCAGATTATTGTCAACGCCCCGGCCAACGGCGACACCCACCATTATTCCGATCAGGAGATCGACACATGCCGAACCGCGATGCTGGCAACGCTGGCCCAGTCGGGGCTGACGTTATCGGGCGACCTTCAGGCAACGACGCCAACCGATTTCGCGACCCGATTTCCGGCGACGGGTGGAGCCCTTTATGGACGGGCCTCGCACGGGTGGGCGGCGTCCTTCCGCCGGCCGGGCGCACGAACGACGATCCCTGGGCTCTACTTGGCGGGCGGCAGCACGCACCCGGGCGCGGGCGTGCCGATGGTCGCGCTGTCGGGACAATTGGCCGTCGCATTGATCATGTCGGACCGCGCTTCGACGCGATCGTTCCGCCGCAAGGCTATGCCTGGTGGTATGTCGACGCGATCAGTGGAGACGGTCGTTACGGGCTGACCATCATCGGCTTCGTCGGCAGCGTATTTTCGCCTTATTACAAAGCGAGCGGGCGCGGACGGCCGGAGGAGCATTGTGCCATCAACGTGGCGCTTTACGGCCCGCGGAGCAATCGCTGGACAATGACCGAGCGCGGATCGGCGAAAACCAATCGCAGCATCGACACATTCGAAGTCGGACCGAGCGCGATGCACTGGGACGGCGATGCGCTGGTGATCGACATCTGCGAAACAGCCTGCCCGATTCCGTTTCCGGTGCGCGGTAAAGTGCGTCTTTACCCCGAACAGATTTCGCAGGTTGCGTTCGGTTTGCATGAACACGGCCAGCATTTGTGGCACCCGATCGCACCGCGCGCGCGCATCGAAGTCTCGATGGACTCGCCCGACATCAGATGGTCAGGCAGTGGCTATTTCGATTCGAATTTCGGGCGCGAGCCGCTGGAGGCGGGTTTCAGCGAATGGCAATGGTCACGCGCCCATCTGAGAGACGATGTTGCGGTCATTTACGAAGGCGAACGGCGCGACGGCAGCGATTTCGCCATGGCACTGCGTTATGATCGGCAGGGCAATTGGCATGATGCCGCATTGCCGCCGTCAGCCCGACTTCCGGGCACGACGTTCGGCATGCCGCGCCGCACGCGCGGGACCGATGCGAAAATTCTGAAGACCTGGGAGAACGCACCCTTTTATTCGCGCTCAACGCTGGTGACGGAGATTTACGGCGAGCGCGTCAACGCCGTCCATGAAAGCCTTTCAATGGACCGCTTCGTCTCGCCGATCGTCCAGTTGATGCTGCCCTTCCGCATGCCGCGCATCACGCGCTGACGCTTTGTCTTGCGCGATCAAGCGGGTGAGCGACCAGAATTGGTAGACACAAAAGCCCAGAGCGGCACTCGCAACGACCACAAGTTCGATCAGGGCGACATATTTTCCATTCATTCTCAGACCTCTCTGGCAAATGCGAAGATCAACGCAGCGACCCGGTCCGGCGCTTCCTCATGTGCAAGGTGTCCCAATCCTGCGAGCACCTCAAGCCGCGCATCCGGCACGAGGGCCGCCGCCTCGCGCGCCTTTGCCAGCGGAATCGCGGTGTCACCGTCACCGTGGATCAGCAGCAGCGGAACCTTCAGCCCGGGCAAATCGCGCTTGAGCGGGTCGAGATCCCACGACGCCATCATACCGATAGTCCCGGCAATATGACCCGGCTTACGGAAGAGGCGGGCGTAGTAATCGACGCCATTGCTGTCCAGTTCCGACCCCGTGCTTTTGAGCATGAAGCGCGCAACCTCGCGCGTCGGCCCTGCCATGCGTGCAAAAACATACGGCGCAAATGGATTGACGAACAACAGCTTGGCCATGGTCGGGAAGAGTTTGGCGGCAAGGCCCGGAAACGGCAGCAATGCCGGGCTGAGGCCAATCGCCGCTTTGACATCGACTAGCCCGTCGAGCACCATCCGCAACGCCACCGCCGCGCCTGCCGAATGGCCGACTATGATTGCGGGGTTCAAGTCGAGTTCGCTCAACAATGCAGACACGGCTTTTGCCATCGCTGGCAGCGTTTGCGGCCCGCGCGCGGTAAATCCGTGTCCCGGTAAATCAGGCGCAACGACGCTGAAGTGCTCCGCCAGTAGCGGCAGCAGCGACCGCCAGCTGTGCGTTGCGGCGCCCGTTCCGTGCAACAAAAGCAGCACGGGTCCCTGTCCGGTAACCTGAACATGCCAGCGCATACCACCGGCTGTCACAAACCGGCTAAACCCACGATTGGGCCAGTCGCGGCCTTCGCGCTCCCAGCCGGGTCGGTCGCTCATGATGCTTTCACGGCATCGCGCACCGAGTGCGCATCGCCGCGCGGCAACGCCACGAACTTTGCGCGCATCAACGCAGCAATCGCGCGTCCCTCCTCGCGCGGTCGAGCGGATATATCGATCAAAACGCCCGGTGAGTTGACGGTTAGCGCGGCGCTTTCGGCATCGCGCTTTGCTGCCGCTGCATCCGCCGTGCCGTCAAACGCAATGTTCCCGCGTCCGTCTGTCAGCACCACAACGAATGGCGTCCGGTCTTTCGATCGCACCAGTGCTGCGACTTCGCCCGCCATTGCCAGCCCCGCGGCAAGCGGCGTTCCCCCTCCGCCGGGTAATTCAGCGAGCGCGCGTCGTGCCCGCGTCAGCGATCGTGTCGGCGGCAGGATCAGTTCGGCACCCGCGCCCCGAAAGGCAATCAGCGCAACCTGCGCGCGCTTCACATAGGCTTCGGCCAGCAAAAGCTCGACCGCGCCTTTGGCCTCTGCAAGCCGCGCCGCTGCCGATGATCCCGACGCGTCCACCACAAAGATCGTTGTCGTTTCGGCGCGCGACTGAAACCGCTTGATGCGCAGATCGTCGCGGCGGATGCGCACCCGTCTGTCACCTGCGTCGCGACGCAGCTTTTGCCATGGTGCTGCGGCGCGTAATGTCTCGATCAGGCTCAATCGATTGCCGCCACGTGGCATGCCCGCGCGCACCCCGACCGGCCGGCCGCGCATCTGTGCCTTGAGTTTCGCCCCGCTGCCTTTGCCTTTGCTCATCGCGGCACGTCGACCGTTCTCGGCAATCGCAGCGATCATATTGGGAGGCAGCGTGGCGCGGACGGCTTCGAGAATGACGTCTTCGAGCGGCTGCATTACATCGCCGCCCGATTGCTCGCCGGGGTCGGAATCTTCCGGCATCGCATCCGGCTTGTCGGGAGGCGCCGGAAACTGCGTAGCGCGCGGGACAAGGACAAGCCGAATGGCGAGGATGAGGTCGTCGTCTGTAACGGTGTCGCGATCATCGAACAGGGCGGCAGCTTTCGCCGCGCGCAGCGTGAGCAGCGAACCACGCGCTGACGTCACACCAAGCGATGTTGCCGCTGCTGCGATCGCGTTTAGGGCTTCATCCGAAACACCGCAGTCCTGAGCCTGTCGAAGGGCGGGTCGCGCATCTGACCGACCCTCGACGGGCGCAGGGTCGGGGATGTCATTGAAATCAAACCAAAACGCCAGCCGCTCGGCCAGTACATCGGGTGCGCGTTCATCTGCGACGCCAGTGTCGAGCAGCGCCAGTGTAAACTGTGCTTCGTCGTGCCGACGGATCCCATCGCGCTCGGTAATGATGACGTCCGTGTCCATTACGGCAGCAATGCGGCTCGCAATACCTTCGTCCATTCGGTCCGCCATCGGCACCACGACCAGTCCGCCGTTGCATTCGGCGAGCAAGCCCTTGCGTGCCACGGGCCGGTCGGACGCCAGAGTTGCGGCAAGATCGAGCCCGCCCAGCAAGCGCTCGTCATCGATGTGCACCGGGACTTTGCGGACGACGCGGCCCGCGGACATTGTGGCAATGATGAGATCGCGGACCGCCTCGCCGCCGCCGCGAAGCACCATTCCCCCCAAGCCGGGGTCGATCGCGCAAAGCTGCGCCGCGATCAGCGCATCCTCGATCACCCGAACAGCTCATCCATCGCGCGCTCGATCCGCGCTGTCGAGCCGGTCTCATCGAGAACGCTGCGCCGCAATCGGTGGCGCAGCGCGAGCGGTGCAACCGACACGAGATGCTTTTCCGTCACCAGGTTTTGGCCGTCCAGCGCCGCCTGCGCCCGCGACGCCCGCATCAGAGTGAGTTCCCCCCGCAAGCCATCCGCCCCGACCGCAATACACAATTCGGACGCACGGCGCAGGACGGCATCGGGCAGCTCGACACCGGGCAGCAGTGCTTTGGCTTTGGCAATCCGCTTCAAGGCCTTGCGTTCTTCCTTGCCCCAGCTTTCCGCAAACGCTGCCCCATCGCGTTCGAAAGCATTGCACCGCCGCAGCACTTCAACGCGCGCATCAAGATCCTGCGGTGTGCGTACTTCGACCGACAAGCCGAACCGGTCGAGCAATTGTGGTCTGAGTTCACCTTCTTCGGGATTGCCGCTGCCCACAAGAACGAAACGCGCCGGGTGGCGCACGCTCAGCCCCTCGCGCTCCACGACATTCTCGCCCGACGCCGCGACGTCAAGCAAGAGATCGACGATATGATCCTCGAGCAGATTGATTTCGTCGATGTACAGAAAGCCTCGATCGGCCTTGGCAAGCAGCCCCGGCTCGAACGCTTTCTCGCCCGCGCCCAGCGCCCGTTCGAGATCGAGCGCGCCCACCACGCGGTCTTCGGTGGCACCAAGCGGCAGATCGACGAACGGCACCGCCATTTTCTTGCCGTCATCGCCTACGATCGGTGGCAACAAGGCAGCCAATGCGCGCACCGCGGTCGACTTGCCCGTGCCGCGATCGCCGAACACCATGACCCCGCCGATCCGCGCATCGACGGCAGCAATCAGCAGCGCACGCTTCATCTCGTCCTGGCCGACGATGGCAGAAAACGGGAAGGCGACGCGCATTACTGGCTATGTGTCACAGCATGGTGACAGCCCGCAAGTGAGTTAATCGGGACGGTCCTAGACGAATCCCAGATTTTTCGTCGAATAATTGGCGATACTAGGGAGCACCGTCGGCATCTGCGAGTCGGTCACACCGAACCAGCTTGCCAAAGTTGCGGCATATTGGTCGACAGAGGTCGTCGGCAGCAAGCGGCCCTGTCCGACATCATCGGGGCCATTGTTCGCATAAACCGGCGATTTCCCGTAAATTTGTTTGCCCTTGACCGCGCCGCCCATAACGAAATGGGTGCTGCCCCAGCCATGGTCCGACCCGTCATTGTTATTGACGATCGTCCGCCCGAAATCGGATCCGGTGAAGGTGGTGACTTTATCGGCAATTCCGAGTTCGACCGTGGCGTCGTAGAACGCGCGCATGGCCGCCGCGACACCGGCCAGCAGCAGCGGCTGCTTTGACGCAAGATCGCTGTGCAGATCGAAGCCGCCTTGTGAAACAAAGAAAACCTGACGTTTCGCACCCAGTTGCTGGCTGACAGAGATCATCCGCGCGACGACATTAAGTTGATTTCCCAACGTGCTTGACGGAAATGGCGTCGCGATGCGCGGTCCACCGGTCAGTGCGGTGATAACGTCGTTAAAGGCATCAAGCGAACGCTTCGTCACGCGTGTGTGCTCGCCCTCGAGCAAATGCGTGCGCGGCGCGGCAATCATGGTCCGCAACACCTGGTTTGCGGTTACCGAAGTAAACAGCGTCGGCTGATTGCCGAACAAGGCAGTCGGGCCACCGGTGCTCACGGTGTATTGATTAACACTTTTGCCCGTCATAAACACTGCGTTGCCTGACGCGTTGATGCACGTCAGTGTGGCGTTACCGTTACCTGACTGGAACAAATCGCCTATGCGCCCGCCCCAGCCCGAATCGGCGCCTTCAGGTGACGACGCCTGAAAATACGACTGCTGGTCGTTATGCGAAAACAGCTTTGGCGGCAGCGGCACGCTTTTCGCCTGATATTGCGCTTTCGTGGTCGGCTGTATCAACGTCCCGATGTTGAGGATCGGTGCCATCTTGCCCGCATTGAACAATGGCAACAGCGGCGCGAGTGTGGGCGCGAGTGCATATTGCACCGCACCGGGCAGCGCCGTCGTCGGCGTCAATACAGTGGCTGCCAAGGTGTCACGCGGCAGCGCGATCGCCGGACGCAGCGTTTGATACAGCCCATAGGTTGCCGGGTCGTAAGGGATCAGGGTGTTGGCAAAGTCGTTGCCGCCGTACAGGAAGATGCAGACAACGGCTTTGTAATCAGTGGCCACCGAGGCTGCCGCTTCGCCGATCGCGGCAAGGTTGGTTACGAATGGCGCAGCTGTGCCGGCGAGGCTGAGGGCTGCGGACCGCTTGAGAAAAGCGCGGCGCGATTGATCTGAACTCATCGATACGATCCTATTTCAAAATCAGATATTCGGGCGACGCCATGATCAATACAGTGGCGACATTGACACGGTTCTGCAGATCGGTGGGGGTCGCCGACGCAAGACTGTCGACGGCAGTCTTGATTTGCGCGATCGTCGCGGCGCTCACCTGATTGGCGGCTACGCGCAAGTTGATCATGTCGAGCAACGCCTGCGAATCTGCCGCTTTGGCCAGATATTCGGTGTAGTTTCCCTTAAAATCGCCCCACCCGTCACGCATCGTGACCTGAATATAGTTGATATAACTTATGACCGAAATTTCATTGGCGATCTGAAACTCGGGCGCGACGAGATTTTGCGCGGCAATCAAACTACTCGGCGGCACGTAGCCGGGGCGGAAAAAGTTGAAGACACTCGGACTGCGACCGATGCTTTGCCCCAGCCGGTTTGACTGCGACGACGTGTTACCGATTGGCCATTTGTCCGACGGGGACGTTGCGCCGAAAGCGCGCGCCCAGCCGGTGAAACGAAGAACCGGCTCGCGCAGCTTGCCGAAAGTGGTGCTAGAGGATGCTGCCTTCTCGTCCCGTGCTTCGGTATCGAGCAGGATTGCGCGAACGACAGCACGGAGATCGCCGCGAACGCCCGAGCCATTATTCTGGAAAATTGTTGCAACGCGCTGCACGTAAGCTGGCGACGGGTTCGAGGTGACAAGATGCTGGATCATTTGCTTCGACACAAAAGGCGCGACGTTGGGATGTGCAAAAATGGCATCAAGCGCGATTTTCAAGCTGGCAACGCCATCGGTTCCGGCAGGAATCGTGGTGCCAAGGAAAGTCTTGACGCCTGTTTCGTGTTTTGACGCGTCCTGAACCATTGCCTTTGAATAGCGGTCAGGCGTCGTGTTCAGCGGGTTTTCCATTACCCAGCCCGTGAACACACGTGCCAACCCGCTGACGTCGTCGAGCGTATAAGTTTCAATCGGCTTGCCCCCCGATAACTTGGGGGTGCCATCCAGGTTCAACTGATGCAGCCCGATTGTGAAAAGCTGCAACAACTCGCGCGAAAAGTTTTCGTCGGGTTGTGCGCCACGACTGTCCGCTTTGCGGTTATTCAGGAATGTCAGGTAGTAAGCCATGACGGGATTCATCGAAATCTTATCGAGCAGCGTGCGATAGTTGCCGAATGCATTGTCCCAGACGATGTCCAGATACCCGGCCATCGCAAAAGGCTTATATTCGGTCGGGGTTGAATCGACACTGACAACAAGCATCGACAACAGCGCGACGCCGACGCGCTGGCGCAATTGATCTTCGCCCGCGATCAAGTTGCTCCACATCATGGAATCGAAACCATCGTCGCGAAAGATCATGTCGGGATTGTTGTACCCGCGCGATTGCAACCAGTTCCAAAAAGTTGATCCGCGCGGCATGCTGAATTGAGCGCCTAACCAGCCGTCATACCCCTGCGCCGATACAGCGGCGATGTCAGGAGCGGTCGAGCCCATGGTTGCTTGGGCAAGAAACCGACCGGCCTGGGTCGATGTCGGCGGTGGCGGGGGGGGTGGCGGGGGTGGCGGCGGAGGAGGGGCAGCGGCAGACGGTGTTGCCGTGCCCGCGGAGGACTCACTGCCACCGCCACCGCACGCTGCCAAAGCGAGCGCGGGAACGATGACGATTGGGAGGGACGGAAGAGATGGGAGGGATGACGATCTGTTGTCTAGTTCGGGCGGTGAAACGCCCACGGCTTCGCATGCGTGCAGAACTTCCGAATCCATCGCGTTGCTCCCCAGCGTGAAGCCCGCGATTTTCGCGTTGCTCCAGCCGTTTTGTTTGTGAGGTGACCCTCGACGCCGTTAACTTTTGACACCGATTCCCTTCCAAATGATGAAGGCGTCGAAGTGTCCGTTGCATTTCAAACGGTGCGGCACGGCGTGGCACGGGCGCGGCCGGTTGAATCAAAGGGAGAGATTTCGTGAGAACTGCGCGCTGCGCGTGGTGGCGCGACCAAGAGTTTCTATAAAACCCGCCGTCGTAAATTTGCAGGGTCGCAGCTTGAAATGCCCGCCGCGCCAAGTGCGCCTTCGCTGTAAGACAGCATCACCCAAATCAATCCGCACGTTATGCCAAAAATTCGATGTGACCCGCGCCGTCCCGGCGCTTCAACGTGCATTGAACAGGGAGATGCAACCGTGGTGCCGCCTAGGTGACTCGAACACCTGACCCCCGCATTACGAATGCGATGCTCTACCGGCTGAGCTAAGGCGGCTCGCTGGTGCGATCGGGCGGATAACAGCGAACGCCTGGAACGGCAAGCAGAAGACTTCTTAACGGCTTGGTAACCAGATTGAAGCCATATCCGTGACAATCAGAAGTGATTCAGGATGAGCCGAATGGACCGAATGCGCGATTTCGCAAGCGATAACGACCATGAAGCGGGCAGCGACGACTATGCGGTCGACGCGCCTGCCGCCATCGGCGGAGACGAGCGCCGCATGCATGTTCGTGCATACAATCACTGGGTGTCGCTGCTCGATGGCCGCGCCCTGCCATCGATCGAGGATCTTAATCCCGAAGAGCTTACCGACTTCGGGCCGAACAGCGTCTTGCTCGATTTCACTGGCGGCGCCGAAAATCCGGCGATTGCCTATCTTGGCGTCAGACTGAGCCGCGAGTGCGGTTTCGACGAGGAGCCGCTGACGGTATCGGACGTGCCCGCCCGTTCGCTGCTGTCGCGACTGACCGATCATTACCTTCAGATCATCGCCAATCGCGCCCCGATCGGGTTCGAAGCCGAATTCGTCAGTTCGGCCGGTACCAACACGATGTATCGCGGAATCCTGATGCCTCTTTCGACGGACGATGACACGATCGACTTCGTCTATGGCGTGATCAACTGGAAGGAAGTGGTCAGCGACGCGCAAGCCGATGCTCTTACCATGGAACTGAATGACGCACTCTCCGCACATTCGCCACGGGCGACGATGCCGGTCTGGGCTGACGGCCCCAATGCCGTTGAGAAGCCCGCTGTTACCCAAATGCGCCCCGAAATTCTCGATCAGGATTTGGGGATCGATAGCGACACGTTCGAACCGGTTCCTGATCCCAAAGGTGTCGGGCTTGCCGATTGGCTGGCCACCGCACGGGCCAGCGCCGACCTGCTACATCATGCCGACAGCCGGGGGCGCACGGCGCTTTATCATGCGCTGGGTCATGCGTATGACTTTGCCCTTCTTGCCGACGTCCGGCGTGACGATTATCTCGAGTTGCTGAGTGACAGCGGCATCATAGGGCAGGACCGCGCACCGATGACACCGCTGGTAAAACTCGTATTCGGCACGGGTTATGACAAGACGCGACTGACCGAATTTGCAGCAGCGCTGTCTTACGGCAAACGCCACGGCCTTCCCCACGGCGGGATGCGCGTGTTTCTCGAACAATATCCCGGTGGCCTCAAAGCCATCGTCGCCGCTGACCGCCGCGAGCGTCGCCCCGAAGGCAAGGCACCCAAGCCCGACATGACGCGCGACGCCGCACGGGCGCTGGAAACACAAGCTGTGCTGACCCTGCCCGGTGAAGACGAATTCATCGTGCTCGTCGCCCGCCGCATCGACGGCGAACGTGTCGGCATTATCGGGGTCGTTCCCGACGACAAGCCGCTGTTGGATCGTGCACTCCGCGCCATCGCGGGATAAAGTTATGCCGGGAAAGGCCGTTGAGATTGGTTGACGGGGCGCGCATACGGGCGCGTAACGAGGATCAACGGAAGAGCACATGGCCACCGCACGCAAACCCAAGCACGCCCCCAAAGATCTTTCGAAAATTCTGACTGACGGCGCCTTGCCCGGCGAAACCGACGGTCTCACGCGGACGGACAAGGTCGCAGCTGCGGCGCTGGCGCTAAAGGCACTCGAACATCCCAAACGACCGGCTATCGTCGCGGAAACCGGCACCGACGCCCGCGGGCGCCGGATCATGCGTATTGCGATTGCCAACGACGATATGCCCTTCCTCGTTGATTCGGTCGCCGCGACGGTTGCCGCGCACAATATTCCGACCAACCGCATCCTTCACCCCGTCGTCGACAACGGCCAACCGACCTCGCTGATCTATCTCGAGACCGACCGGCCCGATGCCAAAGCGCGCAAAGCGCTAGTCGATGACATCGAAACCAATTTGGGCCATGTTCGCGCGGCCGTCATTGACTGGCGCGCGATGCAGTCTGCATTGGAAGCGGACGCTGCGGCATTGGGCCCAAGCGAAGGCGCAGCACTCCTCACCTGGCTGCTTGACCGCAACATCACATTACTAGGCTCTGCACATTTCGATTCGGACGGGAAAATGACCAAAGCGCTCGGCATTGCCAAACGCGCCGGCAGTCGTCTGCTTTCCGAAGAAGCCAGAACCCGGGCATCGGCATGGCTGGCAAAAAATGCCGGGCCGCTCATCGTGAAGTCGAACTTAATCTCGACGGTCCATCGCCGGGCACCGCTCGATCTGTTCATCGTCGCGACCAACACGGGCATGACAGTCCATGCCGGCCTATGGACGAGTTCCGCGCTGGCCGCCGCCCCCGATTCCATTCCCGTGCTGCAAGCGCGACTTGCGGCGCTTCTGGCAAAGTATAATTTTTCACGCGACGGCCACGCGGGCAAAGCGCTTGCCCATGCGTTGACATCGCTTCCACACGATTTGCTGGTCAGCATCTCGGCCGACGCGCTCGAACATCTTGCGCTGACCGCGATGTCGCTCGCCGATCGCCCCCGGCCCGAACTTGTACTGGCCGAAGATGCGCTCGATCGCCATTTGTTTGCGTTCGTGTGGCTACCCCGCGACGACCTTTCGACGGTCCGCCGGATTGCGATTGCCGAATTGCTCGCCGATGCAGCCGACGCTGAACTGCTTAGCTGGTCGGTCGATATGGGCGACAGCGGCGTTGCCTTGATCCGCTACACATTCGACCGTCGCCAGTCGGGCCGTGACCCTGACCCCGATGCGCTCCGCCTGCAGATCGCAGCGATGGTGCGCGGATGGGAACCTTCCGTGGAAGCAAGTCTTGCAAAAATCGGCGATGCCGGCCGTGCCGCGCGCCTTGCAATACGTTATGCTGCCGCATTTCCGCTTCCCTATCGCAGCGGTGCCGGTCCCGATGAGGCGGCACTCGACATTATCAGGGTGCATAGCCTTGCCGATGATGCGGCGCGCAATGTCCGTCTGTATCGGAATGCCGAAGACGGCGCGCATAGACTGCGGCTGAAACTTTACAGCCTTGTGCCCGTGATCCTTTCGGATGCCGTGCCCGCGCTCGAGAATTTCGGTTTTCGCGTTGTCGAGGAAATGTCGACGGCCTTGTCCGGCGATGGTGGCCATATGCACCGTTTCGTGCTCGACCTGCCGCAGGGGCGCGCGGCCGACGTCCTTGCCCGCACCGACACCGTCGAGACGGCAATCGCTGCCACGGTTGCAGGTATTGCCGAAAATGACCGCTTTAACGAACTCCTGATATCGGCCGACCTTGGCCCGCGTGATCTCATCCTGTTCCGGGCGCTGTTCCGCTATCTGCGCCAGACCGGCATGGCCTATAGCCTGACCACGGTGGTCGATGCACTCCGCCGCCAGCCCGCACTCGCCCGTGCGATCATCGCGCTGTTTGCTGCCAATCATGATGGTGCAAGCCGCAAGAATGCCGACGACGCCGAGCGCCAGATCGAGCGCGGGCTGACCGCCGTTGCCGCCATCGATGACGATCGCATCCTGCGCCGCTTGCGCAGTGTTGTCCGCGCGACGCTTCGCACAAATTTCTTTGCCCCCGCTGCGCAGGAAGCAATCGCGTTCAAATTCGACAGCGCGCTCGTGCCCGGCCTTCCCGCGCCCGTGCCGTGGCGTGAAATCTGGGTTTATTCGCCGCGCCTCGAAGGGATTCATCTGCGCGCCGGGCCCGTGGCACGCGGCGGCTTGCGCTGGTCCGACCGGCGCGATGACTTCCGCACCGAAATCCTCGGACTGATGAAAGCGCAGCGGGTGAAGAATGCCGTCATCGTGCCAACCGGCGCGAAGGGTGGTTTTTTTCCAAAATTCCTGCCCGATCCAACGACTAACCGCGCGGGTTGGCTCGCCGAGGGCACTGAAAGCTACCGCATCTTCATTCGCACGTTGCTGTCCGTCACCGACAATATTGTCGACGGCAAAGTGGTTCATCCGCCGCGCGTGGTCATCCATGACGGCGAAGATCCCTATTTCGTCGTGGCTGCGGACAAGGGCACGGCGACGTTCTCCGATGTCGCCAATGCCATTGCCCTCGATCACAATTTCTGGCTGGGCGATGCATTCGCCAGCGGCGGCTCGGTCGGCTACGACCACAAGGCCATGGGAATAACGGCAAAAGGAGCCTGGCTATCGGTCCAGCGCCATTTTGCCGAAGCGGGGATCGACGTTCAGACCGAGCCCGTCCGCGTCGTCGGCTGCGGTGATATGTCGGGCGATGTTTTCGGCAACGGGATGCTGCTGTCCAAATCGTTGCAGATCGTCGCCGCATTTGATCATCGCCATATCTTCATCGATCCTGCGCCCGATCCTGCCAAAAGCTGGGACGAGCGCGCGCGGATGTTTGCGCTGCCGCGCTCGTCGTGGGCGGATTATGACCCCGGCCTCATCTCGAAAGGCGGCGGCGTTTTTGCGCGCACCGAAAAATCGATCAAGCTCTCGAAAGAAGCGCGCGCGGTGCTTGGCGTCAGTGATGCGGAACTCGACCCCGCGGCGCTTATAACCGCGATCCTGAAAAGCCCCGCCGATCTCATCTGGTTCGGCGGCATCGGCACCTATGTCAAAGCCGCGAGCGAATCGCACGGCGCGGTCGGCGACCCCGCCAATGACGGGCTGCGGGTCAATGCGGAAGAAATCCGTGCGAGAGTCATCGGAGAAGGGGCCAACCTCGGCGTGACGCAAGCGGCGCGTATTGCCTTTGGTTTGCGCGGCGGGCGGATAAACACCGATTTCATCGACAATTCGGCGGGTGTCGATTGTTCGGACCATGAAGTGAACATCAAGATTGCGCTGAATGCCGAAGTCGCCAGCGGCGCACTGACGATGGCGAACCGCAACAAGCTGCTCGCCAAAATGACCGACACCGTCGCCGGACTGGTGCTCGAGGATAACCGGCTCCAGACGCTTGCCCTGTCGATCGCGCAGCGCGGCGGCGCGAATGCCATGCCGTCGCAAATCCGGCTTATCGAAACATTCGAAGCCGCGAAAAAGCTCGACCGCGCGGTGGAGGGGCTTGCGCCAAACGACATTCTTGTCCGGCGTGCGCAGGACGGGCTCGGCCTCACGCGGCCCGAACTCGCCGTGCTGCTGTCGACAGCAAAGCTCGCGCTTCAGGATGCGATCGAACACAGCGATGTGGCGCAAGACCCTGCGATGGTAGACGATCTGCTCGCCGGTTTTCCACCCGCCATGGTCAAGGGGCACCGCGCGGCGATCGAGAATCACCAGCTTCGTGGGCAAATCGTTGCCACGAAGACGGCCAATCGCCTGATCAATCGTCTCGGTCTGATCCATCCGTTCGAGCTTGCCGAGGAAGAAGGCGCATCGCTCGGCGACATTGCGGCGTCGTTCGTTATTGTCGAGCGACTCTACAACCTGCGTCCGCTGTGGAACGCGATCGACGTTGCCGACGTCACCGAAGGCGCGCGCCTGATGCTGTTCGAGCAAGTTGCAATGGAAGCGCGCGCGCAAATGGCCGACTTGCTGCGCAATGCCGTGGTCGGGCGTTCGGTCGGTGATACGATTGCGGCGCTCGCGCCCGGGGTGTCGCGGCTTGCGGCGCAACTCGATGGACTGCTGCAAGACGAAGCACGCGCGCAAGCGAGCGATTTTGCCCGCCGCCTCGGCGAGGCCGGAGCACCGACCAAGCTCGTCGACAAAGTCGTCCGTCTTGCCGAAATGGATGGGGCAATCGGTCTCGCCGCGCTTGGCAACCGCACGGGTACCGACGAACTCGAATTGACACGCGCGTTCGTGACGCTCGGGGCAGCGCTCGGGCTCGACTGGGCGCAAGGCGTGGCAATGCGCCAGTCGCCAACCGATCCGTGGGAGCGTCTGCTGATCTCCGGCCTGGCACGTGACTTCGAAACCATCCGCCTGGAATTTCTGGCGCGCAATGCCAAGGAACCCGAAGCACGTGTAAACGCATGGCTTGAAGCACAAAGCCCGCGCATCGCACAATTCCGTGCCCTCATCGATCGGGCACGAATGGTCGCGGTGCCGTCTGGCGCAATGCTTGCCCAGATCGCGGGGCAAGCGCGGGTCTTGCTGAGCCGCTAGGCCGCCAGAGACGGCCACATTGAGAAGATGCCGCCCCGAGCGACTTTCGATCAAAACCATGTGTTGCAATTGCGAATGAGTATCAATACGACGCCATCATCCTGCGAATGACTCGCAGCAAATACGGGGTTTTTATGCGTCGCTTGCCGAACTTGATATCGTTTCTGATGCTAACGACGGCTGGCATTGCAAGCGCCGAAGAAGCGCAGATCGATGGACAGGCAATCATCATCACCGGCAAAATCGAAGGCTATCGCGCTGTTGATACAACCAGCGGGACGAAAACAAGCACGCCGATCCTCGACGTCCCACAAACGATCAACGTGATCACCGACGAGCAAATCCGCGATCAGGCGATCCGGTCGGTTGCTGATCTCGTCCGGTTGCTTCCCGGCGTGTCAGCAGGCCAGGGCGAAGGCCATCGCGACCAGATCACGCTCCGTGGCAACAACTCGACGGCGGACTTTTTCGTCGACGGCTTGCGTGACGACGTTCAATATTTCCGCAGTTTTTACAATATCGACCGCGTGGAGGTTCACAAAGGCCCCAATGCCATGGTGTTCGGTCGCGGCGGCGGCGGCGGCGTTATCAACCGCGCAACCAAGGGAGCCCTGATCGGCGAAAATCAAGTGCAGGCCACTGGCTCGGTCGACAGTTTCGGCAGCTGGTATGGTGCGGTCGACGGCAATGTCGGCCTGAGCAGCGGCACGGCATTGCGGCTCAACGGCTTTTACGAAAGTCTGGCCAATCATCGCGACTTCTTTGACGGCGAACGCTTCGGCATCAATCCCACAATCGCCGCACGCATCGGCGACACCGCTCGCTTGCAACTGGGTTACGAATATGTCCGCGATGACCGAGTTGTCGATCGCGGCATCCCATCTGCCTTTACGGGCAGCATTGTGACGCCAGCAGGTCCGATCGCTGGATACCGCGACACGTTTTTCGGCGTCCCCGGCGCCAATACGGCGAAATTCGAGGCACATATGGTCCGCTTCCGAAGCGAAGTCGATCTCGCGTCGGGACTGACGTGGTCGACGCAAGCGCTGTTCGGCGATTACGACAAATCATACCGCAACGTGTTCCCTGCGACCGCAATCGGGACACCGGCACCCGCACAACCCTTGGCAGGGATACCCTTGCTAGGCGTCGAAGCCTATATCGACTCGACAAAGCGCACGAGCGTTATCGGCCAGACCAACCTCGAATGGCGCGGCGCCACAGGCAGCGTCAAACATGTCGTGTTGTTCGGCGCCGAATACACGCGTCAGGACAGTCTAAGTGAACGCATCAACGGCTTTTTCCCGGCAGGGCCACTGGCATCGAATGCCAATCGCCGGTATCAAGTCGCATTGGCAAGACCTCCGGTAATTCCTGCCGTGACGTTCACAGCCGGTCCGACTGGAAATTCGAACCGCAAGATCGACAGTGCGCTCAGCCAGTGGTCGGTTTACCTTCAGGATCAGATCGGCATCACCGATTATGTCGATGTGATTGCGGGCATCCGCTATGACCGGCTGAAAATCGGCATCGACAGCATCTTTGCCGCATCGCGTGTCGAACGCACCGACGACCTGTTGAGTCCGCGCGTCGGCCTCGTGGTCAAACCCGTGCCCGAAGCATCGCTTTATGCCAGCTGGTCAAAATCATTTTTGCCGCAATCGGGTGACCAGTTTCTGACGTTCGACGCTACAAACGCCAATCTCGAACCTGAAGCCTTCGATAATTACGAGCTCGGTGCAAAGTGGGACATCAAACCGGGTCTTTCCGCCGCCGCAGCTGTCTATCGGCTTGATCGCAGCAACACTCGCGCGACCAACCCAATCGCTGGCGGGCCTCCGCTTCAAACAGGCGGTCAGCGCACCGAAGGCTACGAGATCAGCCTTGTCGGCAAAGTCACAAGAAGCTGGCAAACATCCATGTCCTTTGCCCACACCAAAGCGGTGATCAGTGCCGAGACATCTGCCGCGAAAGCGGGTCGCGCCGTCGGGCAGGTCCCGCGCAATCAACTGTCATTATGGAACCGCTATGATTTTACCGACCGGATCGGCGCGGGCCTGGGCATCTCGCATCAGTCGAGTCAATTTGCCTCGATCAGCAATGTCACGCGCTTGCCGGCCTATACGCGGGTCGATGCGGCATTGTTTGTCAAACTCACTGATCGGTTCAGCGCGCAGCTGAACGTCGAGAATGTCGGCAACGTCACCTATTTCCCGAACGCGCATAACGATAACAATATTTCGCCCGGCGCGCCGCGCAATGTGCGCCTGTCGGTCACGACCAAATTCTGACAAATAAACGGCCCCGAATGCCGCTGCATTCGGGTCCGCATCAGGTCGTTAACCTCAGGAAGTTTAAGCTTTCGCTTTGGCATTGCACTTGGCAAGCGCTGCTTCGTCAAACGCAACCGCACCGACCGTGAAACTGGCCAGCTTGCCCACCTTGCGAACGACTTGTGCGCAGACGATTGCGGGGCGGGACGTTGCATTCGTTGCCGTGCAGCCAGCATCGCCGCAACGCCACAGCATGCCATCGGCAATGACGGTTGTGTCGGCTGCGGCCACTACGGGAACAGCGCGATAAGCTGGCGACTGTGCAAATACGGGCGTGATGCTCAAAGCAGCAACTGCGACCGATACATAAATTCCAGAAAAACGTGCCATGGGGAGGCCTTTCAATTAGGTTGTGAATCACTACCTAGTTAAATAGGTTTCTAGTTGCAACATAAAACTTACATCATGTTTGCATGACGATGAAATTACGATAGGCTACTGTCAGGATGGGAATGCTGAAAGAAAATCTCCGCGAGCTGGCGGACTGTGCGCTGCCGGCCGCACTCGAAGCGATGGGCGAGCGCTGGTCGTTTCTCATTCTGCGCGCCGCTTTCAACGGTTTGCATCATTTCGAAGAATTTCAATCGACGCTCGGTATTGCCCGCAACATCCTGGCCAATCGGCTCGGGCGGCTGGTCGATCACGGCATCCTGTCGCGTGAAGCGATGGCCGACGATCGCCGCAAGGTCGAATATCGCCTGACGCAAAAAGGCGCTGAGTTGCTCCCCGCCATGCTTGCATTGCGCCAATGGGGCGAACGGTGGGAATCGGGCGTGCCATCAACGCCGGTTCTGGTGGATGAGCATGACCATCAGCCGATCCGGCCGATCGAAATCCTGTCGCATGATGGGCGCGCGCTTGGGCTCAAGGATCTGTGCTGGGCCCATGCCGAAGATATTTGTCCGCTCGAAACCGTCAAGCTTCACGCCGTCGCCTAACGCGGTGCGCTGACCCGCCAGATCCTATTGCCGACATCGTCAGCAACCAGAAGCCCGCCCGCCTTATCGACGATTACCCCGACGGGTCGCCCCTGCGCCTCGCCGTCCTTGTCCAAAAACCCCGTCAGAACATCGCGCATGGGGCCATTCGGGTAGCCATTGGCACCGAAAGGCACGAATACGACTTTGTAGCCCGACACCGGCACGCGATTCCATGAACCATGCTGGCCGACGAACATCCCATTTTGGAAACCGCCGAGCGACCCGAATGTCAGGCCAAGTGATGCCGTATGCGGGCCCAGCGCATAATCTGGCCGCTTGGTATATTGCAGCAAATCAGGCCGCGGCTCGACCCGTTTGTCCTCGTAACCACCCCAATAGGTATAGGGCCAGCCATAGAAACCGCCGAATTCAACGCGTGTCATGTAATCCGGTGCCAGGTCGGACCCCAGCATGTCGCGTTCGTTGACCGCCGTCCATAAGGCCTTGCTTGTCGGCTCCCACGCCATGCCAACCGGATTGCGTAAGCCACTGGCAAAAATGCGCATCGTTTTGGCTTCGATCGATACTTCGAGAATATTGGCGCGATGATCCTCGGCTTCCATGCCGCGCTCACCGATATTCGACGCTGAACCCACAGCGACATAGAGAAGTTTTCCGTCTTCGCTCGCCACAATGTTCTTTGACCAGTGATTGCCGCCGCCGGGGAGCTTGACGATTTCAGCGGGCTTTGCCGTGATTGCGGTTTGTCCGGGCACGTAGGGGAACGAGACGACCGCGTCATGATTACCGATAAACAGGCGGTCGCCCACCAGCGCCATGCCGAACGGCGAATTGAGACCCTTCAGAAACACCGAGCGCACGTCGGCAATACCATCGGCATTGGTGTCGCGCAGCAACGTAATGCGGTTGGCCGAGGGAACGCCCGCGCCTGCGCGCTTCATCAGCCAGCCCATGACCACATCGGTAATCCCCTCTGGCGCAGTTGGGGGCTTGTTCGATTCGGCGACCAGCACGTCCCCATTGGGCAATTCATACAGCCAGCGCGGATGATCGAGCTTGTCGGCATATTGCGTCAACGAAAGCCCCGCCGCCGCAACGGGCTTTGCGGTCCCCTGCCAGCCCACGGCTTTGGCAATCCTGATCGTCGGTACCTTCTGCTGGCGCGGGTCGGTGATTTTCGGCTTTGCCCCGCTCACGGCTTCGACTGGCAGGCGCGCAATATCGGCGCGCCCGAACAGGTACCAAAAGCCGCCGACGACCAACGCCAGCAAGCCAATCAAGACCAGTATTTTTACGCGCACGCTTATGCCTCCACTTGCGCATCAACGGGCGGATGCAGCCGCATCCGTGTCGCCCGTCGCGCATCGCCTTCGGTTACTTCAATTCGCCAACCGCTGGCGTGCGTCAATGTTTCGCCGGGTTGCGGAACATGTCCCGCAAGCATGAAAGCCAAACCGCCGATCGTATCGACATCTTCGTCAATTTCCCCCAGCCGCGCATCGATCATCGCTGCAACATCGTCGAGTTCGGCGCGCGCATCGGCTTCCCACATGCCGTCCTCAATCGGAACGATCAGCGCTTCGGGCGCATCGTCATGTTCGTCTTCGATGTCGCCGACGATTTCCTCGACCAGGTCCTCAATCGTCACGAGCCCTTCGGTGCCTGAATATTCGTCGATTACGATCGCCAGATGCACCCGCTGCCGCCGCATTTCGGCGAGCAGATCGAGCACACCCATCGATTGCGGCACATATAACGGTTGGCGGATGAATTCAGCGATCCCGTCCGGATGCGACCCGCCCTGCGCCAGAACCGCAAACACATCCTTGATATGGACCATGCCGATCACGGCATCGAGGCTTTCGCGAAACACCGGTAGGCGGCTGTGTCCGGCGTCGGCAAACTGGGCGATCAGTGCCGCAAAACCGATCGTTTCGGCCACGGCAATGATATCACTGCGCGGCACGGCGACGTCATCGACAGTGCACTCGCCAAAGTGAAGAAGGTTACGCACCATTTGCCGCTCGACTGAAGACAAATCGCCAGCGGCGTCAGGCCCGGCATCGTCTTCATGGTCTGAAATTGCTTCTTCGATCTGATCGCGCAGCGTGGGCTCGCTCGTCCCGCCGAACAGCATTGCCCGCAGATTGCCCAGCAATCCGGTTTCGCCCCTACTCTCGCCTTCTTTCATGGTGTTGGTTCAGTCCTGTATCGGGTAAGGATCATGGAGGCTTAGCGAGGCCATGACATCGCGCTCAATCGCTTCCATCGCTTCGCCTTCGCTATCGGTCATGTGGTCATAGCCTAGCAGATGCAAAACCCCATGCACAATCAGGTGCGTCGCATGATCCTTGGTGGACACCCCGCGCTCGACGGCTTCGCGCGCGCAGGTTTCGTGCGCAAGTGCGATATCGCCCAGCAGCACTTCGCCATCATCGGTGTTAGCAAGCGTTTCGATCAGGTCAGGCTGCACCATCGGAAAAGACAGCACGTTCGTCGGCTTGTCCTGCTGACGATATTGCCGGTTAAGCGTTTGGACTTCCACATCCGACGTGAGCCGGATCGAGATTTCGATGGTTGCTACTGCCTTGGCAATTGCAGCATGCGGCGTCGCAGCGATTGCATCGCCTACCGCTAATGTTGCCAATTTTTCCCAATCACCGTCGGGCCACGGCTCTTCCCAAAGCAGCGCAACTTCGATCATCGATTAGACGCCCGACCCCTCATAGGCCTGAACGATCCGACCCACGACCGGATGGCGCACGACATCACCCACGCCAAAACGCACCATCTCGATGCCTTCGACGCCTTCGAGTTTGTCGACCGCGTCGTTCAGGCCCGAAATCTGGTGCGCAGGCAGATCGCTCTGTTTGGGATCGCCACAGATCACCATCCGGCTGTTCTGGCCGAAGCGCGTCAGGAACATCTTCATCTGCGCTGCCGTCGTGTTCTGCGCTTCGTCGAGAATGATGAACGATTCTGCGAGCGTTCGTCCGCGCATGAATGCAATCGGCGCGATTTCGATTTCGCCCGACGCGATCCGCCGCTCGACCTGTTCGGCGGGCAGGCAGTCATATAGCGCGTCGTAAATCGGGCGGAGATAGGGATCGACTTTCTCTTTCATGTCGCCGGGCAAAAACCCCAGCCGCTCGCCCGCTTCGACGGCAGGGCGCGACAAAATCAAGCGATCGACAGAGCCCGTAATCAATTGCGCCACTGCCTGCGCCACGGCCAGATAAGTCTTGCCCGTCCCCGCCGGCCCGAGCGCGAAAATAATGTCGTTGCGGTTCAACGCTTCCATGTACCGGATCTGCGTTGCCGAGCGCGGCACGATGGTTTTCTTGCGCGTGCGGATCATGACGGTCGGCGGTGCGGCCGCATCATGCCGGATGATCCCGTCAAGCGTTGGTTCGGACGACATCGCGATCACGGCGTTCACCGCCCCTGCATCGATATCCTGCCCCTGGACGATCCGGTTATACAGGCCGGTCAGAACATCGCGCGCCCGCGCAGTCGCGCCCGCTTCGCCCTCGATCTGCAGCTTGTTACCCCGCGCCGCGATATAGACGCCCAGCCGGTTTTCGATGGCGACCAGATTCTGGTCGAATTCGCCGAACAAGCGGCCCAGAAGCTGCGGCTTGTCGAAGACAACTTCGAGGCGGCTGCGATCGCCCATCTGGGCCTGAACGGGTTTACGCGGCATTCATCATGGGGTTCATAAGAGGCTTTCCTGTCAGGCTATTGGGACCAGCAGCAACAAGTTTGACGTCGATAACATCGCCGATGGTAAAGTGATCCCCGACGACATGGACCGACTGCAGCCACGGTGATTTGCCGATGAACTGGTCGGCAAGCTTCCCGCGCCGTTCGAGCAAAACCTGTGTCGTCGTTCCCACGCTCGCCTGATTAAAGCCATGTTGCTGCACATTGATGGCAGCTTGCAGCGCCTGCAGCCGAGCGCTCATCACGTCCTTGGGGATCTGCATTTCCATCGTTGCCGCCGGCGTGCCGGGACGCGGAGAATAAGCAAAGCTATAGGCCTGTGCATAGCCGACTTTGGCAATCAGGCTGAGCGTCGCATCGAAATCGGCATCGGTCTCGCCGGGAAATCCGACGATGAAATCGCCCGAAAGCGCGATGTCAGGCCGCGCCGCGCGAACGCGATCGAGCAGCCGCAAATAACTATCGCGCGAATGGCTGCGGTTCATGGCTTTCAGGATCGGATCGCTGCCCGACTGCACGGGCAAATGAAGATACGGCATCAGCTTTTCGACATCGCGGTGCGCGTCGATCAAGCCCTGCTGCATGTCGTTCGGGTGGCTCGTTGTGTAGCGGATGCGATGAAGCCCCGGCATCCGATCCAGTGCCGTTATGATATCATGCAGCCCCTGCCCGTCATCGCCCCACGCATTCACATTCTGCCCAAGCAGCGTGATTTCCTTGGCCCCGCCGGCAATCAGCGCTTTGGCTTCGTCGACGATTGCGTCGAATGGCCGCGAAACTTCCGCGCCGCGCGTGTAGGGCACCACACAATAAGTGCAGAATTTGTCGCACCCTTCCTGCACGGTTAAAAACGCCGAAGGTCGCTGCACCCCGCGCGCTGGCAGTGCCGCGAACTTGGTGTCGGCCGGCATGTCGGTATCAACTGCACGCTGCCCAGCCGCAGCTTTTGCTACCAGTTGCGGCAGCCGGTGATATGCTTGCGGCCCGACGACGATGTCGACCTCGCGCGCGCGCCGGGAAACTTCGGCCCCTTCGGCCTGCGCCACGCATCCCGCCACTGCAATCATCGGTCGCGACCCGTCCTCACGCTTCAATGTCCCGATTTCCGAATACACCCGGTGCACCGCACGCTCGCGGATATGGCAGGTGTTGAGCACGACCAGATCGGCGTCGGCCTCAGTCGTCACGACCATTCCTTCTGCGCTCAGCAATTCGCTCATGCGCTCGCCGTCATAAACGTTCATCTGGCAACCGAAGGATTTGACGTGATAGGTTTTAGGGGAAGCCATCTTTGCCACTATAGCGTCGCCGACCCGCCAGCCCAATGGGCATGGCCGATAAATTCGCTGACTGTGCTCCCTGTGACACGCTCGAGGGCAGTTGCAATGCGTGCCCTGCTTTCCGCCGCTATGGCCTTGCGCCCGGGATAATCGCTGGGTTGGAAGGGCTCGAGAAAGTGGAGCCCCAACGGAAATGTCCCGCGCCGCGCCATGATGCGCAGGGCATTATCCTTGCCGCGCTCGGCACCCAGCCATGAAATCTCGGGTCCGACATCGCCGTAATCGAGCATCATTGGCTGGACGACGACGCCCTCGGGCGGTGGCTCGAGTATCTTCAGCAGCGACGATTTGAACGGCAGCAGCGTCTTGCCGTCATTGGTCGTGCCTTCGGGGAAAATCGTGACTGACCAGGCTTCATCGAGCGCCAGGCGCAAGCGGTCGATCTGTTCGGCGACACCGCCGCGATCCTCACGCGAAACATAGATCGTTCGGTTCAAACTTGCGAGCCATCCGACCAAGGGCGCTTTTTCAAGCTCGGCCTTGGCGACGAACGCGCTCCCGCTCGCCCCGGCAATTGCCATGATGTCGAGCCAGCTGACGTGGTTCGAAATATACACGACATCGCGGCGCATCGGCTTGCCGTGCCGCGTGACGCAAGCGCCCGCAATTCGTGCAACGCTCCCCAGAAAAAAACGCGGCCAGGGCGAACCAAGCCTGAATACGCGCCACAACCCATGACCGAGAAGACAGGGCAGCAACACAGCAATCATCCCGGCTGCGCGAATGTAAACTCGTATCCAGCCCGCCCGGCTGATCGGCGGCGGGCGCCCTGCTGCGGCCTCAGCCCTTGCGGTCGACGGCAACGCCATAGAGCTCCATACGATGATCGACGAGGCGGTAACCCAACTTTTCGGCGATGACTTTCTGCAACGCCTCGAGTTCGGGATCGACGAATTCGATGACTTCACCCGTCTCGACGTTGATCAAATGATCGTGATGCGCTTCGGCCGCCGCTTCATAACGTGCGCGCCCGTCGCCGAAATCATGCCGCTCCAGGATGCCGGCCTCTTCGAACAGGCGCACGGTGCGGTAGACCGTGGCAATCGAAATACCCGGATCGATCGCTGAAGAGCGTACGTGCAGCGCCTCCACATCGGGATGATCTTCGGCTTCGGAAAGCACGCGTGCGATGACACGGCGTTGCTCGGTTATACGTAAGCCTTTTTCAGCGCAAAGCGCTTCGATGTCGATCGGACGATGCATTACGATGACGCTAGCGCAAAGCTGGGGTCACCGCAAAGCGAGATTATTTGGCTGGACCGCGCTTGCGCTTCGTACCCAGCCCGATCGCCTTGGCAAGCGTCCGGCGCTGCTCGGCATAGTTGGGCGCGACCATCGGATAGTCATTGGGCAGGCCCCATTTCGTGCGATACTGATCGGGCGTCATGCCATAATGCGTCATCAGATGGCGCTTGAGCATTTTCAGCTTTTTGCCATCTTCAAGACAAACGACATAGTCCGGCTTGATCGACGAACGGATCGAAACCGCAGGTTCCTGCTTTTCGACGACTGGTACGCTCGGCGTCCCGAGGCTGGCGAGTGCAGTGTGCACATTCGAAATCAGCGTCGGCAGGTCGTTGACCGCAACGCTGTTGTTGCTGACATGTGCTGCCACAATGTCCGCCGTCAGCGTGATGAAGGTTTCTTGCATTTCAGATGAGTCAGTCATTTTCAACTTCCAATATAGAGCAGTTCCGGTGTCGATCGGATAAAGCATTTATGACACTGTCGTTACACCGTTAGCTTAAAAGTAACAACTCAGCACTGCAAATTTTAAGACAGTAACAGCCGATACGTCAACGCATCGAAAATCTCGCCGTTCGGACCGCGATAATAGCCACGACGACGCCCGACTTCGATAAATCCAGACGAAGAATAAAGCGTAATCGCCGGGTTTCCGCTACGAACTTCAAGGAAAACACTTTTAACGTTCGCCTGACGCGCCGTCGCGATCATCGCTGCCAGCAATTGGCGGCCGATCCCGCAATGCTGTGCCGATGGCGCAACCGCAATCAACAACAGTTCGCATTCGTCGAGGATAATTCGCGACAGCGCAAACCCGACGGGCGACTCGTCTTGGGCGATTGCGAGGTGACTCCCGGGCATCGACAACACACCAAAACATTGCGATTCCGTCCAGGCTTCACCAAAACGGCTGGCAAATGCGCCTGCCATAACGGGCATGATCGCGGGCAGGTCCGCCGGCCCGCCGCGTGCTATTACGATGCCCGTCATGATGCCATTGGCAGTGCATCGGGCGCTCGACCGTAAATCGGGCGCGGGGGCAGTGTGACTTGCGAAAGCAGAATAGCGTCACGGGCATCGGGCGGAACGTCGCCTGCGCGCGTGCCTGCGACATTGGCCAACTCGCGTGGGACGGAAACCAGCGTCCCTGGCGCGTCGATGGCGTGCCGTACAAAAGGTTGAACGAACACTTCGCCGTGCCCGCCTTCGATCACGACCGTTACATCGTCGTCTTCGTGGCGGGCAAACCAGGCAGCCGCAATCAACGCCATCGACGAATAGCCGGTGACGGGCACCCCCCAGCCAAAGCCAAGTCCCCGTGCCGCGGCCACCCCCACGCGAATGCCGGTAAAACTGCCCGGCCCGCAATCGACCCAGATTGCATCGGCACGGCCGCCACCCGGCAGGGCTGCGATCATTGGCATCAACCGTTCGGCATGACCGCGCCCCACGACGGCTGCATCGGCTGCAATAACCACACCGTCTTCAATCAAAGCAACCGAACAAGCCGAGGTCGCCGTTTCGATCACCAGCCGCCTCACCTGCGATCAGACAATGCTGTTAAAGCGGTCAAAGCCGGGACGCGGCAAACGCCCGAAAATCGTCACGGGATCGCCGACGCCCAGCGTCGATATGAAATTCGACTTGAACGTGGTGCCGGCAAAGAACGCGGCGTCCACGCCCGGCTGGTCAAAACCGGACATTGGCCCGGTATCGAGTCCCAGAGCGCGTGCGGCCATGATGAAATACGCGCCTTGCAACGACGAGTTACGCAGTGCGGTGGCATCGATCATCGGCTGGTTACCGACAAACCAGCTGCGCGCATCGGCCGGCGGGAACAATTCGGGCAATTGCTCGTAAAATTCCATGTCCATGCCGATGATGACCGTCACGGGTGCTTTGCGAACTTTGTCCTGATTGTTCGCTGTCGTCAGTGCCGCGAGCTTTTCCTTGGCCTCGGCACTTTCGCACCAGACCAGCCGCGCAGGCAGGCAATTGGCCGACGTCGGTCCAAACTTCATGATCTCCCAGATCGCATCCATCTGCGCACGCGTAACCGGCGTGTCGGTATAGCCGTTGTAACTGCGGCCTTCGCGGAACAACTGATCGATTGCCGCATCGCTGATCGGTGATTTCATCGGAGAATCCTTAAACAGCGAGAACTTCGCTCACTTCGGGCACGTAATGCTTCAGCAGCGACTCGATACCATGCTTCAGCGTTGCCGACGACGACGGACATCCCGCGCACGCGCCCTGCATTTTCAAATAAACGGTGCCCTTGTTGAACCCGCGATAGACGATATCGCCGCCATCGTTGGCTACAGCCGGACGAACGCGCGTTTCGATCAAATCCTTGATCTGGTCGATAATATCAGCGTCTTCGGGGTCGTCATTGAACGCCGTTTCGGGCGCGACCGATATACCTGCCGCCGACGCTGGTTTGAAAAGCGGCATCGCGGCGCTGAAATGATCGAGCATAATCGAGAGGACATCAGGCTTCACGTCGGCCCAGTTGCTCCCCGGTCCGACCGTGACCGACACAAAATCATGACCGAAAAACACACCTTCGACATCGCCGAGCGAAAACAGCGCTTCTGCGAGCGGCGACGCTTCGGCTTCCTCGGGCGTCGCGAAGTCGCGGGTTCCCATGTCCATGACCTTGCGGCCGGGCATGAACTTTAGGGTCGAGGGGTTCGGCGTGGTTTCGGTTTCGATCAGCATGATGTGCATGTGGGGCGTGGCGATGCGGGGGTCAACACTTCGCTCTTTGCCCCCTCCCTGCTTTCTGCCATCGTTCCCCCATGAAAACACACGCTACGCTCCTCGCCGCTCTCTTCCTCACCACGCCTGCTTTTGCCGATGGCTGGATAGACAATGTCAACGGGGTCACGCTCGATGCAGCGGGCAAGGTCGTTCGTTTCACGGGCCTGACGATTACGACGGACGGCAAGGTCGGCAAGCTGCTTCAGCGCGGCGACAAGGTCACAAAGCCCGACTGGAAATTCGACGGCAAAGGGCAGACGCTGCTCCCCGGACTGATCGACGCGCACGGCCATGTCATGAATCTTGGCTTCGGCGCGCTGACGCTCGATCTGTCGGAAACAACCAGTCTCGACGATGCCAAGGCAAAGATCGCGACCTATGCAGCGGCCTATCCCGATCGCCGTTGGATCATCGGGCGCGGCTGGAATCAGGAAAAGTGGGGCCTTGGCCGCTTTCCGACGGCGGCCGATCTCGACGGGCTGGGGGGGGACCGTCCCATCTGGCTCGCCCGTGTCGATGGCCATGCCGGCTGGGCCAATGCCGCTGCGATGAAAGCCGCTGGCGTTACGGCCGCCACCAAATCACCACCCGGTGGCCGGATCGAAAACGGGATATTCGTCGATGCCGCCGAAGAACTGATCAACAAAGCCGTGCCTGGGCCACTGTCCAAAGACAATGACGTGGCCTTCCTCAAAGCGCAGGAAATCCTGAAGGAATTCGGCATTACAGCGATCGCCGACATGGGAACATCAGTCGCGGACTGGAACACTTTCCGACGCGCGGGCGATGGTGGACGCTTGCAAATCCGCATCTTCAGCTATTCGGCCAGCATCGAACCGATGCTCAGCATCGCAGGCGGCGAGCCAACCCCGTGGCTTTACGATGACCGGCTGCGCCTTGGCGGCGTCAAGCTTTACACCGACGGTGCGCTCGGCTCGCGCGGGGCGTGCCTCAAAAAGCCCTATGCCGATGCACCCACGCAAACTGGCCTGTGCTTCCTCGACGACGCGAAGTTGCGCAACCTGATGACGCGCGCGTCGATGGACGGGTTCCAGCTTGCGATCCACGCCATCGGCGACAAGGCCGACGCGCAAGTGCTCGACGCGATCGAAGACCTCGCGCCAACGTTCAAAGGCGACCGGCGCTGGCGGATCGAACATGCCCAAATTGTGGACCCACAAGACCTTGCGCGCTTCGGCAAGAACGGCATCATTGCTTCGATGCAGCCCGTGCATCAGACCAGCGACCGGACAATGGCCGAAGTCCGCCTCGGCCCCGACCGGCTGAGCGGCGCGTACGCCTGGGCAACCATGCTCAAAAACGGCAGCCGTCTGGCGTTCGGATCGGATGTCCCGGTCGAAAGCGCCAATCCCTTTCCCGGCATTGCCGCGGCCATCACGCGCGAGGACGAAAAGGGCCAGCCGTTCGGCGGCTGGCAACCGCAGGAACGCGTCACCCGCGAACAAGCGCTGGCGGGATTTACCACGGGTGCGGCCTATGCTTCCTTTGCCGAGGATAAAGTCGGGCGGCTTGCCCCCGGCTTCCGCGCCGATTTCATCATCCTCGACAAAAACCCGCTCGAAAGCGCACCCGCCGATATCCGCACGACCAAAGTCCTCGAAACCTGGATCGGCGGCGCGCGCGTCTACAAAAGGAAATAGCATGACGATCGAAGCCCTGCGGACACCCGATGCCCGGTTCGACGACCTGCCTGGCTACGCATTTGCGCCGCATTTTCACGACCACGCCAACGGCCTGCGGATGCACTACCTCGACGAAGGGGCGGGCGACACGACGTTCCTTTGCCTTCACGGGCAGCCAAGCTGGTCGTACCTCTATCGCAAGATGATCCCCGTCCTGACGAACGCTGGCCGCGTCGTCGCGCCCGACCTGTTCGGCTTCGGCAAAAGCGACAAGCCGGTCGCGCAGCATATCTACAGTTTCGATTTCCACCGTCAGTCGCTTGTCGATCTGATCGTTGCGCTCGAGCTGAAAAACATCACGCTTGTCTGCCAGGATTGGGGCGGGCTGCTGGGGCTGACGATCCCGCCGTTCATGGCCGACCGGTTCAAGCGGCTGATCGTGATGAACACGGGGCTTGGCACCGGCGAGTCGCCGCTAGGCCCGGGCTTTCAGGCTTGGAAAGCCTTCAACCGGTCACAACCCGACATGGACCTTGCCGAACTCTTCAAGCGCGGCACGTCGATCCTGTCTGACGCCGAAGCCGCAGCCTATGCCGCGCCATACCCAGACGTCACGTATAAGGCGGGCGTCCGCCAATTTCCCGAACTCGTGCCCGACGGCCCCGATGCCGGTGGCGCACACATCAGCCGTGCCGCGCGCAACTGGTGGCGCGACGAATGGACCGGGCGAAGCTTCATGGCAATCGGTGCAGCTGACCCCGTCATCGGCGTCGATGCGATGCAGGCCTTGCGCGCCAACATCCGCGGCTGCCCCGATCCGCTGATCATTGCCGAAGCCGGGCATTTCGTTCAGGAATGGGGCGTCGAAGTCGCCGAAGCCGCGCTCATTTCGTTTGGCTGAGCCCGGCAAGTAAACCCGGCGTCAATATCTGCGGCAACTGCTTGGGCTCACCGCCACCCGCCGGATAATAAAGATACAGCGGCACGCCCGAGGCACCCTGCTCGCTCAGGAACCGCGTGATCGCTGCATCGCCGTTGGTCCAGTCACCGGTCATTACCGTCACGCCCGCCGCCTTGAACGCCGTCTGTGCGACGCGCGTGTCGATCGCGCTTTTCTCGTTGACCTTGCAAGTCATGCACCAGTCCGCGGTGAAATAAAGGAACACCGGCTTCCCCTCGGCGCGCAATGCCGCCAGCCGTTCCGTCGAAAACGGGACACCGGCATCGGCCGACGCGGCATTGCCGTTGATCCGGTCAACCTTGATCGCCGCGGCACCGCTCGCCAGCATCACGCCCATGATCGTGGCCATCACCACCGGACGCGCCGGGTGCCGGAACCGCGACCAGAATGCACCGACGCCGATGACGGCAACCGTGACCAAGGCCCAGTCGCCTGCGATATTGCCCTGCTGCTGATACACCAGCCACAGCAGCGCGACGACCGTCAGCGCCATTGGAATACTCAGGAACCGCTGGAACTTGCCCATCCAAGGCCCCGGCCTCGGCATCATCCGGCGCAGCGCAGGAACAAAGCCGATCGCCAGAAACGGCAAGGCCAGCCCAAGGCCAAGACCCGCAAACACGGCCAATGCCGCAGCGATTGGCAACACCAGCGCTGCTCCCAAAGCCGCAGCCATGAACGGCCCGGTGCACGGCGTCGCGACGAATGCCGCCAGCACACCGGTCCAGAATGACCCCTGCACGCCGCCTTTTTGCACTAGTGCTTCGCCGCCGCCGAAGCCGCGCAGTTCGAACGCACCTGCCAGGTTGAGCGTGATTGCCGTCGCCAGCAACAGCAGCACGAACACGATCCACGGCGATTGCAACTGGAACGCCCAGCCGACTTGCGTACCCGCTGCGCGCAGGCCGAGCACGAGCGCCCCCAGCGCAACGCACGTCAGCATCACGCCGGCGGTATAGGCGAGAGCCTCGCGCTTCGCCGCGCGTTCATCGCCGCCTGCACGCGCCAGACTCAGCGCTTTCAAGCTCACAATCGGAAACACACATGGCATGACGTTCAGGATCAGCCCGCCGAGCAGCGCGCCGCCGATCGCCAGTATGACTGCGGCAAAAGCGTTGGGTGCAGCTCCATCGGCAGGGACCACACCCGCTTGCGCATTGACGATCAGGCCCCGACCGTTGCCGAGCGCCAGCACGCCGCCAACCACGCCCGCCGCATCTTTCGGCGCTACCATTGTCAAAATCAGCTGATTGCCCGACCGGCTGAATTTCTGTGGCGCAGCATCGACGATCAAACCGGGCGTCGCAGGGAAGAAATGCGGTTTCGGAAGCGTCGCTGCCGCTGGAAACGGAATCGCCAAGCGCAATTGATTGCTTGTGCGCGCAAACGTCGCGGTCGCGCCCAAGGGCGCCGCAAGCGCGCCACGAAACCGGTCGATTGCCGCCAGCCCATCACGCTGGCCATCACCCACCTTCAGATCGATTGCAAAACTGCCCTTTTCGGGCACGCAGACTTCGTCGGTGCACACCAGCCATTCGGCATCGAGACGGATCGGCAGCGGCGTGCCCCTGCCCAGCCCTGCCGCCACATCGAAGCGCATCAGGATCGCATGATCGCCTTCGAAAACATAATTCATCAGGTCAGCCACGATCAGCGTCTGCGGCACCGGGAATTGTGGCTCACCGACGATCGTCACGCCCCTTGGCAAATTCCATTTCAGGCGCGGCGCAAAGCCCGCCTCTCCGGGGTTCGACCAATATCCGTGCCACCCCTTTTCGGTGCGCATCTCGACCGCAATCGTCAACGGCGTGCCCGCTGCTGGGGCACTGCTTTCCGCCACCAGTCGCGGCTGGATATGCATTTGCGCCAGCGCGGGCACGGCAACCAGCGCCAAAAGCGCCGTCACTATCCTGAAACACCATGCGACCATGCGAGACTCCGTTGCGCGACTGTGCCTAATACGCATAGCTTATCGCTTTCGATACGGAGATGTTGATGTTCCGCCCGCTGATTGGCCTCGCCGCACTTGCCGCTGCGAGCGCTGCTGTCGCCCAGACGACACCGCCAAAGCTGCTTGTCGTGATTTCGGTCGATCAGCTGTCCGCCGATCTGTTTGCCGAATATCGCGCACACTTCACTGGCGGGTTGAAGCGGCTGAGCCAAGGCGTGGTTTTCCCGAGCGGCTATCAGAGCCATTCGGCGACAGAAACCTGCCCCGGCCACGCAACGATCCTCACCGGCACACGTCCGGCGCGCAACGGCATTATTGCCAACAGCTGGATGGACCTGTCCACCGCGCGCGCCGACAAAGTGATTTACTGCGCCGAAGACGAGAGCGTGACCGGCTCGACGTCGAAGAATTATACTGTTTCAGCGGTTCACCTCAAAGTCCCGACGCTTGGCGAACGCATGAACGCGGCAGACCCGCGCGTCCGCATCGTTTCGGTCGCCGGCAAGGATCGCGCTGCCGTCATGATGGGCGGCCACCGCGTCGATCAGCTTTGGTATTGGACCGGCAAGGCATTCGAGGGCTCAGCCATCGGTACACCCGCTGCCTCTGTCGACCGTGCGAATAAAGCCGTTGCTGCCGAACTGGCCCGGCCAGCCCGCGATCTGCCGCTGTCGCCGCTCTGTGCGTCACGCAACCGCCCCGTCACGGTTGGATCGGCGACCATGGGCACCGGTCGGTTCGCGCGAAAAGCCGACGACACCCGCGCTTTCCGCGCCTCTCCCGCCATGGACAGCGCGACGATCAGACTTGCTGGCGACATCGCCGACGAAATGAAACTCGGGCGCGGGCCGCAGTCCGACGTGTTGATCGTCGGTGCGTCAGGGACCGATATCGTCGGCCACAGCTTCGGGACCGGCGGCCCTGAAATGTGCCTGCAACTGCAAGCACTCGACGCGCAAATCGGCGCATTGTTGAAACGCCTCGACAAGGCAAAAATCGATTACGTCGTCGCGCTCACCGCCGACCACGGTGGCCACGATATTCCCGAGCGCAACCGCGAACTTGCCATCCCAGATGCCAGTCGGATCGCCGCCAGCCTGACGCCGGTTGCGATGGGCACTGCGCTTGCCAGCGAACTCGGCCTTACCGCGCCACTGCTTTATGGCACGGATCCGGCGGGTGACATTTATGTCGACAAGGCCGTTACCGGCGAACGCCGCAACACAGCGATCGCCCGCGCCAAAGCGGCCTATCTCGCACAACGTCAGGTCGCAGCCGTATTTACTGCGGCCGACATTGCAGCGACCGCGCCTGCGACCAACCCGCCCGAAGCTTGGACGCTCGCCGAGCGCGTTCGTGCGTCCTATGTGCCGGGGCGGTCGGGTGATCTGATTGTATTGCTCAAGGCGCGCCTGACACCGATCACCAATCCCGGCACAGGCTATGTCGCGACGCATGGCAGCCCGTGGGACTATGATCGCCGCGTGCCGATCCTGTTCTGGCGCAAGGGGATGACCGGCTTCGAACAGCCCAACAGCATCGAAACTGTCGACATCGCGCCAACGCTGGCGGGGCTGTTGGGCTTTGCGCTGCCGGTCGGCGAAATCGACGGGGTGTGCCGCGACTTGCTGGTGGGACCGCAAACCAGCTGCCCGCCCGAACGCAAATGGTATATTGGCCTTGACGGGAAAACTACCCCCTGACCACCCCGACTTCACTGAAGCCCTTCGGCTCGTCGGGCGGCGTGTTCGGCTCGCTCAGCGTCTTCTGCCACAAGCCGACATCGATCCACTGGCCATTCTTGAACGCGACTTCGCGGTAAACGCCCGCCCGCTTGAAACCGATTGCTTCGTGGAGAACGATTGCCTTGTCGTTCGGCATCGTCAGCGTCGAAATCGCTTGGGTAAAATTCTGCTCGGTCAATGTTGCGAGCAGGCTTTGATACAGCGTCCGCCGGATGCCCTGTCCTTCGAGTTCCCCCGCGACATAGCAGGCGGTCTCGACAGCAAAGCGATAAGCCGGCCCCGGCCGCGTTGGCTTGGCAAAGGCGTAACCCAGCACCAGCCCGCTGTCGTCATCGACCGCAACGATCCACGGTAACATATCACCAGCCGTTCTGATCCGCGCGCGCATTTCGCGAAGCAGCGGCGGCGTCGTTTCGAACGACACGGCATTGGTCACAACATACGGCGAATAGATCGCAAGCATTGCCGCCGCGTCGTCGGGCGTGGCAGCACGCAGCGTGATCATTTGCTCATCCAGGCCACGAAAAGCTCGGTCAGTGAAGGCGCCGCTTTGGCCTGCCCGTGCGACGCAGGACATTCGAGACACCGCACCTGAATTGTCGATCCGGTGGCCAGCGATTTGGCATCTGCAACAGCTTGCCCGAGCATTGCCAAGCGCAAACGCGACAAACGCGACAACAGATCAGTCGCGGGTTGCACTTCTTCCTGATCGCCGCTCATGAACATTTCAGCGACCCCTTGCGCAAAGCTCGGTGGCTTTTCGAGATAAACCGCTTTCACCGTTGTCGGATCGAGTTTTGCGAGCTTTGCGGCTTCAGCCACTGCTTCGTCGATCCCGCCGAACTGGTCGATCAGCCCCAACTGCCGTGCGGTGCCGCCGTCCCAGACTCGACCTTGCGCAATCTCGTCGACGCGAGCAACCGGCAGTTTGCGCGCACCGCTGACCAGCGTCAGGAATTTTCCATAAGTCGATTCAATGCTTTGCTGAATGATTGCGTCGAACGCTGCATTCGTTCCGCCGACGATATCGGGCTGACCGCTCAAGGGCGTTGTCGCCACGCCGTCGCTGGTCACGCCGATCTTGGCAAGCGCGGTTTCGAAGGTCGGAATGATGCCAAACACCCCGATCGATCCGGTGATCGTCGTCGGCTCGGCAAAAACCCTGTCGCCGGCCATCGCAACCCAGTACCCGCCTGACGCTGCGACGTTGGCCATCGACACCACGATCGGAAGCCCTGCGGTCTTCGCGTTTTTTAACGCAATGCGGATTCTTTCCGATGCCAGCGCCGATCCGCCGGGCGAATCAACCCGAAGGACAAGTGCTTTGTATTCCTCGCTCGCCACTGCCGTGTTGATGATCTTGACGATCGTATCGCCGCCTGCCGTACCGGGGTCGGCCTGCCCGTCAACGATATTGCCAGCCACCGTCACGATGCCGATTTCGCCGCTGCGCACTGCCGGATTGGCCGTGACCCATGGCGCGAGTTCGATACGCGCGAAGTCGCTGGCGTCTTTGCCTTCACCGGCCAGTCCCGCCATCATCCGGTTGAAAACCGCGCGGTCGCCGATCTTGTCGACGACTCCTGCGGCCAGCGCGGCTTTCGCCAGATCACCGCCAGCCGTGTTTGCCACCGGATCGGCAATATAGGCCGCGAGTTTCGCGTTCGGTCTGGCTTTCGAAACATCCGCCTGCCACCCCTGCCAGAGCGAGGCACTCAGCGCTTCGCTTGCAGCTTTCGCTTCAGGCGACTGGTCGCTACGCAGGAATGGCTCGACGGCCGATTTATACGTGCCGACGCGATAGATGTGCGCATTCACGCCGAGCTTGTCGATCAGCCCCTTGTAATAAAGTCGCGATCCGCCCGGTCCCTGAAACAGCGCCAGCCCCATCGGGTCGAGCCAGATTTCGGACGCATGCGCGGCCAGCTGGTAGCTGTCGTCGGTATAACCCGTCGCAAATGCATAGATTTTCTTCTTTGCACGCACCCGGTCGAGCGCTTCGCCGACATCGGCCAGCGCAACCTGTCCGCCACCGGTAAAATTATCGAGATCGAGGACAACGGCCTTGACGCGATCGTCGGTCGCTGCTGCATTCAGCGCGCGGATCAGGTCGCTGAGGCGATATTGCTTCAGTGGCGCACTGCCGCTCAGCAACTCGCTCGGGTTGGCGACCTCGGGTTGTTCGACGATGCTGCCCTTGAAATCGAGCACCAGAGCACCCGTCCCGACGGCCTTGGCATTGGGCCGCGCCGTCAATCCGGCATACAGGACACCGAAAAACAGCAGCATGAACAACAGGACCAGCCCGTCCTTCACGCCAACCAAAATCTTCCACGCGCCGCGAACCAACCGCATTGTCTATCTCACTTTATGGATGTTCACCCGCTACAGGGTGCGGCCAAGGGTGTAAATGCAGTGTGAACGCGGGTTCGGGTTAAGCCGCTTTGTCCAAAACCGGTTTCGGCACGCCATTCGTCACCGCATCCGCTACGCCAAAATCCTTCGCAATCTCGCGCACCGTCATCTTCGCCGACATCATGACCGACGGCGTTCCCCCGCCCGGCTGCGTTCCCTGCCCGACAAGATACAGGTTCGACACATCTTCGCTGCGGTTGTGCGGGCGGAAAAACGCGGTCTGTGTCAGCACCGGCTCCACGCCAAAGCCGTTACCCGCATAAGACCCAAGCACGTCCTCGAAATAATCGGGCGTCACATAGCTCTTGTAAACGATCCGCTCGCGAAGCCCCGGAATGTAACCGCGCTCGTCAAGGAACGTCAGCACCGTGTCGACAAAGCCCGGACCAACCTTGTCCCAATCAATCCCGCTCTGGTTATTCGGCACCGGGACCAGCGTGTAGGCGGCATGATGTCCCGGCGGCGCAAGGCTCGGGTCGGTCAGCGTCGGAATGTGCAGATATTGCGAAAAGTCCGCAGGCAAAATCTTGCGGTCGAAGATATCGGTCAGCAATTCCTCGTAGCGCGGGCCTAGAATGATATTGTGATGCTGGAGATCATGGTCGTGATCGCCCTTTTTATATCCGAAATAGATGACCATCAGCGACATCGACTGCTTGCGGAATTTGACCAGTGCGTCGCGATTTATCCGCCGATGCTTCTTGTCGATCAGCTTCAGATAAGTGTTGGCATAATCGGCGTTCGACACGACCAGATCAGCCGCCAGCACATCGCCCGATTTGAGCGTGACACTCTTGGCTACCCGCTTGCCGCCAATTTTCTCGACATCGATCTGCGCGACTTCGGCATTCAGGCGGATCGTGCCGCCCATGTCCTCGAACTTGCGGATCATGCCGGAAACCAGCGCGCCCGTGCCGCCCATTGCGAAATGAATGCCCCAGGTCTTCTCGACAAAATGGATCATCGCATAGATCGCGGGCACTTTCAGGGGGTTGCCGCCAACCAGCAGCGGTTCGAAACTGAACACCTGCCGCATCTTGTCGCTCTTGAAATATTTCTTGATGAGTGAAAACAGCGGTCGGATCGCATTCAGCTTGACGAGATCGGGCAGCACGCCGAACATCTGCCCGACCCCGCCGAAATAGGTGTAGCCCAGCTGCAGGAACCCACGCTGGAAAATCGCCCGCGCAGCCTCGTGGAACTGCTCGTATCCTTCGAGGTCTTCGGGCGCGAGCTTGGCAATCTGTTCACGCACCCGCACCGGATCGGCATCGTAATCGAAATAGGTCATGTCGTCGAAATAGATGCGATAGAAGGGCAGGATCGGTACGATCTTGACATACTTCGATGTGTTCGGCCCCCCGCTCACGCCCGACGTGATCCGCTTGCTTTCGTCCAATATGTGCGGTGGAAAATCAGGCTCGCCGAGCATGGCGCAATCCTGCTCAAGCGAAAACAGCTCCTCGATAAAATGCGGCACCGTCAGCACGGTCGGCCCCATATCGAACGTGAAGCCATCCGCCCGGCGCACATAGGCGCGCCCCCCCGGTGCATCGAGTTTCTCGACGATTTGCGTCTCGAAACCCAAACTCTGTAACCGCATGGCGCACGATATGCCGCCAATGCCCGACCCGATAACAACTGCCTTACGCCGACCCATCTTCCGTGCCTCAAACCTATGAATTCAGCTAAGCGCTAGGCACGGGCGAAACAAGAACAGTTTCATCAAGCCGCAACGTCGCGTGTAAAAATGTCTCGCGCTCACGATGCATCGCCGAATGACTGTGCCCCTGCGCTGCCGCCAACGCCTTGCGCCCCATTGTCGCAAGCCATGCAGGGTCGCGCGATGCCCGCTCGATCAATGCGGCCAGCGCATCGGCATCATCGACTGGAAAGATCGCGCCCGTTTCGCCGTCTGTAACGACGGCACGATTGCCCGACGTATCGCTGGCCAGCACCGGCAGCCCCTGCGCCATGACATCGAAAACGATCCGCGCCTGCTCGGCCTGCCGGTTCGCAACGATCGCCGCCGAATAACCGCGCAACAATTCGAAGAACGCCGCCCCGTAAGGCACCTGCTCGAGAAACCGCATCCGCAACCGCGCCGCCGGATCGCGCGCCGCCACGAACGCACGGCACCTTTCTGCCAGCGAACCGTCACCAACGATATCGAGCTCAACCGTCGGCCCCGCCTCGCCACCATAAAGCGCGTCCCATCGTTCGACCGCCACAAGCACGGTCGCAACGCCCTTTTCCGGCAACAAACGCGCCGGAAAAATCAGCCGGGTTGTTTGCGGCGCTACAAGATCGGCTTCGTCGCGAAAATTCTCGTCGTCGATCCAGACCGCGGTATTGACCATCGCCCGATCGTGCGACCCGAGATACGCCGTGCGATACCCATCCTGCGTGAATATCCGCGCATCGGCCGCGCGAACACAGCGCCTCACCATGAATTCGTGAACATGGTGCTCGATCCGCTGGCGCAGCGATGCTGGGCCCGTCGCGGGCTTCACCCAGAACGACGACTCGACAACATTAACCCACTTGAACCGCGTGAATGGCCGCAGCAGCAGCGCATAATAGGCGAGCGGAAATGCCCAGCCAGCACAGCTCGTATGCACGATCGCGCTCCCTTGCATCGCGCGCCGGACCGCCAGAAGATTGGGCATCAGATTGCGTGCCACCGAGCCCCAGCCGCCATCGATACGCAGCGGCGTGACTTTGTCTGGCGATAAAACAGAAACCAGCTTAACCGGACCCGTTGCCTCTCCGAGGGGCACAACCGGACAAGCAATCCTGAAATCGCTGATATAGCGCATGTGCGCCGACAGGTCCTTTTCCCAAAGGTCGTCGGTGTAAAAGCCATCCGTCCCCTGAAAAAGCGGGATGCGTGTCAGCATCGTGTAGCTTTGATCGATCACCGTCAGCCGTTCCCCAGAGGTGCCCGCATGTCATGCACGGCAAGCGCACGGTCAAGCACAAGCGCATGTCAAAAAATGTTCCCTGCCCGCTTGACCCCGCCGTGTCCTGCCCCCACTTGCGGAGTGCTGGCACTCACCCCGCGTGAGTGCCAAGGCATGTTCCGTCCCATATCGGGGCCCAACAAAAGGGAAAGCAAATGGCATTTCGACCCCTGCACGACCGCGTGCTTGTTCGCCGCGTTGAAGCTGAAGAAAAAACAGCTGGCGGTATCATCATCCCCGACACTGCCAAGGAAAAGCCACAGGAAGGCGAAGTCGTCTCCGTCGGCACCGGCACCAAGGGCGAAGACGGCACGATCACGCCACTCGACGTCAAGGCCGGCGACAAGATCCTGTTCGGCAAATGGTCGGGCACCGAAGTCAAGCTCGACGGCGAAGATCTGCTCATTATGAAGGAAAGCGACATCCTGGGCATTGTTGGCTGAAATCCGCAATTCCTTGGACTAACTTTTGACTAACTTTTGAGATCAAACCTACTTTGAAAGGGTAAGCCACATGGCAGCCAAAGACGTAAAATTCAGCCGTGACGCGCGTGAACGCATTCTGCGCGGCGTTGATATCCTCGCCGACGCGGTCAAAGTCACGCTGGGGCCAAAGGGCCGCAACGTCGTCATCGACAAATCGTTCGGTGCGCCGCGCATCACCAAGGACGGCGTCACCGTCGCCAAGGAAATCGAACTCAAGGACAAGTTCGAAAACATGGGCGCGCAGATGCTTCGCGAAGTCGCATCGAAAACCAACGACATGGCCGGTGACGGCACGACGACGGCGACCGTTTTGGCGCAGGCAATCGTTCGCGAAGGCATGAAGTCGGTTGCCGCCGGCATGAACCCGATGGATCTCAAGCGCGGTATCGACCTGGCCGTCGGCAAGGTCGTCGCTGACTTGAAGGCACGTTCCAAGCCCGTCGCCGGCACGTCGGAAATTGCCCAGGTCGGCACGATTTCGGCGAATGGTGAGAGCGAAATCGGCAACATGATCGCCAAGGCCATGGAAAAGGTCGGCAAGGAAGGCGTCATTACCGTCGAAGAAGCCAAAGGCATGGAATCGGAATTGGATGTCGTCGAAGGCATGCAGTTCGATCGTGGTTATTTGTCGCCTTACTTCATCACCAACCCGGAAAAGATGCAGGTCGAACTCGAAAACCCCTACATCCTCATCCACGAGAAAAAGCTGAGCAATCTCCAGGCGTTGCTGCCGGTACTTGAAGCGGTTGTCCAGTCGGGACGCCCGCTGCTGATCATCGCCGAAGACGTCGAAGGCGAAGCTTTGGCGACGCTGGTCGTCAACAAGCTGCGCGGCGGCCTGAAGGTCGCAGCGGTCAAGGCGCCGGGCTTCGGTGATCGCCGCAAGGCGATGCTCGAAGACATCGCCGTCCTGACGAAGGGCGAGATGATTTCCGAAGACCTCGGCATCAAGCTGGAAAACGTCACCCTTCCGATGCTCGGCCAGGCCAAGCGCGTCACCATCGACAAGGACAACACGACGATCATCGATGGTTCGGGTGAAGCCGATGCGATCAAGGGCCGTGTCGAACAGATCCGCGCCCAGATCGAAATCACCACCAGCGATTACGACAAGGAAAAGCTCCAGGAGCGTCTTGCCAAGCTCGCCGGCGGTGTTGCCGTCCTCAAGGTCGGCGGATCGACCGAAGTCGAAGTCAAGGAGCGCAAGGACCGCGTCGACGACGCGCTGCACGCGACGCGTGCCGCCGTTGAAGAAGGCATCGTCCCCGGCGGCGGTACAGCTCTGCTGTACGCCACCAAGGCACTCGAAGGCCTGAAGGGCGCCAACGACGACCAGACACGCGGCATCGATATCATCCGGCGCGCGCTGTTCGCTCCGGTGCGCCAGATTGCCGCCAACGCCGGCCATGACGGTGCCGTGGTTTCGGGCAAGCTGCTCGAAGGCAATGACGATACGATCGGCTTCAACGCCCAGACCGACGTTTACGAAAACCTCGTTCTCGCCGGCGTCATCGATCCGACCAAGGTGGTTCGCACCGCCTTGCAGGATGCAGCCTCGGTGGCCTCGTTGCTGATCACCACCGAAGCGGCGATCACCGACCTGCCTGCCGACGACAAGGGCGGCGGCGGCATGCCCGGCGGCGGCATGGGCGGCATGGGCGGCATGGACTTCTAGGTCCCGCATTCTGCCGAGACGAACGGGGTCGCAGCATATCGCTGCGGCCCCTTTTTCTTGAGCGCAATTCCGGTGCGCGTGCTTGCTCGCAGCGGGCAGGTCGGGCATGGAGCGCGAATGGATGTTGCCCTTTCGTTCGCTGGTGAGCGCTTGCACCCCCTGCCATGCGGGGCACTGTTCTGGCCGGCGCGCGACACGCTGCTCGTCGCCGACCTGCACTTCGAAAAGGCCAGCGCCTTTGCCCGCAAGGGCTGGCTGTTGCCGCCTTATGACAGCGCCGAGACGCTGCGCCGCCTGATCGATACGCTGGAGG
>JAYTAP010000040.1:0-10705 GCA_043737475.1 Sphingomonas sp.
CGGCGCAAGCTGAGCCAGTGGTTCCTCAAGATCACCCAGTTTGCCGAGGAGCTGCTGGAAGGGCTGGGCGCGCTTGACCAGTGGCCAGACAAGGTCCGGCTGATGCAGGAGAACTGGATCGGCAAGTCGCAAGGGCTGCGGTTTACGTTCCAGGTCGCGGACGGCGGCGCGTTCGACGTCTTCACCACGCGCCCCGACACGTTGTTCGGCGCGAGCTTCGCTGCCGTCGCCGCCGATCATCCGCTCGCCGCCCAGTGTGCCGCGACCGACCCGGCGCTGGCCGATTTCATCGCCGAATGCCGCGCGGCGGGCACCGCGACCGCCGACATCGAGGGCGCCGAGAAACGCGGCTACGACACCGGCTTGAGCGTCGTCCACCCGCTCGACCCGACGATCCTGCTGCCGGTGTTCGTCGCCAATTTCGTGTTGATGGACTATGGTACCGGCGCGATCTTCGGCTGTCCGGCGCACGACCAGCGCGACCTCGACTTCGCGCGCAAATACGCGCTGCCGGTGCCGCGCGTCGTCGCGCCCGTCGGTGAGGCCGATGCGCCGATCATCGACGAGGCCTACACCGGGCCGGGCGTGCTCGTGCATTCACGCTGGCTCGACGGCATGAGCGTCGACGACGGCAAGCGCGCCGTCATCGCGCGCGCCGAAAGCGAAGGCTGGGGCACTGGCACGACCGTGTGGCGGCTGCGTGACTGGGGCGTGTCGCGTCAACGCTATTGGGGCACGCCGATCCCGATCATCCACTGCGCATCGTGCGGCGCGGTGCCCGTGCCGCGCGACCAGCTGCCCGTCGTGCTCCCCGACGACGTCACCTTCGACCGGCCGGGCAACCCACTCGAACATCATCCGACCTGGAAGCATGTGCGCTGCCCGTCGTGCGACGCGCCCGCGCTCCGCGAGACCGACACGCTCGACACCTTCGTCAATTCATCGTGGTATTTCCTGCGCTTTGCCAGCGCGCCCGCCGATGCGCCGTTCGACGCAGTGGTCGCCGACCAGTGGCTGCCGGTGGCGCAGTATATCGGCGGCGTCGAGCATGCGATCCTGCACCTGCTCTATGCGCGGTTCTGGACACGGGCGTTGCAGCGTATCGGACGGCTGGGGATCAGTGAGCCGTTCGCGGGACTGTTCACGCAGGGGATGGTGACGCACGAGACGTATTTTGAGTTGCCCGGCGTAAACCCTTCTCATCCGGGAGACGAACTTCCTCTGGTAAACGCGATCACTTGGTATTCACCGAGTCAGGTCGACAAAGAACATGGCCTCGCGCCTGAATTTGTTCGGGTGAAAGGCACCGATAGGATCGCTCAAATCGGCCGCATCGAGAAAATGTCGAAGTCGAAGAAGAACACCGTCGATCCCGAGCCGATGTTCGACACTTATGGCGCCGACGCGGTGCGCTGGTTCATGCTGTCGGACAGCCCGCCCGAGCGTGACTTGCCATGGTCCGAAGCGGGGATCGAAGGAACATGGAAGTTCGTTCAGCGCCTGTGGCGTTTGTTCGAGGCACCGCGCGGCAATAAAGGGACGGACAAGGACATCGACCGCGCGCTGCACCGTGCCATCGACGGCATCGGCAAAGACATCGACGGCCTTCAGTTCAACAAGGCGGTCGCGCGCGTGCATTCGCTGACCAATGCCATCGAGAAAGCTGCGCCATCCGCCTCGCGCGACACGGCGATCAGCACGCTTATCCGCCTGATCGCACCGATGCTTCCGCATCTTGCAGAAGAGGCCTGGGCCGCGATGGGTCAGGACGGGCTGGTTTCCGACGCAGCGTGGCCCGTCGCCGATCCGACGCTGCTGGTCGACGACGATGCGACGATTGCGGTCCAGATCAACGGCAAGCTGCGCGATACGATCACCGTCGCAAAAGGAACATCGAAGGACGCGCTTGCGGCACTGGCGCTGGCGTCGGCCAATGTGGTTCGCCTGCTCGACGGCGCGACGCCGAAAAAGATCGTCGTTGTGCCCGATCGTCTGGTAAACGTGGTGGTATGATCCGTACGGTGCTCATTGTTCTCCTGCTTGCCCTCTCCGCCTGTGGCCTGCGCCCCCTGTATAGCGGCGGGTCGAATGGCGTCGTCGCGCAGACATTGCAGGGTATCGACGTCACGCCCATCGCAGGCGGCAAGTCGGGCTGGCTGGTGCGCAATGCGCTGACTGACCGGCTCGGCAACGGCGGCACCAAAGCATATCGCCTCGATGTTGAACTTGACGACAAGATCGAAGGCTTCGGCGTGCGGAGCGATGATGCTATTACCCGCGAAAGGCGGACGCTGCGCGCACGCTACAAACTCACGGACGCCAGCGGCAAGCTGCTGCTCGATGCAACGGCGGGATCCGACGTCGGCATCGACGTCGTAAGCTCCGAATATGCGACGATTGCAGCAGAAAATACGGCGCTCGAACGGTTGTCGGGCATCGTTGCCGACCAGATCGTTGCGCAGATTGCGCTTTATGCCGAGCGCGCACCGACGCCGTGAAAGTCAAAGAGCCCCAAATCATCCGGGCGCTCGACAATCCCGACGGCAAGGTTCGACTTTATCTGCTTTACGGTCCCGATGACGCAGGCTCGCGCGCACTCGCCGCCCGATTTGAACAGGCGATGGGGTCGGATGCGGAGCGTATCGACCTCGACGGTTCGACGCTTAAAGACGATCCTGCCCGATTGGCCGATGAAGTGGCTTCCTTTTCGCTGTTCGGCGGCAAGCGTTTCATACGCGTGACTGGCGGCGACGATTGCACCAATGCGGTTGTGGCGTTGCTTGAAGTCGCGACAGTCGGCAATCCGGTCGTGATGATAGCAGGCGCGCTGAAGCCGACGTCTTCATTGATGAAAGCTGCGCTCAACCACCCCGACGTGATAGCATTTCAGGGATATAAGCTCGACGGCGCCGGCCTGGAAACGCTGGCGGTGCATATGGGGCGCGCTTACGGGCTGCGCATGCAACCCGGCGTTGCAGCGCGACTTGGTGCAAATTGCCTCGGCGATCGGGCCGTGCTCGAGCGCGAAATCGAAAAGTTAGCGCTCTATCTCGATGCCGCACCCGATCGTCCGCGTGAGGCCAGCGAAGACTCGTCGGCAGCCATCGGCGCGGATATTGCCGAAGCCGATACCAGTCGGCTGGTCAATGCTGTCCTCGGGGGCGATCTGACCACTGTGACGGCGGAACTGACTGAAGTCGAAGCAGGCAATGGCTGGGTGCCCGCGATCCGTGCGCTGCAACGGCGCCTCATTCTGCTGGCGCGCTTGCGCAGTGATGTCGATGCGGGAAAGTCAGCAAGTGCCGCCGTGGCGTCATTGGGTAAGGCATTGTTTTTTAAAGAACAACCACTTGTAACAGCACAGCTTTCGCGCTGGTCTTCCGAGCGTCTTGCCACGGCGTCCACGCGACTATTCGCAAGTGAGCGAGCCGTCATGGCGAGCGGTACGGCGGGCTCCGTAATTGCCGCCGAAGAATTGTTAGCGATTACCCGCGTGGGCCACCGGTTGCGATAAGCCCGACAATACCCGTTACGACTAAATTTTTTCGCCACTGAGGCGCTGGCAGATCATGTCCAGTTGGTCGAGCGTCGCATAATGCAATGTCACACTGCCCATACCCGTTTTGTGTGTTATGCTCACGTTCAAGCCGAGAAGATCGCCCAATTGTCGCTGAAGCATCGCAATATCTTCGTCGGGCACCGGCCCGCTTATTGATTTATACTCGACCGGGCCGGGCCGTTTGGCCCGTTTTATCAGCCGCTCGACGTCACGCACCGAAAGGTTCTTGGCGATCACTTCCTGTGCAAGAGCCAAGGCATCTGCGGCACCGAGCAAAGCCCGCCCATGCCCCATCGACAGCCGCCCGTCGGCTACCATGGCGCGTACGGGAAACGGCAAATCGAGTAGCCGCATCAGATTGGCGATATGGCTGCGCGATTTGTGGACGATTTTGCCGAGCGCTTCCTGGCTGTGGCCGTGAAGATCGATCAGCCGCTTATAGGCCTCGCCCTCTTCGATGGCATTCAGGTCGGCACGCTGGATATTCTCGATCAGCGCCACTTCGAGTGTAACGCCGTCATCGAATTCGCGAATAATTGCCGGTATCTGGTGCAGATGGGCCCGCTGAGCCGCGCGCCAGCGACGTTCGCCCGCGACAATGCCGAACTTGTCGCCAATCGGTCGCACGACAATCGGCTGCAACACACCGCGCATCGCGATCGATGCTGCGAGTTCATCGAGTGCTTCGCTGTCGAAGAAACGGCGCGGCTGATCGGGGTCCGGCGAAATGTCGGCGATGGCGATTTCACGCACGCCGTCATTGCCGGGGCCCCGCTCGACATCGCTGTCACCCAGCAATGCCGAAAGACCGCGTCCCAGTGCCGGTGCACGGCGCTTGGCGGTAACCGGCTCGCTCACGCGGCGGCCGCCGTCAACCGGGGAAGCCGCGCAATCAGTTCGCGCGCGAGGCGGATATACGCCTCCGATCCGGTGCAGCGCATGTCATAGACCAGCGCCGGCAACCCGTGGCTCGGCGCTTCGGACAAGCGCACATTGCGCGGAATGACGGTTTCAAAAACAACCTGTCCGAGACAGGCACGGACATCCTGTGCAACTTGTTCGGTCAGACGGTTGCGACGATCGTACATCGTGAGCGCAACCCCGAGGATCGACAGACTGGGATTGAATTTCGCCCGGATCCGTTCAATCGTTTGCAGAAGTTGCGAGAGACCCTCGAGCGCAAAGAATTCGCATTGCAACGGCACGAGCAAGGACTGCGCGGCTATCATCGCGTTGATCGTCAGAAGACCCAGCGACGGCGGGCAATCGATCAGACATATGTCCCATCGTCCCGCAGGCGCCGCATTTAATGCGGCGTCGAGCCTGTGTGTGCGGTTATCATAGGCGACCAGTTCGACTTCTGCGCCAGATAGATCGACTGTAGCAGCAACGAGATCGAGCCGCGGCACTTTGGTCGGGACAACCGCCTCGGCCAAAGTGCAGTCCCCGGTCAACAGCTCATAGCTCGATCGCACCCGATCGGAATGTTTGACGCCAAGGCCCGTCGATGCGTTGCCTTGAGGGTCGAGATCGATAAGCAATACACGCCAGCCGCTTGCTGCGAGCGCCGTCGCAACATTAATTGCTGTCGTGGTTTTGCCGACGCCTCCCTTTTGATTCGCAACCCCGACACAGATCATCGTTTGCCCTTCAATTTGACATGCCGTCCAACAAGAATCAGGCTTTCCGGATTCGTAACGCTCGCGTGCGTTGTCCATCCACCCTGCCACGCCCGTGGGAGCGATGCCAGTTCGCTTTTCGCACTTTTTCCCTTCGGCATGAGCCAAACTGTATTTGCATCTGCAAATGGCAGCGCCATCTCGATGAGCACAGGTAACGCCGCGACCGCACGGGCCGTAATATTCTGAACGGGAGTGGCGGGCAGCTGCTCGATTGTTGAGGCTGCGACAGTGACATGCGCAAGCCCCAGCCTCTCGACTGTGCGGCGCAGGAAATCAACGCGACGTGCCCGTGGTTCGACAAGAATCGTGGCCGCGCCTGTGACGATTGCCGTGATGATGCCAGGCAAACCGGCACCGCTACCGATATCGAGCCAGCTTCCCCTGTTTGCGAGGCGCACAAGTTGCACTGAATCGACAATGTGACGAGACCAGAACGTTGGAAGGGTGGATTCACTGACGAGATTTTGATGTTTTTGTTCGGCTCGGACGCAGGCCTCATACATCGCAAGCTGTTCGATTGTTTCACGTGAAACGGTTGCAACCTCGACAAGCCAAGCCCGCGCTTCGGTGTCGTTCAACGCGACACTCCGGCGCGATTATAAACCATTAAGGCGGAAAGTGCTGCTGGCGTGACTCCCTGGATACGTTCGGCATCGCCCAATGTCGCAGGTCTTGCTGCGTGGAGACGCTGTACCATTTCAGCGGACAGCCCGGCAATGGCGCCGTAATCAAGATCCTCCCGGATCGTGACGCAAGTCGAAGCGCGGCGCGCAGCAACTTCAGCGCGCTGGCGATCAACATATGGTGCGTAGCGCGCGTCTTCGATTAGCTCATCGAGGATGCCGTCAGGCAAGATCGCGAGCATCGGATCAAGACGTCGCACGCCAGCCGCATCGAGTGCGTCGCGTCGGATTCGACAGGTAATCGCGCGCTCGCCGCCGAATTCAATGACCGACTGCGCGGTCGTCCGCGCCGCTTCGCGAACGGTCCAGTGCGATGCGCGGCGTTCACCGATTAAGCCCAATCCAATGCCAAACCCTGTCAACCGGGTTTCCGCATTATCGGCGCGCAGGTGAAGCCGATGCTCGGCTCGCGCCGTCAACATACGATAGGGTTCGGTAACACCTTGCAAGACCAGATCATCGATCATCACACCGATGTAGCTGGTGTCACGCTCGAACCGCACATTCGGCAGGCCGAGGGCCACGGCTACAGCATTTGCCCCGGCAACAAGACCCTGCGCCGCTGCTTCCTCGTAACCCGTCGTGCCGTTGACCTGACCGGCGAGAAACAGCCCGGGGACGGCACGCGATTGGAGGCAATGATCAAGCGCCCGCGGATCGAGGTAGTCATACTCTACGGCATAGCCAGGCTGTGCAATTACAACACGCTCCAGTCCCTCGATCGTTTGCAACATTGAGCTCTGGGCCGCAACCGGAAGTGAAGTCGAAATCCCGTTTGGATAGATATTCGGATTATCGGAGCCCTCGGGCTCCAGGAAAATCTGGTGGCCGTCGCGGTCGCCAAACCTGACAACTTTATCTTCGATCGACGGGCAATAACGCGGTCCGCTTGCTTCGATCGCACCCGTAAACAGTGGTGACTGATGCAAAGCCGCGCGAATGATGTCGTGGGTCGCACGATTGGTTCGCGTCACCGCGCAAAAAAGCTGAGGAAGGGCCCGTTTTCCCAAAGGCGAGAGCGTCCATCCGGCGTCGTCGGAAGCCTGCACCTCAAGGCGACTCCAGTCGATCGTCCTGCCGTCGAGCCGTGGCGGCGTGCCGGTTTTGAGGCGTGCCATCGGCAAATCAAGCAAGCGCATTTGCTGGCCAAGGCTACTCACCGCACGCTCACCTGCGCGGCCGCCGCTAACGACCGAATCACCCCGAAACATCCGCGCGTTCAAGAACGTGCCTGTCGCGATGACGACGGTCGGCGCTTCAATGTTCGTGCCGTTACCCAACGAAACGCCGGCAATTCGGGCTTCACCGATCAACAACGCGTCGACATCACCCTCGATGATTTCAATCTCGGGATATGCTGCGAGCGCCGACTGGACCGCGCTTCGATAGGCATCCCTGTCGGCTTGGATACGCGGCCCCTGCACGGCTTTGCCTTTGGATTTGTTGAGCATGCGATAATGGATCGCCGCTGCATCGCCGGCAAAGCCGATGATGCCATCGAGCGCATCGACCTCGCGGACAAGATGCCCTTTTCCGACGCCGCCTATCGCAGGATTGCATGACATGGCGCCGACGGTGGCGCGCGACATTGTGACCAGAGCAACGCGTGCGCCCCGACGCGCCGCAGCAGCAGCTGCTTCGCAACCGGCATGGCCGCCGCCGATAACGATGACTTCGAATGGCATGGCAATGGCGATATCTTATCAGCGGCCTTACGACAAATGTTTCACGTGAAACTGTCGATGTTCGTTATTTTCCGATGCAAAACGTGCCGAACAAAGCATCCAGCATGTTCTCGACGCCCGCACGACCGGATATGCGATCGGTAACAACGCGCGCCCGACGAAGATGTTCGGCACTCAAAATCAGGTCGTCGGTGTCTGCAGCGGCGCGCGCCTCGATCGAAAGGTTGCTGAGGCTCGCGCGTTGCCGAGCATTAAGTGCAACGGAATCGGGTGCTGGCAAAGCAGCACGAGCAGCGTCGGCAATTGCCCCGGCCAACGCAGCGAGACCCATCCCCGTTTTCACAGAGACCGCAAGGCGGGTATCTTCCGGTGCGCCGCCCAAATCGGCCTTGGCTCGAATCATGATGACGTTGGCTCTGTCCGGCACCAAGTCAGGTTCACCCAGCCACAGTACAACATCGCTTGATAAAATGACCGCTTCAGCGCGCGCAATCCCGATCGTCTCAATGCTGTCACCAGAATCAACGCGCAGGCCTGCCATATCAATGAAAATTAGCGGTAAACCGTGAAACACGACGGGAACTTCAATCACGTCGCGCGTTGTTCCGGCAATAGGCGAGACGATTGCAGCCTCATGCGCCGATAACGAATTGATAAGTGTAGACTTTCCTGCGTTGGGTGGTCCTGCGATGGCGATGCGGACGCCGTTCCGCAGGCGTTCTGCAGGAGGGTTGGCGAGCATGGTGTCGATCTGGGTGGCGATGCTGTTAAGGACCGACTGACGCTCGGGCCACGGGGAAACATCGTCTTCCTCGGCAAAGTCGATCGCGGCCTCGACCCGCGCTGAGGCTGCGAGTAATGCAGTCCGCAATGTTTCGACAACGCGCGAAAGCCCGCCTGAAGCTATTGTTAGTGCAGCGCGCCGCTGATGTTCGGTCTCGGCGGCAAGCAGATCTGAGAGGCCTTCGGCTTCAGACAAATCGATGCGACCGTTTTCGAAGGCGCGGCGGGTAAATTCACCAGGCTCGGCAGCACGAAATCCGCAAATTTTTGCGAGTGCTGCACAAACGGCGGCAACCGTTGCGCGACCGCCGTGAAGGTGGAATTCGACTAAATTCTCGCCCGTTGCGCTGTCAGGGCCGGGGAACCGGATGACGAGCGCAATATCCAATAGTTCGCCAGCGGTGCGCAATGTCCGCAAGGCAGCATGGCGTGGCGACGGAAACTTACCCGATGTCAGCGCAGACACTGCCGCATCGGCATCAGGCCCACTAATCCGCATCACAGCGATTGCGGCAGGCGGCGCACCGCTCGACACCGCGAAAATCGTGTCGTTCACTTCTTCCCGACGCTGGTCACCTGATCAAGCAAACCCTGCCACAACTTCATACCGGTATCACCCATCGGAGACCATGTTTTAAGGATCGACATCATGATATCGGGCGAAATGCCGTTTTTCATCGTGTCCTGAAGCTGCGCCATCATGGCATCATGGATCGGTGCCATGTCGGGCAACCCCATCAACCGCCGTACTTCCTCGGGGGTGCAATCGACTTCGACATTGAATTTCATCACATTGCTCCGCCGTTGAACGCTTATCCAACCATTGCCATGACGAACCGACCCACGCCGAGTTGCGGATCGACCCAACCGTCATAGATCATTTTGCCCGCAACATAAACAATCACTGCCATTCCGACCCACGCAATCCACCGATAGCGTTCGATATACTTTGCAATCAGATTGGCGGCGATCCCCATCAAGGCAACGGCAAAGATCAGGCCGACAATCATGATACCGGGATGATCTTTTGCGGCACCAGCGACGGCAAGCACATTATCGAGGCTCATCGAGACATCGGCAACCGCCACGGCCCACGCAGCAGCCGCAAAGCTCTTCGCAGGCTTGATGCCAGTGTTTTCATCACCGGCTATCTCGGGCGAACCCGGACTGTCGGTCGCATGATCTGCTCCGAGATCGCGGTACATTTTCCACGCAACCCATAGCAACAGGACGCCGCCGGCAAACACCAGGCCGACAATCCCCAGCAGCCACGTCACCATCAATGCGAATATCACGCGTAACACGAGCGCCGCGATGACACCGATGAAAATGACTTTCTTGCGCTGTTCCGCAGGCAGACCAGCGGCAAGCGCACCGACAACAATCGCATTGTCACCGGCCAGCACGATGTCGATCATCAGCACTTGCAGGAACGCCGTCATTGCGGACGCTGAGGTTATATTGCTGAAATCTTTGACGATCGCAGCCCAGATTTCACTCGGCCCACCCAGCGACGGCGCAACAGTCGCAGCCGTCTCGGTGGCAAGGATGACGAGATCAATCATAGTCGCGTCCTCACGAATTCATCGAATCAAAGAAGTCTTCGTTTGTCTTCGAATCCTTCATCTTGTCGAGCAGGAATTCCATTGCGTCGATCGTGCCCATCTGCATGAGAATGCGGCGAAGCACCCACATTTTGCTGAGCTTGACCTTTTCAACAAGCAATTCTTCCTTGCGCGTGCCCGATTTGCCGACGTCGAGCGCGGGGAAGACGCGCTTGTCGGCGACTTTGCGGTCGAGCACGATTTCGCTGTTGCCCGTGCCCTTGAACTCTTCGAAAATCACTTCATCCATTCGGCTGCCGGTGTCGATAAGCGCGGTTGCGATAATCGATAATGACCCGCCTTCCTCGATGTTACGCGCCGCGCCGAAGAAACGCTTCGGCCGTTGCAGCGCATTCGCATCGACGCCACCGGTCAACACTTTGCCCGACGACGGCACAACGGTGTTGTAGGCGCGGCCGAGGCGCGTGATCGAATCGAGCAGGATGACGACGTCCTTCTTGTGCTCGACGAGGCGCTTGGCCTTTTCGATGACCATTTCGGCGACCTGGACGTGGCGCGTCGCGGGTTCGTCGAACGTCGAAGAGACGACTTCGCCCTTCACGCTGCGCTGCATGTCGGTGACTTCCTCGGGGCGCTCGTCGACGAGGAGGACGATCAGGAACACTTCGGGGTGATTGTCGGTGATCGCCTTCGCCATGTTCTGGAGCATGACCGTCTTGCCGACACGCGGCGGGGCGACGATCAGCGT
>JAYTAP010000041.1:0-52814 GCA_043737475.1 Sphingomonas sp.
TACAGCGCGCGCGTCGACACCGACCAGGAAGAAGTCGCGAAACTCGTCGCGTCCTACAACCTGCTCGCGCTGCCGATCGTCGACGCCGAAAACAAGCTGATCGGCGTGATCACCGTCGACGACGTCATCGACGTGCTCAAGGAAGAGGCGACCGAAGACGTGCTGCTGCTCGCCGGCGTGTCGGGCGACGACTCGGTCCTGAGCACGCCGAAGCAATCGTTCCTCAAGCGCATGCCGTGGCTGCAGGTGAATCTGCTCACGGCCTTCATCGCGGCGTACGTCGTCAGCCTCTTCTCGGACACGATCAAGGCCCTGCCGATCATCGCGGCGTACATGCCCGTCGTCGCCGGTATGGGCGGCAACGCCGCCACGCAGACACTCGCGATCGTCGTCAGGGGGCTGGCGCTCGGCGAGCTCACCTGGACCAACGCGCGCCACGTCGTGTTCAAGGAAGGCCTGGTGGGCCTGGGCAACGGCATCGCGACGGGTCTCGCCGGCGCGGTCATGGTGTGGATCACGAGCCCCCAACACGACTGGGTGCTGGGCTTGATCCTGGGCATGGCGATGGTCATCAACATGTTCGTGGCCTCGACGGCGGGCACGCTGATCCCGCTGGCGCTGCGCGCCCTGAAGGTCGATCCCGCGCTCGCTTCGTCCGTCCTGATTACGACACTGACCGACGTGTTCGGCTTCCTGTCGTTCCTGGGCCTCAGCACCTTGCTCCTTCGCTTCCTGCATGCCGGCTGACACCGGCTCGCGCTTCCTGCATGCCGGCTGACACCGGCTCGCGATTCCTGCACGCCGGGTGACCCCGGGGTACAATTGAGCGGTTGCGGATATGAAGGTTGTGCGACGTGAAGGTTCATAGCTCCGACGCGCTCATCCTCCGGACGCATCGTTATGGCGAAGCGGATCGCATCGTGGTGTTCATCACGGTGGATCACGGGAAGAAGCGTGGTGTGGCGAAGAACGCGTCGAAATCGCGGAAGCGGTTCGGCGGCGCACTCGAGCCGTTGACTCGGGGGCGCGCGCACTACGTCGAGCGGGAAGGCCGTGACCTTGTTCGACTCGAGCGCATCGAACCGAAGCGGTCGCCGATGCAGTCGAGCACAGGCTTCGAATCCGACCCGGCGAGCGTGTTGGCGCACGCGAGTTACTTCGCCGAGCTGCTCGATGAATGGTCGCCCGAGAACGCCGCCAACGAACGGCTGTTCAGGCTCGGCACCGGCGTCGGTGACGCGTTGGGCCGGGGCGGTTCGATGGAAGCGCTCGCGAGGTACTTTGAGTACTGGTTACTGAAGCTTGAAGGGGTGTACCCCGCAATTGAGGACACCGATTTGTCATCCGAAGCGCAAGCGTTTTTGACGGTAGCGCGAAGGATGACGCCGCGGCAGGTCGTCAAACACCCGGCCGGCCCGAAGGCACTCCGGGAATTGGAACGGGCACATCAGCGGATGATCACTATGCATCTCGAAAAGGAACTGAAGTCGGCGCGCATCGTGCGCGAATTGAGACGGGACTTGTGACGTTTCAAGATCTGATCTTCAAGCTCTCCACCTATTGGGCCGCGCAAGGCTGCCTGATCCAACAGCCGCTCGACACCGAGATGGGCGCCGGGACGATGCATCCGGAGACGTTTCTGCGGGTGCTCGGCACCAGCCCGTGGAATGTGGCCTACGTGCAGCCGTCGCGGCGGCCGGCCGACGGCCGGTTCGGCGAAAACCCCAACCGGCTGTTCAAGCATCATCAGTTTCAAGTCATCCTCAAGCCGGCGCCTGACGAGATTCAGGACCTCTACCTTCAAAGTTTAGAGGCGTGCGGTGTCGACTTGCGCGCGCATGATGTGCGCTTCGAAGAAGACAACTGGGAATCGCCGACGCTCGGCGCGTGGGGGCTGGGCTGGGAAGTCTGGTGCGATGGGATGGAAGTGACGCAGTTCACATATTTCCAGCAAATGGGCGGCTTCGACTGCAAGCCCGTCGCGGGCGAATTGACCTATGGGCTCGAACGGCTCGCCATGTATGTGCAGAATGTCGACAGCGTTTACGATCTCGATTTCAATGGCGACGGCGTCACCTATGGCGATGTCTTCCTTGAAAATGAAAAGCAGATGTCGAAATGGAATTTTGAGGTCGCCGATACGAAAACGCTGTTCGACGGCTTCAAGATGGCAACGGCAGAATGTGAAAACTGCCTCGCCGCGGACCTGCCGATCCCCGCTTATGAACAAGCAATCAAGGCCAGCCACATCTTCAACACCTTGCAAGCGCGCGGCGTTATCTCGGTCGCCGAGCGCGCTGCTTACATGGGCCGTGTCCGCGATCTGGCGAAGGGTGCATGCGCCGCGCACATGACGAAGAACGGTTGGGCCACTTGACCGACTTCCTGCTCGAACTGCGATCCGAAGAAATCCCCGCGCGGATGCAGATCAAGGCCAAGGACGATCTGACGCGCCTGTTTGCCGAGGAAGTCGCCAGAGCTGGACTGACGGCTGACAGCATCGAAACATTCGCCACGCCGCGTCGGTTGGCGCTCATCGCCCGTGGGCTCCCGGATAAGACCGAAGCGGTCAGCGAAGAACGCAAAGGTCCGCGTGCCAATGCGCCCGAACAGGCGCTAGCGGGTTTCCTCCGCTCGACCGGGCTGACCCGCGAACAATTGACTGAACGTGATGGCGTGCTGTTCGCCGTGATCGACCGGCAGGGTCGCGCCACTGCGAGCGTCCTTAGCGAAACAATCCCTGCCATCATCCGCGCCTTCCCGTGGCCAAAATCAATGCGGTGGGGCGCAGCGTCGGCCAGCACCGAAAGCCTGCGCTGGGTCCGCCCGCTGCAGGGGATCGTCGCACTGTTCGGTGATGACGTGGTGGACTGCGAAGTCGATGGCATAATCAGTGGCCGCGAAACGACGGGTCACCGCTTTCATCACAGCGGCGTCGTCACGATTACCGGCGTCGACGACTATATCGAACATCTGCGCGCTGCGCACGTGATCGTGCACTTGTCTGAACGCCGCAAGTTGATCGAGGACGGCGCGGCGAGGGCAGCCTCAGCAGCAGGGCTCACCGTGATTCCCGACGACGGACTGGTCATCGAGAACGCTGGCCTGACCGAATGGCCGGTGCCGCTGCTCGGGCGTTTCGACCCCGCATTCCTCGACGTGCCCCGCGAAGTCATCCAGCTGACAATGCGCACCAACCAGAAATATTTCGCATGTGTGGACGGGGAGGGACAACTGGCCAATGCGTTCGTGTGCACCGCGAACATCGACGCAAGCGACGGCGGCGCGGCAGTGATCGCGGGCAACGAAAAAGTGCTTTCCGCGCGGCTGAGCGATGCCAAGTTCTTCTGGGAGCAGGACCTGAAGGTTCCGCTCGAGGATCAGGCGCTGAAGCTGAAAGACATCGTGTTCCACGAAAAGCTGGGCACAGTCGCCGACAAAGTCGAGCGCGTGGCGAAACTAGCGCGGTGGCTTATCGAAACCGGCGTTGTGAAACCACACCCCGTTCGCCGTGAGCTTGTCGAAGGGTTGGCCTTCTCTGGTACCGAGGGAGAAGGAATAAGGACGAGGCTTCGACAAGCTCAGCCCGAACGGATTGTAGACGTCAAACAATTGGCCGACATGGCCGAAACCGCCGCCCGCCTGTGCAAAGCCGATCTCGTCACGGGTATGGTCGGCGAATTCCCCGAATTGCAGGGCATCATGGGCGGCTATTACGCCCGCGCGCAAGGCTTGCCCGACGCCGTCGCCGACGCGATCCGCGATCATTACAAACCAGTCGGGCAGGGCGATGATGTACCCACCGCGCCGGTTACGGTTGCCGTGAGTTTGGCGGATAAGTTGGATACGCTTGTTTCATTTTTCTTTGCCGACATGCCGCCAACGGGCTCAAAAGATCCGTTTGCTCTACGTCGCGCTGCCTTGGGCGTGCTTGATCTGCTTACGACTAACAAACTGCGTCTAAGCTTATGGGAAACAATTACGCGCGGACTCGCTGGAATGACAACACTCCGTTGTTCTCCCTCAATGTCCGACAACGGCTTCGAACAGCATCAACAAGCTATGCGGGCAACGTTCGTATCGCTCCCGAATTTCCTCGCCGACCGCCTAAAAGTCCAGCAGCGTGAAGCTGGGGTCCGCCATGACCTGATCGATGCCGTCTTCGCACTCGGTGGTGAGGATGATCTCGTCCGCCTTCTCGCGCGGGTGAAAGCTTTGCAGGGGTTTGTCGGGACTGACGAGGGGAAGAACCTGCTTGCGGGATACAAGCGCGCTGCGAATATCCTGAAGAAGGAAGGCCCCTCTCCCCCTGCGAGAGAGGGCGACTCAGCGAAAGCTGAGCGGGGAGAGGGGGATAAGGGAAAGCCTTTGACCAGTTCCCTTGAACCCCTCTCCCCGCTCGCCGGTGGCGAGTCGCCCTCTCCCGCAAGGGGAGAGGGTCCGAAGATAGGGCTGTCCTACACGCCCGAAATCGCCGAACAGTCGCTGATTGACGCACTCGACGCGGCCGAACCGCTCGCCTCCGCCGCAATCGAACGCGAAGATTTCGAAGGGGCGATGTCGGCTCTCGCGAGTCTCCGCGCGCCCATCGATGCGTTCTTTGAAACCGTGACAGTCAATGATGCCGACACCGCCAAGCGCGACGTGCGTTTGGCATTGCTTGCCCGCGTCCGCGCTGCCGTCCACCGCGTTGCCGATTTCTCGAAAATCGAGGGATAAATGGAAATCCTTGGACTAACTTTTGACTAACTTTTGAAACAATGGGAACGTCATGACCAACTATGTTTACCGTTTCGGCGGCGGGGTGTCGGAAGGGGGGCAAGACAAGACTCTGCTCGGCGGCAAGGGCGCGAACCTCGATGGCATGGCGTCGATCGGCCTGCCGGTCCCGCCCGGATTTACGATCAGCACGCCGATGTGCGCGCGCTATTATGAGGAAGGCGAGGCCTTTCCGTCCGAGCTACACCCGCAAGTCGCCAGTGGGATCGCACATATCGAGAGCATCACCGGCAAGAAATTCGGCGACGCGGCCGATCCGCTCCTCGTTTCGGTGCGTAGCGGCGCACGCGTCTCGATGCCCGGCATGATGGACACTGTCCTTAATCTTGGCCTGAACGATGAAACCGTGGTCGGGCTTGCCACGGCTTCGGGTGACGAACGGTTCGCGTGGGACAGCTATCGCCGCTTCATCCAGATGTATGCCGATGTCGTGCTTGGCCTCGATCATGGCGCATTCGAGGAAGCGCTCGAGATTGCCAAAGAAGATCAGGGGTTTAGCCTCGACACCGAATTGACGGCGCGCGATCTGCGGGCGCTGGTCGCCGAATACCAGCGCCTCGTTGCCGAATTGTGGGGCAAGCCATTTCCGCAGGACGTGCATGACCAGCTGTGGGGCGCGGTCGGCGCTGTGTTCGGCTCGTGGCAATCCGAACGCGCCAAAGTCTATCGCCGGATCAATTCGATACCCCATGACTGGGGCACCGCCGTCAACGTCCAGGCAATGGTCTTTGGCAATATGGGCGACACGTCGGCGACCGGCGTGGCGTTCACCCGCGATCCGGCGACCGGCGAGCGTGCCTATTACGGCGAATATCTGATCAACGCACAGGGCGAGGATGTGGTCGCGGGCATCCGCACGCCACAATATCTGACCACCGCGGCGCGTGAACGGGCGAAGGCAAAGCCGCTGTCGATGCAGGAATCGATGCCCGTGGTTTACGCCGAACTGGCGCGTGTGTTCGATCTGCTCGAGACGCATTACCGAGACATGCAGGATATCGAATTTACCGTCGAGCGTGGCACACTGTGGATGTTGCAGACACGCGCGGGCAAACGGACGGCAAAGGCCGCGCTGAAAATTGCGGTCGATATGGCGGATGAAGGGCTGATCACTCGCAATGAAGCCGTGTGTCGCGTTGACCCGGCGGCACTCGATCAGCTGCTACACCCGACGCTTGACCCACTGGCAAAGCGCGACGTGCTGGTAAAGGGGCTTCCTGCTTCGCCGGGGGCGGCTTCGGGCGTTGCGGTTTTCGACAGCGATACGGCGGAAAAGCGCGCCGAAATGGGTGAGAGCGTCATCCTTGTGCGCACTGAAACCTCGCCGGAAGACATTCACGGCATGCATGCGGCCAAAGGCATATTGACCGCACGCGGCGGCATGACATCGCATGCTGCCGTCGTTGCGCGCGGCATGGGGCGCCCCTGCGTATCTGGCGCGGGCTCGCTGAGCATTGATGCCAAGGCCAAAATTGCCCGCGTCGGCACACGCGAAATCCGCGAGGGTGACATTCTGACGATCGATGGTGCGTCGGGTGAGGTCATGGTCGGCGCGGTTGCCACGGTGCAGCCCGAAATGTCGGGCGATTTTGCGGCGCTGATGGTCTGGGCCGATGCGGCGCGCCGGATGAAAGTACGTGCAAACGCCGAAACGCCCGACGATTGCCGCATCGCACGTGAATTCGGCGCCGAAGGGGTCGGGCTTTGCCGCACCGAACATATGTTTTTCGAAGCCGCGCGGATCACCGCCGTGCGCGAAATGATATTGGCGTCGGACGAAAAGGGGCGGCGTGCGGCGCTCGCCAAACTCCTTCCCGAACAGCGCGCTGATTTTCGGGGCATTTTCGAGGTTATGGCGGGATTGCCCGTAACGATCCGTCTGCTCGATCCGCCGTTGCACGAATTTCTGCCGACCGAAGAGAGTGATTTTGCGGATGTGGCAACGGCAGCCGGAGTCAGCGTCGATGTTCTGAAGCGGCGGGCGTCCGAATTGCATGAGTTTAATCCGATGCTGGGTCATCGCGGTTGCCGGCTTGGCGTTACCTATCCGGAAATTTACGAGATGCAGGCGCGCGCGATTTTTGAAGCGGCTTGTGACCTCGATGTCTCGCCGATCCCTGAAGTCATGGTCCCGCTTGTGGCAACGCGGCGCGAACTCGAGCTGATGAAGGATGTGATCGACAGAATTGCTGAGGCGGTCTTCGCCGAACGGGGAAAGCGGATCGAATATCTCGTCGGCACCATGATCGAATTGCCACGTGCCGCTTTGATGGCAGGAGAAATTGCCGAAGTCGGTGCGTTTTTCAGTTTCGGAACAAATGATCTGACCCAGACGACGCTGGGCGTCTCACGCGATGATGCCAGCCGCTTTCTGACCGCTTATGTCGATCAGGGGATTTACGCGACCGATCCGTTCGTCAGCCTCGACATCGAAGGCGTCGGCGAGTTGGTGAAACTGGCGGCAGATCGCGGCCGCGCAACGCGGCCTGACATAAAGCTCGGCATTTGCGGCGAGCATGGCGGCGATCCGGCGAGCATTTCCTTTTGCGAAACGGTCGGCCTCGATTATGTCAGCGCGTCGCCTTACCGCGTGCCAATCGCTCGCCTTGCCGCCGCACAGGCTGCGTTAAGACACTAAAAGCTTCCGGAACGAAGACGATCACGTTCGACAGGCAATGCTTCCTTGTGCCGCGCTAGGTGCGCATCATAATCCTTGCGCAATTGCGCGTGAGCATCGCGTTCCGCTTCATATTTGGTGCGCCATTTTGCCCCGCCTGAACGCAGCGTCAGCCCCATCAACATTCCGACGGCGAAGATGATAGCGATAATTATCCACTGATCATTCGTTAACGATGCCATGCTTTCGATCCTTTGTTTGGATCGTGGGGTAACTGCCGCTTCAACGGCAAGTTCCGCTACTTATTCATGAACTGATCGTTGATCGAACACGCTGCGGGGCCCAGAATCACGATGAACAGCACGGGCAGGATGAACAGAATCAGCGGGACGGTCATGATGGCCGGCAAGCGAGCAGCCTTTTCTTCGGCGCGCATCATCCGCTCGTTGCGGAATTCTGCGGATAAGACACGCAACGCAGAGGCGAGCGGTGTACCGTATTTCTCGGTCTGTATCATTGTCGTCACGACGCCTTTTACAGCATCAAGATTTACACGGGTGGCAAGGTTTTCGAATGCGGAGCGCCGTTCGGTCAAAAAGCCGAGTTCGATTGCGGTCAGCGCGAATTCGTCGCCCAGTTCGGGGTAGGCGCGGCCAAGCTCCTTTGAAACGCGCTGGAATGCAGCATCGACGGTCAGACCCGCTTCGGCGCAAATAACAAGCAGATCCAGACCGTCAGGCAGTCCTTTGCGGATTTCGTTCGACCGCTTCGCAACCTTATTATTCAACCAGATGTCGGGAGCTTTGTAGCTCAGCAACAATGACGCGGCGACAACGCCGTAGCGCTTGAACGGCGTCCAGTCGGCGAGACCACCCATCCCATAGACATAGAACACAACCCCACCGCCAATGACGATCGGCATCAGAAGGCGCGCGAAGATGACGATAACGGCCAGATCCTTTGACCGGATGCCAGCTTGCATCAGCTTGATCTGCGCAGCTTTGAGTTGCGTATCCTGAAGCACCTTGAGCGATGAGAGGAACGACCGCATCCGGTCGGTCGTCTCGTTTTTCTGATTAAGCTTCGCGCGCCGCTTCGACGTCGATGCAACGATGCCCGCTTTCAATTGCTCGCGGCGCTCATTCAGCGCTTTGACGCGCTTCGTCATCGGATCGCGCACTGTGGTTGCCGCGTAGATCGCCAGCAACAAGGCGAAACATGCAACAGCGCTCAATGCTGTGGCCACAAAGATAACATCGATGCCGAAGAAAGTCGGACCAGCTGCCGGTTGCACGAGTGCGGTCCCCCTAAATTTCGAAGTTGATCATTTGGCGCATGATGAACGCGCCGATGCCCATCCAGACCATGCCGCCAAGGCCCGTCGCGATGAGGCGCGGGTCACTAAAGAACGCAGCCATGTAGGCGTAGTTGATCTGCAGAATCATGAAGAACACGATGAACGGCAGCGCCCCGATGATGTAGGCCGACGCCTTTGATTCAGAGGACATCGCTTTGATCTTGAGCTTCATCTGCATGCGCTTGCGCAGGACGTCGGCGAGGTTCGACAGCGTTTCGGCAAGATTCCCCCCCGTTTCGCGCTGAATCTGGAGCGTGATGACGAAGAATTGAAACTCCGGGGTCCCGAGGCGATCGGCTGTTTCCTGAAGTGCAGCGTCCATCGTCCGCCCGATCTTCATCTTGTCGGCAACCGAACGAAACTCGACACCGACCGGACCCGGAATCTCGGCCGCGACCACGCCCAAAGTTTCGGTAATGGGCAAACCGGAGCGGAGGCCGCGCACGAGCAATTCGATGGCGTCGGGAAAGTTTTTCGTAAATTTGCCGATGCGCTTTTTGATCGTGAACCCGACAACCATGTGCGGGATCGTCAAGCCGAGAAAGAATCCGACAAAAATACTCATGAGAACCGGCGCGCCCTTTACGAGCAGTCCGGCCATTACGACCAGACCGATAATCAAGCACGCACCGAGATATTTGCCGGGTGTCCACGTCTTGCCGGTCATGTCGAGCCGCTTTTTCAGCACCGCCGGTTTGGGCAGAAACTGTGCCGCCAGATTGTCCATCCGCGTGTTGCGAACAGCCTGAATACGGCGCATCTGCGCTTCGACAATCGCGCCTGTCGAATTGCTATGCCGATCCCGCAACGCATTGATGCGCCGTGCTTGCGCCTTCGCCGTCGATGGACCCGAAAAGGCAAGCACGACCATCGCCACGACCAGCAGCGCGGCACCCGCCAACATGATGATCGGCGTGGACAGCATTAGCCCTTATCCGCTTTATCTTTGGGTTTGGATTTGCCGGGCATCATCGATTTGAAACTGCCAAGCTTGCCGAGCAGCGAGCTTTTCGTTTTTGCTTCGTTGCCGATTGCGTTTGTGGCAGCTTCGTCGCCAGTCGCAACAAGTCGAACCGCAATATCAGCAAGGACAGCACCCAGCTTGGTACCTTTGCCAATTTCGGCAACAGTTTTACCTAGTTTTGCCGCCTGGATAACGACCTTGGCGTCGGCAGGGACGACATAGTCGATTTTGCGTTCGATCGATGACTCGAAGTCTTTACGACTGATTTCGCTCGCGCCACTCGTCGGAACGCGATTGGCCACGACGATGATGGTCGACTGCGGCGCGTTCGATTTGAGCCATGACAAAAGCCGGATCGCGTCGCGCGCCGAGGCAAGCGTTAGCTCTGTCACAAGCACTGTCGCTTGCACATCGTTCATCAAGTGCGGATGTTGGACCAACATGCCGCGCGGCAAATCGATCACTGTGCATTCGAACGCACTGCGCATTTCTTCCTGAAGTTGATAAAATGCGGCGCCATCGGTCAGCATCGGCTGATTGATCGGCGCTTCGGCGCTCAGGATCGCGAGTTTTTCACCGGCCTTAACCATTGCGCGCTCGATAAACAGGCCATCGATGCGGCTTGGATTTTCGATCGCGTCGGTAAGGCCGCGGCCCGGCTCGAGATCGAGTGACAGCGCGCCGGTTCCGAAATGGACATCGAGGTCCATCAGAGCCGTCGAACGCTGCGATCGTTCACCCATTAGCCAGGCAATCGATGTCGCGAGGGTCGACGCACCGGCACCGCCGCGCGCGCCGATGATTGCCGTCATGACGTGCGGTCGTTCGACCGAGCTTTCGACATGCTTTGGTGCATTGAAAACAGCCTGAGCGTGGAGGAAAGCGTCACGAAGCTGATCCGGGCTGAACGGCTTCAATAAATAATCCTGAATGCCACTCGCGACGAGATCGCGATAAAGGCGAACATCGTTGACCTGGCCCGCCGCAATCACGACCGTGCCGGGCTCGCAGACTTCCGCAAGTGCGTTGATATCATTCAGCGGATCGCCGCTTTCCGACAGATCGACGAACAAAATGTTCGGGCTTGCCGACACCGAAAGTGTCTGGACTGCATTGCGCAACCCGCCCTTGTTGATCTTGTCTGGAGCCCAGCCCAGTTCGACGGCGATCGGCCGGATTTGTTCGGCAGTCTGCTCATCGCAGACAAATGCCGTGAAGGGATCGCGCAACGCACCGGCGTTACGGGAAGGAGACCAAGGCGCGTTCATGTATTTGGCTCCTTATTTCGCAACAGGCTTGCGGATTGTGGTCGTGAAATAGTTGCTGTTGGTGGTTCGCGTCTGATGCCCGTCGCCAACGAAATCATTGGGGTTGGCGACCGACGCGGCCAGACTGGCATTGGTCGCACACCCATAATTCGAAGGCGCATCGCCGCCGTAATTGCCGACCGAAGACCGGCTCCAATCGGGGCAGCCGGGCACGCGGGCCTGCGTACGACTGACGATGACGCGGAAGTTGTTCGCAGCGATTTCGCCTTGTGTGACCGGCGCGGTGTTCTGGACAATCAAGCCCAGACGATTTGCGGCCGCATCGACAAGCTGGCGGTTTGCGGGATTGCCGCTTGGGTCATCGACCGAGATCCGGTCACCGAAGCCGACGCCCAGTGATTCGAACCAAGCATCGAGACGTTGCGAGCCTTGCGTGCCCATGCCGTTGGCGATTTCATAGACATAGTCGGTGCGCGCAATGACGGGCTGGTGAACGCTTTCCAGCCCCTGATTGGTCGTGCCGCCGCCGCATGCGGCTAGCGAAAGGCCGAGCGCGGCGAGTGAAATGAGATGCACGTTACGCATGATTTTTTTCACCTTCGCTTAATTGCTGAAACCGGGGGCAGGAATGCTGCCGCGGACGGTTGTTGGCGGTGCCATGGTGGGTTCGGGACGTTTTCCACTGCCGCTCGGCCCCCGCTTGTAAAATTCGCCGCCAAATATGCGCCCGAGCTCGCTCGGTGTGCGGTATCCATCGGTCGGGAGCACGATCTTGTTTGCTGCTACGGGATTGACGAGATAGGGCGTAACCACGATCATGAGTTCAGTCTCGCCGCGCTTCCAGCCGTTGGAACGGAACAGCGCGCCCAAGACCGGAACGTCGCCAATGCCAGGTATCTTCGAAAAATTGTTGGTATTTGACGCGCGCAACAGACCGCCGATTACGAAACTTTGACCCGACCCTAGCTCCACGGTGGTTTCCACGCGACGGGTTGTAAGGCCGGGAACCCGTCCTCCGTTCACAATTACTGCGTTTTGAAAATCGATTTCGGAAACTTCCGGTTTTACCGTCAGTGAAATGCGGCCGTCGGCTAACACAACAGGCACGAAGTCCAGCGCGACACCGTATTTTTTGAATTCGACCGAAATCTGTGCCGCGCCCCCGTTTGTCGAAGATATAGGAATCGGGAATTCACCACCGGCTAGGAATGATGCCTTCTGGCCAGAGAGAGCCGTCAGATTCGGCGACGCCAGCGTGGTTACCAAACCCTCGGTTTCGCCGATATCGAGCTGGCTCAAGACATTTAGGCCGAGCAAGCGCCCGCCGAGATCAAGGAAGCCTGCGCCACCCACGTTACCGGCGGAGAAGGTCGTGCCACGTCCGGTTGGGGCGTTATTGTTGGCTTGCCAGTTCACGCCGATGTCCTTGCCGAACGACCGGCTGACTTCGGCAATGCGGACCTGCAGCGTGACCTGAAGCGGCGTTGCGGTACGCAGGCGGTTAATCACCATGACTTTCACCATGGCTTTTGGATCCGTCATGTCGATACCGGGATTGAGGAACGCGCGAACAAGATCGCCGGCTTCTTCAATGTCGGCGGGGCTTTTGACCGTGCCCGTAAGGACGGCGACCTGACCCGACAGCGTCGCTTTCACGTCGGTATCAGGCATGGCGAGGCGCAGCATCGAGTCGAGCGAGCCGTAATTCTGCGAAACACGGACGTTGGTCGAATAGGCAACTTGTCCCGAGCGGGTGGTTGCATAGACCGACGCTTCGCCGTCTTCCTTGCCGAAAAGATACAGTTGCGTCGGCGACTGAACCTGAACATCAACCGCGGTTGTATTCGAAACGAACACATCGGTGATCGGCGTTGCCAGCGTGATCAACTGACCGCGGCCCTTCGACAAGTAGATTTCTCCCGAAGGACGCTGCACGCCTGCCGGCGGTGCCTTGGGCTTTGCGCGGACGTATTTAACGACCTTGGCGCGAGCCCCTTTGCGAGGGGCAGCGTCGGCCGCGGCGACCGATCCGAAGATCATGGCGGCACCGAGGGCGAGCGCTAGAGGACGCGCCAGGATTGATGACTTGGACTGCATGTTATTTGCCCCCAAACGGAACTTCGGTGACGGTATTGCCGCGGGCAACCCGGACGATCGGAATATTCGATGCGACCACAATGTCGCCTTTGGTCGCTGTCATAGCGACGGCCGTGCCGAGACGATTAAGGTTCGAAGTCGCCGAAGGTGCAACCAGCGGCACCGTGCGACGCTGAAAGCGCGACACATCGGCACCCGTCACGTAGCTGTAGCTGTCGGTCGGGCGCGATGTGATCGCGGCAATCGCGGCTTTGTCCTTTACCGGGTCGAGACCATTTGGAACTGTCACGTCGCCGGCAGCAATGGCGCGATCGAGATCGGCGGCATTGTCTGCGATCGAACGCAGGCTAAGCGAAAGCTGGCCAAAGGTTTGGGCGACGGCAATCTTTTCGGCGATACGTGGCGTCACTTCGAGCGTGATCGTCGCAAAAGTGACGACGGTTTTGTTGCCCTTGTCATCGACCGGCTGTGTCGAACGCTGATCCGTGGCAAGCACGCGCAGGTTACGGACGATCGTTTCGACCGTCTTCAGCGGCGGCCCGTCTCCGGTCACCGTTTGCGTCAGCATGAGATCGATGTGGTCGCCCGGAAAAGCGAAACCCGAAAGACCGGCTGCCTGCCCGTTGACCTGGATGGTAACGGCACGCATGCCCGGCCCGAGAGCTGCCGCGAGGAAACCGCGATCACCGGGTTCGACGAGCGAGCCCTGCGTTACCGGCTGACCTGCCGAAATCGTATTGCGGACAACTGTTCCCGCAAGCGCCGCCGGATCGACCTTGCCTTTAAGGTAATAGGCATTCTGGATCAGCTCTTTCGGCCATGGCTGATAACGGAAGCTGTCGGGGCCAAGGATCGTGCCGACTGGCAAGGCCCGCGTCGCAACGAGTACTTCCGGCCCGGTCGGTGCAGGGGCAACGATGCTTGCAACAGCAGCAGGTGCTGATTGGCCAAACATACTGCGCGCCATTACGGCCGTTACGGCTGCAATAACGAGGGCGCCGACGAGTAGGGCGATCTTCTTTGGCTCCATGACGTAATTGCGCCTCCCAGCACAGGTCTTTGAGTTCGACGTCCGTTATGCAGCGCAGTGGTTAAAATATCGTTTGGAAGATGACCCAAAGACCAGCGGCAGAAATTGCGATGCCATAGGGTATTTCAGGACGCCCCGATTTCTTCGTCAAGCGGTGGTGAACCAACATGGCGAGCGTCAGGATACCGCCGAGGATGGACATGATGAGCAGAAGATTCATCATATGGCCGAGCGGAAACCACAGCCCCAGCGCAGCGATCAGTTTCACGTCGCCGCCACCCATCGCTCCGATGGCAAAAAAGATCAGGAACAGCAGAAACAGGCAGACGGCCAATATCACCTGAATGCCGATTTCGGGCCACAATCCATAGCCCTGCACAAGCCATAAGAGCGGCGCCGCACAGGCAATGCCGCCTGTCAGCCAGTTCTCGATCAGGCGACGCTGCCAATCGCCAACGGCGGCAACGATGAGTGCGATGGCCAGCAGCCCCAGCAGGACGCGCGTAAAGAATATGGTTTCCATGCGCTTAAGCTCTAGACGCAGACCCTTGCGAAAACGTAACCGAGCAGCTGATGACTTTCGATCGCCGTAAATTTCCGCTGAATAGCGTGATAACCATGGTGCATGCCAAAGACGGTTGGCCGCTGCGACATTATGCGCAACCGGCCGTCGGCCAACGGCGCGGCTCGATCCTCTGGCTGGGCGGGCGCGGCGATATTGTCGAAAAATATATCGAAACGCTTGATGCGTGGTCGCGCGACGGGTGGAGCGTCACAAGCTTCGACTGGCGCGGCCAGGGCGGGTCAGGTCGGGTGGGTGGCAACCCTGCTGTCGGGCACATCGATGACTATGCGACATGGATTGGCGATCTCGAAGTGTTTTATGAAGACTGGACCGCGCGCGAGACTGGCCCACATATTGTGATGGGGCATTCGATGGGCGGACATCTCGTTTTGCGCGCACTTGTCGAAAAAGCGATTGCGCCTGACAAAGCTGTGCTCGTGGCGCCGATGCTCGGGTTCGAGACCGGTATCATTCCGTTTCCCGTTGCGTTCTGGGCGGCGCGTGTCATGGCGCGGCTTAAAAGCGAGATGCGTCCGGCGTGGAAACGCAACGAGAAGCCGGCGGCGGCAAACGCATCGCGCCAAGGGTTTTTAACGCATGACGCGGAACGCTATGCGGACGAGCTATGGTGGAAAAAGACGAACCCGTCGCTGGCGCTCGGCCCGCCGAGTTGGTCCTGGCTCGCTGCTGCCTATCGTTCGCTTGCGGGCCTCAAACGAACAAGTGTTATCGAGCAGGTGAAAACGCCCATTCTTATACTGTGCGCCGAGCGGGACGAACTCGTCAGCGCCCGGGCAATCCACGCATTTGCGGCGCGATTACCGATGGCCACGTTGCTTGTGTTCGGCGATGATACCGCGCATGAAATTTTGCGCGAGGCTGACGGCCCGCGCAATAGAGCGTTGGCAGCGATAGCGGAGTTTATCGAGTGAATAGTTATGATTTCGCGGTGATCGGCGGGGGCATTGCCGGGGCCAGTGTTGCGGCGGCGCTCGCGCCGTACGCGTCGGTCGTGTTGCTCGAGGCCGAGGACGTGCCGGGCTATCATTCCACAGGGCGGTCGGCTGCTTTCTGGCACGAAACCTTGGGCGGGCCGCTGGTGCAGCCGCTCAGCAAAGCATCGCTGGAACCATTACGCGATGGCGGGTTCCTCGAGCCGCGCACGTCATTGAACGTCGCAGAGGTCGAGAACGTGAATAAACTCGATACGCTGATGATGAATTTTGCAGGGACGGGCGCGCAATTGCGTCGCCTGGATCATGAAGGCATCCGTGACTATGTGCCGCGGGCAAAATCTGTTCTCGTCGAAGGTGTGCTGGAAGTGGACTGCGCCGACATCGATGTCGGCGGACTGTTGAACAAATATATGGCCGAATTCCGAAGGGCTGGCGGTATTGTGCATACCGGCTTTCGGGTGGAAGCAATGGTGCGCGACGGTGAAAATTGGATGACTCAGAGCGGCGATGCATCCGTGCTCGCAAAGACCGTCGTGAACGCAGCGGGGGCATGGGGGGATGTCGTTGCCAAATTGGCCGGTGCCACGCCGCTTGGGCTTGAGCCGAAACGGCGAACGATCGCGCAAGTTAGAGTCGATGGCGATGATGTGCCGCATAACCTGCCATTGACGATCGACATCGCGGGGACTTTCTATTTCCGGCCCGAGGGCGTGAACAAGCTTTGGGTTTGTCCGCACGATGAAACGCCGGTCGAACCCGGCGACGCATCGCCCGAGGAGCTCGATATTGCCATTGCGATTGACCGGCTCGAGGCGGTAACAAGCTGGCGAGTGTTGGCAGTCGAGCATAAATGGGCTGGACTGCGCACGTTCGCGCCGGATCGCTTGCCAGTTTATGGGTTTGATCCGGACGTGGAGGGGTTCTTCTGGTGCGTGGGTCAGGGCGGCTATGGCATTCAGACGGCGCCGGCAGCAGGTGCTTTGTGCGCAGCGATGCTGCTCGGTCACGCGCCCGATGTTATGGTCGCGCATATTGATCCGGCTCCGTTCTCGCCGATGCGTTTCCGTGCTGGAAGTAGTTGATCGATCGCGATAGCCTGATGTTGCAAACCGAAAATGGAGCGGCACATGGCGCATTACTTCGAGATAAAGACAAACAAGGCAGGCGAGTTCGTGGCCCATTTCAAGTATAATTCAGAATCTATTTCTTGGACCGAAGGATACAAATCGAAGGCGTCTGCCAAAAACGCAATTGAATCAATTTTGAAAAACGGCCCAAAAGCGGAAATACGCGAAACCGAGTAATCTCTAGTTCGAAGTTAGACCGGCAGCGAGCGCAGCGTCACTCGCCAGCCGGTCGGCACGCTCATTTTCCGGATGGCCCGCATGCCCCTTTACCCACACCCACTCGATGCGGTGTGGTTTGGCCGCATCAAGGAGCGCTTGCCACAAATCAGCGTTTTTTACCGGCTTTCTGTCCGCCGTTTTCCAGCCGTTGCGTTGCCAGCCTTTAATCCATTTGGTCAGACCGTCCATTACATACCGGCTGTCAGTAGATAGCGTAACGCGACACGGTTTGTTCAAGGCGTTCAGTGCCGAAATCGCTGCCTGAAGCTCCATGCGGTTGTTGGTCGTATGCGCTTCGCCGCCAGAAATTTCTTTGCCATGCCCGCCCATTTGAATGAACGCGCCCCATCCGCCCGGTCCTGGATTGCCTTTGCATGCCCCGTCCGTGGCAATGCGAACATGCGGCATTTCGCTCACAGGGCTGCGTAATGATCGAGGCGGCGCAGGAACGCGAGCGGGTCTTTGCGGGTTACCATTGCGTCAGCAGGGGTGTTAAGCCAGTCCCAAGCGCGGGTAAGCAGGAACCGCAAGCACGCGCCGCGGGCAAGCGCAGGAAATGCCGAGCGTTCGGCGTCAGTCAAGCCGAATGTCTCGTCATAGCCGCCAACGATCGCGTCGCCGACCAACGCGTTATAACCGGTGCCGTTGCCAGCAAAGCTCCATGCAGCATGCGTAACCGCGACATCCCACGCGCGCACTTCGGTACAGGCGAAGTAGAAATCGATCATTCCACCGACAGCGTCTCCGCGCATCAGCACGTTGTCGGGGAACAAATCCGCATGGATAACTGCTGTCGGGAGCGAATTGGGCCAGTATTTGTCGAGCCACGCGAGTTCATCATCGACACGTTGATAAAGGTGAGGCGCGATTCCATCGAGGTCATGACCGCATCGGGCTGCGAGCTTATGCCATCCACAAAGACCAAGAGAATTTGGCCGCGTTGGCTCAAAGTCCCTGAGCGCAGCATGCATTTTTCCCAGTGCTGCGCCTGTCGAGCGAGCCTGCGCCGCGGTTGGCGTCGATAATGAAATACCGGGCAAAAACTCGATAAGGCAGGCGGGGCGTCCCGCGACCGTATGCAGCTGGTCGCCGTTTAAGTCGCGAATGGCACGCGGAACCGGCAACGCCCGATCAGCAAGGTGATCGAGCAATTTCAGGAAAAACGGCAGATCGTCGGCATCGACGCGCTTTTCATAGAGTGTAAGAATAAATCGCCCGGCAGTGGTATCGATCAGGAAGTTGCTGTTCTCGACGCCTTCCGCAATCCCTTTTGCTGACACCAAGCGACCGACATTGTACCGAGAAAGCAGCGTCGCAATTTCCTCGGCAGAAACCGGCGTGTAAACGGCCATGCTAGGCCGCGAGGCCGCGCGGCAATTTGAACTCTATCGATTCGACGGCAGCTTCGACGACTGTCTCGCTGACAGTGAAACGGGTGGCCAGCGCGTTTACGACTTCACGCACGAGAATTTCCGGAGCGGACGCCCCTGCCGTGATGCCAAGTGTCGTTGGCGCGCCCAACCAGTCGAAGTCGATCTCCGCGGCGCGTTGGATAAGTTTTGCCCGGACGCCATTTCGCTCAGCCACCTCAACGAGCCGGAGCGAATTCGATGAGTTCGGCGCACCAATAACCAGCATGGCATCGCAGCGCCCGGCGATACGTTTCACGGCTTCCTGCCGGTTCGACGTCGCATAACAAATGTCGTCGCCGCGCGGCCCCTGTATTCCGGGAAAGCGCACTTGCAGAGCACGGACGATCTCGGCGGTGTCATCGACTGAGAGTGTAGTCTGTGTCAGAAACGCAAGTCGGTCCGGCTTGGTGGGCACGAGTAAAGCAACGTCTTCGACTGTTTCAATAAGCGTCATCGCGCCATCCGGAACCTGTCCGAAGGTTCCCACGACTTCGGGATGCCCGCGGTGGCCGATAAAGATGATATGGCGATCGCCGTCGACCAGGCGTTCGGCTTGCCGATGCACTTTCGAAACCAGCGGACAGGTTGCGTCGAGATAAGCAAGCCCGCGTGATTCGGCATCTGCTGGCACGCTTTTTGGAACACCGTGCGCCGAGAAAACGACTGGCGCACCATCGGGCACTTCATCGAGCTCATCGACGAATATCGCGCCCTGTGCTTTCAGCGTATCAACGACGTAGCGGTTGTGGACGATCTCGTGCCGGACATAGACCGGCGCGCCGTGCTTTTCGATAGCGAGCTCGACGATGCGGATCGCGCGATCCACGCCGGCGCAGAAGCCGCGCGGTGCGGCAATCAGGAGATCAAGAGCAGGAAGTGTCATGTCCGAGGCTCTACGCGATTGCTTGCGCCCGTGAAAGCCGGTTCCTATGGAGAGCCGGTCAAACCCGTCGCGTAAGGATGCCGCGTTGAAAAAGATTATTCCGCTCGTTGCCGTTGCCCTGCTGTCGGCCTGCGCGCGCGACGGTGAAATCGATCAGACCGGCGGCATTGCGATTACGCGCACGGCTTGCCCGGCGGTGGCGATTCCTGCGCAGACCGGCGACATCACCGTTTTCAATCCGGCATCAAGTCGGGACGCGCGCGCGATCGACGTGACAGCGAATATAACCAACCTGCGAATGACTTGCGGCGATGGAGGCGATGATGTCGTTGCCGAGGCGTCATTTTCGGTCGAAGCGCGTCGCACCAATACAAACGGCGCACGAACCATCGAACTGCCCTATTTCGTGACGGTCGTTCGCGGTGGAACCGTCGTTGTTTCAAAGCGGGTCGAGCGGGTGGCGATCAGCTTCGCCGATGGTCAGGCGCGCGGCAGCGCAACCGCAAAGGGTGGTGCCGTGATCAATCGTGCGGCGGCAACACTGCCTGCTGACGTGCGGACAAAACTGACCCGCAAGCGTCGCGCCGACGATGCCGATGCATCAATCGATCCGCTGTCGGCACCCGATGTTCGCGCAGCCGTCCAGCGCGCCAGCTTTGAATTGCTGATCGGCTTTCAGCTCTCGGCGGACCAATTGCAGTATAATGCAACACGCTAACGGTTGACTCGAATCGCTGCACCGCACAAACCGGTAACGCTTGCTGCGGGGTTACCGGCAGACGGCCGCGCGGGAGAGTGGGGAAGGGCAACCTGAAACCACGCCGAAGGAGCAACCGCCCCGGAATCTCTCAGGCACCCGGACCGCGCGGACGACAAGGCAACTCTGGAAAGCGTTCCTGCGAAAGCAGGAACCACCGAAGGGGTAAGTCCCGGACGTTGGTCCTGGATCAAAGCTCTCAGGTTTCCGTGACAGAGGGGGCACCGACCTGGTGCACCACTGCGTGGAGACGAATCCGTGACCAACGACGAAACAGCGCTGGAAATTAGGCCGCTCGCGCTGGATGCTTGGCATCGCGCGCAAGGCGCTCGCATGGTCGAATTTGCCGGCTATCATATGCCGATCCAGTATAAAGGCATTGTCGCCGAGCACCTCTGGACGCGGGAAAACGCCGGGCTGTTCGATGTTTCGCATATGGGTCAGCTTTTGCTGTCCGGCGAGGGGATTGATGCGGCTGTCGAGGCCGTGTTGCCGATCGATCTGTCGACGCTCGACCTTGGAATGCAGCGTTATTCGCTGCTGCTGGACGAAGATGGCGGCATTCTTGACGATCTCATGGTTTCGCGGTGGTCGACCGGCCTTTATCTGGTCGTCAACGGCGCGACGAAATGGGACGATATTGGTCACCTTCGCGAATATCTGCTCGATGAGATTACACTCAACCATCTCGAAGAGCGCGCGCTGCTTGCATTGCAGGGCCCGAAAGCAGCCGCAGCGTTGGAGCGGCACGTGACTGGCGAATGGCCGTTGTCGGCCCTGACGTTCATGCGATGCGGGCATTTTGCCATCGGCGGGGTCTCAGCGTCGATCAGCCGCTCGGGTTATACGGGCGAGGACGGGTTCGAAATCTCGATTGCTGCGGCAGATGTTGAAAATGTGGCAGCGCTGTTGTGCGGTGAACCCGGAGTGAAGCCGGTTGGCCTGGGCGCGCGGGATTCGCTGCGCTTGGAAGCGGGGCTGCCGCTCTATGGCCATGATCTTTCGCCAGAGACGAATCCGGTCGAAGCGGGTCTGCTGTTCGGGATCAACAAACGGCGGCGCACGGATGGCGGGTTCGTCGGTGCAGACCGCGTCCTGCGCGAAATTGCCGACGGCGCGGCGCGACGCATGGTTGGCGTGCTGGTTGAAGGACGGCAACCAGCGCGCGAAGGCGCAGAAATCTACGTCGGTAATGCCGTCGTCGGACGCATCACGTCGGGCGGCTTTTCACCAAGCCTTCAGGCCCCTATTGCCATGGGCTACGTCAGCGCTGCCCATGCAGCCATCGGAACCACCCTCGAGATCGACGTCCGCGGGAAGCGTTTGAATGCGACCGTTACTGCAATGCCTTTTGTCCCAAACCGCTACCACCGCAAGGGAGCCTGATAATGCGTTACTACACCAAGGATCATGAGTGGATCGATGTCGATGGCGAAACGGCGACGGTCGGCATTACCAGCTACGCGCAGGAACAGCTCGGCGACGTCGTTTTTGTCGAAGTGCCATCAGCCGGCACCAAAGTCGCCAAGGGAGGCGATGCTGCCGTCGTCGAGTCCGTGAAAGCGGCATCGGACGTCTACGCGCCGGTATCAGGCACCGTTTCCGAAGGAAATGCGGCTTTGGAAACCGAACCGGCCCTGGTCAATACCGCGCCTGAGGGCGAGGGATGGTTTTTCAGGCTCGCGCTGGACGATGCGGGCGAACTCGACGGCTTGTTCGACCGTGCCGCTTATGACGCTTTCGTAGGGACCCTCTGATGCGTTACCTTCCCCTGACTGATCATGATCGTTCGGCCATGCTGAACGTCATTGGCGCGGCCGATATCGATGCGCTGTTTATCGACGTGCCCGAAAGCGCACGGCTCGATGGTCCGATCCGTGGGCTTCCCAACCATGCAACCGAGCTGTCGGTCGAGCGGCATTTGTCGGCTTTGGCGCGCAAGAACCGCGTGGCAGCAGACGGGCCGTTCTTCCTCGGCTGCGGCGCCTACAAACATCACGTACCGGCAAGCGTCGATCACATCATCCAGCGTGGTGAATTCCTGACGGCCTACACGCCGTATCAGCCCGAGATTGCTCAAGGCACCCTTCAGGTGCTCTTCGAATTCCAGACGCAGGTCGCGCGCCTGTTCGGTTGCGACGTTGCCAATGCCAGTATGTACGACGGGTCGACCGCATGCTGGGAAGCCGTGACGATGGCGGGCCGGATCACCAAGCGGAAGAAAGCAATCCTGTCGTCCGGTTTGCATCCGCACTATGTAAGCGTCGCGCAGACAATGGCGCGGTTCACCGGCGACGCACTTTCATATCGGACACCGACGCTCGATGCGAAGTCCGATGTCGATGACCTGCTGGCCGAAATCGACGACCAAACGTCGTGCGTTATCGTGCAGTATCCTGACATTCTTGGCCGGATCGGCGATCTATCGGCACTGGCCAGCAAAGCGCATGTGCATGGTGCGCTGCTTATTGCTGTGGTGACGGAACCGGTGGCATTGGGCGCGATCAAGTCACCCGGCGAAATGGGCGCGGATATTGTCGTGGGCGAGGGGCAGTCGCTCGGCGTTGGTCTGCAGTTCGGCGGCCCTTATGTCGGTCTGTTCGCCTGCAAGGAGAAATATGTGCGGCAGATGCCGGGTCGGCTGTGCGGTGAGACAGTCGATGCCGAGGGCAAACGCGGGTTTGTGCTGACGCTGTCAACGCGCGAACAACATATCCGTCGTGAGAAAGCGACATCGAATATTTGTACGAACTCAGGGCTTTGCGCGCTGGCGTTCAGTGTTCACATGACATTGCTCGGGGAGCGAGGTTTGCGTGATCTGGCAGTGCTCAATCACAGTCTAGCCAGTCATGCGGCCGAGCGACTAGCGAAAATCCCCGGTGTCGAGGTCGTCAACAGCAGCTTTTTCAACGAGTTTACGCTGAAATTATCGAAAGAAGCGCGACCGATCGTGCGGACACTCGCGGAGCAGGGCGTGTTGGGGGGCGTGTCTCTCGGCAGACTATTTCCGGGCGTCCCAGCGCTGGCAAACGGTCTGGTCGTTGCTGTGACTGAAACCGCAACGGTCGAAGATATCGAAGCGCTGGCAACGGCATTGGAAGGAGCGCTGGCATGAACATAAACGCAAGTGGATGGCGCCCCGAAATGGGTGGTAGCGAAGTCGCCGATGCCGGGACAACGACGGGCAACCGAGCGCTTATGCTCGAAGAAGCACTTATTTTCGAGATCGGCGACCGCGAAACGACGGGTGTCGATCTTGCCCACCCGGTCGCTTCGCCCTCTCGGCTCGGCAATCTGGCGCGCAACCGTCCGATCGGCCTTGCGGGTTTATCCGAACCCGAAACGGTGCGCCATTATACGCGCCTGAGTCGCCAGAACTACGGCATCGATCTCGGTTTCTTCCCGCTCGGCAGTTGCACGATGAAGCACAATCCGCGCCTGAATGAAAAGATGGCACGCTTGCCGGGGTTCGCCGACATCCATCCGCTTCAGCCGATCGACACCGTGCAAGGCGCGCTCGAACTGATCGATCAACTGGCGCATTGGTTGAAGACGCTGACGGGTATGCCGGCAGTCGCGATGTCACCCAAGGCCGGCGCGCATGGCGAGCTTTGCGGTATTCTTGCCATTCGCGCAGCGCTGGAGGCACGCGGCGACGCCCGGGAAGTGATTCTGGTGCCTGAAAGCGCGCATGGCACCAATCCGGCGACTGCGGCATTTGCCGGATATCGTGTCGAAGACATCCCGGCACCGAGCGGGCGAATCGATACGGCTGCGCTGAAGGCACGCCTCGGTCCCGATGTTGCCGGGGTCATGATCACCAATCCCAACACCTGTGGCCTGTTCGAAAGCGACCTGAAGGACATTTCGGACGCTGTACATGCGGTTGGCGGTTTCGTTTACTGCGACGGGGCGAATTTCAACGCGATCGTTGGCCGCGTCAGGCCGGGTGATCTCGGCGTCGATGCGATGCACATCAATCTGCATAAAACCTTTTCGACGCCGCATGGTGGCGGTGGTCCGGGCTCTGGCCCCGTGGTGTTTTCGGCAGCACTGGCACCCTATGCACCGTTGCCATTTGTTGACCATGATGGCGATCACTTCCTGCTGGTCGAGGAGGATACCGCCGGGGATCATCACGCGTCGTCGTTCGGGCGCATGGTTGCATTCCACGGGCAGATGGGCATGTTCACGCGTGCGCTCAGCTATATTTTGAGCCACGGGGCAGACGGGTTGCGCCAAGTGTCGGGCGATGCGGTGCTGAACGCGAATTATGTTCTGCGGAGCCTCGAGGGGACGCTCGATGCGCCATTCGCCGACGTCGGGCCGTGCATGCACGAGGCCCTATTCTCCGACGACGGGATGGCAGAGGGATTTACGACCCTCGACATCGCCAAGGGGCTGATCGACGAAGGCTTCCACCCGATGACCGTGTATTTCCCGCTCGTGGTCCACGGCGCAATGCTGGTCGAGCCGACCGAAACGGAGTCCAAAGCGGCGCTCGATCAGTTTATCGTGGCACTGCGATCGGTAGCGGAGCGCGCCAAGGCGGGTGATCCGAGCCTTAAATCGGCGCCGCATTATGCACCGCGGCGTCGGCTCGACGAGACGCTGGCCGCGCGTAAGCCTGTGCTGGTCTGGAAAGAGCCAGCGCTGGCGGTTGCGGCCGAGTAATCAGTCGGCTGTTGCGATCAGCGTTGTCGTCCGCATTCGCTTGCGCTCGCGCCATACGATATACAGCCCGCTGGCGACGATCAGCGGCGCGCCCAGCCATGTCCATGCCGTCGGCACTTCGGCAAAAAGCCAGAAGCCGAACAGCGTCGACCAGATCAGGCTGGCGTAATCCACAGGGGCAACGGTCGACACCGGCGCATATTGCAACGACATGGTCAGCGCGACCTGACCGAGTCCTCCGACGATGCCCATGCCGATCAACAGCAACCACACAATCGGTGCATGGCTTTGTGCAAACCAAGGCATGACCAGCGCAAGCGGAATTGCGGACATCGTGAAGAACCAGAATACCGTTGTCAGCGCGGGCTCGGTGCGGCCGAGTTGCCGGAGCAGGATCGTGACGAATGCTGTTAACAATGCTGCTGTCAGCCCGGCTGCGGCACCCAGAATCGGCAGGTGCCCGGACTGCGGCTGAACGACAATCATGACGCCGATAAAGCCGATCGCAACAGCACTCCAGCGGTGGAGACCCACTGTCTCACGCAAGACAATAGCCGATAAAATCGTCGCGAATAATGGCGTGGCAAACCAAAGCGCCTGCGTTTCGGCAAGGGGGAGCAAACTGATTGTCAGGAAATTCAGGATCATGCCTGTCGTGCCGACAACCGTTCGCGAGGCATGGAGCCAAGGACGTTGCGTCTTTAACGAGACAAGGCCGGCGCTCGGTATGACGAGAGCAATCACAGGGAGAATTGCAATTGCCTGCCGGTAAAAAACGATTTCGATCAGATTGACGCCATAGCTCTGAGCAACCTTGGCGATCGCAAACATCGTTGTCAGCAACAGTGTTGCCACGACGCGAATACCGATGGCGGCGAGCGGGCGGTCTTGCTGGTGCACGGCTCACTCTTGCCGACTGCGTGGTGGTCCGTCAAAGGCGTGGCCATGAAACATGCCTTGTCTGTCACGCGTGCCCAGAATTTTGCTGCCTGGTATCAGGAGGTGATCAAGGAAGCCGATATGGCCGAAGAGTCAGGCGTGCGCGGCTGCATGGTCATTCGCCCGTGGGGATACGGGATGTGGGAGCGCATCCAGATCCTGATGGACCGGCAGATCAAGCTGGCGGGAGTCGACAATTGCTATTTTCCCTTATTCATCCCGCTATCGTTTTTTGAAAAAGAAGCTGACCATGTCGATGGGTTCGCCAAGGAAATGGCAGTCGTTACTCATCACCGGCTGATCGCGGATGGCGAGGGCAGGCTAATGCCCGATCCCGCCGCAAAGCTGGAGGAACCGCTCGTTGTCCGGCCGACATCCGAAACCGTCATCGGGGCCGCGATGGCGCGCTGGGTGCAATCGTGGCGCGATTTGCCGATGAAGGTCAATCAATGGGCCAACGTCGTACGCTGGGAAATGCGGACGCGGATGTTTCTCCGGACGTCGGAGTTTCTCTGGCAGGAAGGCCATACGGCGCACGTCGATAAGGCGGACGCCGTGGCCGAGACGTTGCGTGCGCTGGAAATGTATCGCGCGTTTTCGGAAGATGTCTTGTGTGTGCCAGTGATTGCTGGCGAAAAACCAGAGCATGAACGGTTTCCGGGCGCAGAGGCGACATATAGCATCGAAGCAATGATGCAGGACGGCAAAGCGTTGCAAGCGGGCACGTCGCACTATCTGGGCACCAGTTTTGCTGAGGCTGCCGGTATCCGTTATCAGGACAAGGACGGCGGCCATGCGCTTTGTCATACGACAAGCTGGGGCGTATCGACGCGCCTGATCGGTGGCGTCATCATGACGCACGGCGACGATGACGGCCTGCGGTGCCCCCCGCAGATTGCGCCGCACCAGATTGTCATTGTGCCGATGTTGCGTGATGACGAAGGCGATGGTGTGGTGCTGGACTATTGCCAAACACTCGCGGCAGAAATCCGTGCACTTTCCGCATTTGGCGAGCCGATCCGCGTACTGCTCGATATCAAGGCGATTAAAGCCCAGACCAAGCGTTGGGGCTGGGTGAAAAAAGGCGCGCCCGTTATAATCGAAGTAGGCCCGCGCGATGTTGCCGGTGGCAACGTTTCGGTAATCCAGCGTACCGAGCTTTACACGGTCGAAGGCAAACTAAAGTCGAAGATTATGGGACGTGCAGAGTTGGTTGCGAACGCTGCGTCGTTGCTCGACAATATCCAGGATGATTTATCGACCCAAGCCAGCCAATGGCTGCACGGCAACATTGCTCGCGATGTGACTGCCCTTGCAGAGCATTTCAAAGGCAGCGAGGACAAGGTCGTCGGTTGGGTCGAATTGCAGTGGTCGCGACCGACGGGCGCCGCACTTGCCAACGTGGTCGAGCAGCTGAAGGTGCTTAAATTGACCATGCGCAATGTGCCACTGGAGGCCTTACCAGTGAGTGGGCAATGCTTCTTCACCGGCGAAGCGGCAGTCGAACGCATTCTTGTCGGCCGGGCTTACTGAGCCGCTAGATAAGCATCGAGGCGGGCAATTTGCGCCTCGCCCAGCACCAATCCCAGTTTGGTTCGCCGCCAGATTATATCGTCCACCGTGCGCGCCCATTCGTACGCGGTCAGCCAATCAACCTCGCGCGCTGTAAGCCCGCCGCCGAAATCTTCGCCCATATCGGGCGCCACAAAATCATGCAGCATCGAGCCATAGGCGCGGGCCATGCGGTGCGATTGGTCGGCAGTGAGAAAGGGGTAACGTCGGCGAACTTCGGCAAGGAATGCGTCGAAATCGCCGATGTCCCCACCGGGTAGGGGCACCTCGCGCGTTTTGCCTGATGTTAGTTCCAGCTTCTCGACAGCTTCCTCGGCCAAATGCCGTGCCGTTGTGATCTTCCCACCAAACACCGACAGCAGGGGCGGGCCGTTGGTATCAAGCTCCAGCACATAATCGCGGGTGACGGCTTTTGCTTCGCTCGCACCATCGTCATATAAAGGCCGCACGCCCGAATAGGTGCGTACAACGTCGGCGGGGCCGATCTGTTTGACGAAATAGCGGTTTGCGGCGGCGCAGAGATAGTCGATTTCGTCTGCCGTTATCTTGGCATCTTCAGGTTTTTCCACTGGCACATCGGTCGTGCCGATGAGTGTCTTGTCGCCTTCATAGGCGATGGCAAAAACGATGCGTTTGTCGGGCTGTTGCAGCATGTAGGCTTGATCATGATCGAAAAGGCGCTGGACAACGATATGGCTTCCCTTGATCAGGCGGACACCACTGCGCGCATTGGCACCGGTGAGGGCGAGTGCCTCGGCGACCCACGGACCGGCGGCGTTGACGAGATTGCGTGCCTCCACAGTTCGCCCGTCCGAAAGCTGCGCTGTCCACGCTTCATTGTCTCGTCGTGCTGACACGAGTGCCGTTCGCGTGACAATTTCTGCGCCATGCCGAGCCGCATCGATTGCATTCAACACGACAAGGCGCGCATCATCGACCCAGGCGTCAGAATAGACAAATCCCCGGCCCGGGCGCTGCAGCGGCTTGAGATATGCCATATCGCTTTTTCGCAGCGATCGCGAGCGAGGGAGCGTAATCCGCCCTCCGATCGTGTCATACAGCAACAAGCCCAACCGGACGAGCCACCACGGCCGCACGGCATTTTCATGGGGCAGAACAAAATGCATCGGATAAATCAGATGCGGTGCGGCGCGTAGAAGCCGTTCGCGTTCCTGAAGCGCTTCGCGTACCAGTTTAAATTCATAATATTCAAGATAGCGCAGGCCACCATGGATCAGCTTGGTGGACGCAGAGGACGTGTGCGCGGCTAGATCATCCTTCTCGACGAGCAGGACCGATGCCCCGCCCATCGCGGCATCGCGCGCAATCGCTGTCCCGTTTATCCCGCCGCCGATGATGAGAAGATCGTAGATCATTGGCTCCCTTATCCGTAGGGCAGGGATATGCCAAAACCTAAACCTCCGGGCCTTCCCACGCGCGACCAGATCCTCGAATTCATTACGGCGTCGCCGACGTCGGCGGGCAAACGCGAGATCGCCAAGGCGTTCGGACTGAATGGTGCCGACAAGATCGCACTGAAGTCCTTGCTGAACGATATGGCCGACGAAGGCCTGATCGACAGTGCGCCGGGGCGCGCATTCCACAAGATGGGGGGGCTCCCCAAAGTCACCGTGCTGCGGGTCGTCGATCATGATGGCGACAACGTGTTTGCGGTGCCCGACAACTGGCAGGCGGATACGCCAGTGCCGCGCCTGCGGGTAATCGAGCGCGGCAAGCGATCTGCGCTGGGAGTGGGCGATCGCATTCTCGCGCGGACTGAAGAGCGCGGCGCGGGGCATGTCGCGTATCCGATGAAGAAGCTGGCTGCGACGTCCGAGACGTTGCTGGGGGTCGTCCGGCGGGAGGAATCAGGGCAATATTGGCTGAAGCCAGTCGACAAGCGCGAACGGCGCGACACTGCGATTGCCGACCTGAACGGCGCACAGGACGGCGATCTCGTGCTCGCCGAAAAGTCGGGTCGCCCGCCGCGGATAATGGCGCGCGTTGTTCAAATCCTCGGTGATCCTTTCGCACCACGCGCGTTCAGCCTGATTGCCATCCACAAGCACGGCATACCTGATGTGTTTTCCGCCGAAACGATTGCCGAAGCGCATAAAGTTTCCAAGCTGGGCTTGGGTGATAGAGAAGATCTACGACACCTGCCTATCGTTGCGATCGATCCGGCCGATGCCCGTGACCATGACGATGCCGTATGGGCATCGCCGAATGACGCGGGCGGTTTCGATGCAATCGTCGCCATTGCCGACGTGTCCTATTATGTGCGACCCGGCTCCGAGCTCGATCGCGAGGCGCGCAAGCGCGGTAACAGTGTTTATTTCCCCGACCGTGTCGTCCCGATGCTGCCAGAGGAGCTGAGCGCCGACATTTGCTCGCTCAAGGCAGGGCAGGACCGGGCGGCGCTCGCTTGCCATATGGCAATCGACGAAAATGGGACGGTGAGATCGTGGCGATTTACACGCGCCGCGATCCGTGTCGTTGCAAATATCGCTTACGAAGATGCACAAGCGATGATCGATGCTGGCACCGCGCCAGATCATTTGAATCAATTGTGGGCGGCTTGGGCGCTCCTGGGCAAGGCGCGGGACAAGCGCGAGCCGCTTGATCTCGACTTGCCGGAACGCCGCGTCCAGCTCGACGAGCAGGGGCGAATCACCAGCATTGCCGTGCGCGAACGGCTTGATGCGCACCGGTTGATCGAGGATTTTATGATCGCAGCCAATGTCGCTGCTGCCAAGGCACTCGAAACCAAAAAATCGCCGGTCATGTACCGCGTCCATGAAGTGCCCTCGCGTGAAAAGCTGTTGGCACTGAAGGATTATCTGGCAACGTTCGGCGTCAATTTTGCGCTGGGGCAGGTGGTTACGCCAGCCACGTTCAATCGCCTGCTTTCGATGGTGAAGGATGCCGAGCACCGCATGCAAGTCATGGAACAAGTCCTGCGCACGCAGACGCAGGCCTATTATGCGCCACTGAATGCCGGGCATTTCGGATTGGCGCTTGGCAGTTATGCACATTTCACGTCGCCGATCCGCCGCTATGCCGATTTGCTGGTTCATCGCGGGCTCGTTCGCGCGTTTGGGCTGGGTGATGGGGGGCTCACCGATGATGAAGCCACGCGCATGGGCGTAATTGGCGAAACGCTGAGCAAAGCCGAGCGCCGCGCGATGGAAGCAGAACGCGAAACAATCGATCGCTATGTGGCGGCTCATTTGTCGACGAAGGTTGGCCAGATCCTTGAAACGCGGATTACCGGGGTTGCAAATTTCGGCTTTTTCGCGACCGTGGATGGCATCGGCGGTGACGGTTTGGTGCCGATATCGACCCTCGGCAATGATTTTTTCCGATATGACGAAACGACCAAAAGCATCGAGGGCGATGTCACCGGCACGCGCTACGTCATCGGGCAAATCCTCCCGCTTCGGCTTGCCGAGGCCAACCCCATCAGCGGATCGTTGCGGTTTGAGTTGCCCGATGCACCCGCCACACGCCCGCGTCGCGACGGGCCAAGGCCGATTTCGCGCCGGGGACGACCGGCGAATGTCAGACATCAATCCCGAAAATGACAGAGTTGTTACATTTGCACTTCACATTTGTGAAATAGCAGCATAACTTATCTCCATAAACAACGTTTGTGAGGAGAGCTTCGCTATGAACAAGGCCTTTTTTTCGAGGATTGTCGCGTTCCCGCTGTTGCTGGCCCCCGTGGTCACATTAGCGGGACAGCCTGTGGATAACTATGGCACTGCCGATCTTACATCAGCAAAATACGATGCTGTTGTTGCCAAACTGGAACCGATCGCTCTGCGTGATCGCGGCAATGAGTCAGTGCTGCTAAATCTCGCGATGGCTTATCGTCATACCGGCCGTATTGCCGAAGCAGCAACGTTATACCGGCGTGTGCTGGCTCTGGACAATGCCGAGCTTGAAACCGCAAATGGCGAGACAATTATGTCGCACACTATTGCGCGCCGCAGCTTGGCCCAGCCCCTGCAGCTGTCTTCCCGCTAATACGGGCGCGCGCTTTTACAATTTTGGCAGCGTGACGCCGCGCTGCCCCATATATTTGCCCGCTCGGTCGGCGTAACTCACTTCGCAGGGTTCGTTGCCCTTCAGGAAGAGGAACTGGCACGCCCCTTCATTCGCATAAATCTTCGCGGGCAAAGGTGTTGTGTTCGAAAATTCAAGCGTGACGTGCCCCTCCCAGCCCGGCTCAAGCGGTGTAACGTTCACGATAATTCCACACCGCGCATAGGTCGATTTGCCGAGGCAGATCACAAGAATGTCTCGCGGCACACGAAAATACTCCACAGTCCGGGCCAGCGCAAAGCTGTTGGGTGGGATTACGCAGATATCGGTTTTGCGATCGACGAAGCTGTTGGGGTCGAAATTCTTCGGGTCGACGATGGAGGAATCGACGTTTGTGAAGATCTTGAACTCATCGGCTACTCGCGCGTCATAGCCATAGGATGACAGGCCATAGCTGATGCACCCGTCGCGGCGCTGGCTTTCGGTGAAGGGTTCTATCATGCCGGTCGACAGTGCTTGTTCGCGGATCCAGCGATCCGATTGTATTGTCATATCAGATCCTTGGGACCGAACGCATGGGGCAGGAGCGCGGAAAGCATGTGCCGCTCGATAGTCGAGCCATCACCCGAACTGCAATGCACAACAATATCATGCCCGCCGATTTGCGCCGCTTCGTTCAAGACCTGGCGGCAGCGGCCGCAAGGGCGGACAGGATCGGACCCTGTTCCCCCCGAGACCGCGATCTCAACGACGGCGGCAAGAAGGCCGTCATTCGCGACCTTGGCCAGCGCGACCGTCTCCGCACAAAGCGAAAGACCATAACTGGCATTTTCGAAATTTGCGCCCGTTACGATGCGACCGTCATTGAGCAGGATCGCAGCCCCGACGTGGAACTTGGAGTAGGGTGCATAGGCGTGGGCTGCAGCTTGACGGGCAGCGTCAATCAAAACCTTGGCGGTCATGTCTATCCCTTGATATGGAGCACGCAAATGAGCGTAAACAAACGCCGTGCTGTATCGAAATCCATGTCGATCTTGTCGGCAAGGCGCTCTTTCAGCAGTTCGGCAGCGTCGTTGTGAATGGCGCGGCGCGCCATGTCGATCGTTTCGATCTGGGCGGGAGTCGCGTTCTTGACGGCTTGAAAATAACTGTCGCAGATGGCGAAATAATCACGAACCGGTCTGCGGAAACGCCCAAGTGCGATCACAAGCGTTTCGAGATGTTCACCAGTTTCGCTGGAAATTGTGATCGCGAGGCGGCCTTCCTCAACCGCCAGCAACAGTTTGAACGGGCCTGCATATGCTTCGGGATAGGCGTGTGCAGGATTGAAATAATTGCCTTCAAGCAGATCAAAAATGGCAATCCGGCGCTCCTGTTCGATGTCGGCCGAGCGCCACAGGATAGTATGCTCGTCGAGATCAATAGCAATGATGCGCGGGTTCGACATGCCCATGCCTTATGCGGTCCTGTATAAAAAAGTATAGCGGGGATAAGTTGCTGCGGGGATTGAGCCTGTAGTCAGCGGCGCGCATTGCATGACGGATGGCTGACCCGATCCGACTCGTTCCTCCGACTTCGCCCTCTGGCCCGGAACTCCCGCACAACATCGAAGCCGAGGCTGCACTGCTTGGTGCGTTAATGATCGACAACCGGATTGCCGAGGATTTCCAGCAACGGCTGCGGCCTGATCATTTTTTCGAAGCAGTGCACGGGCGCGTTTACGATGCGATACTGCGATTGCTTGACCGCAACATGGTCGCCAACCCCGTCACGTTACGCCCGATGTTCGAAGCCGACGAGACGATGCGTGAGCTCGGTGGTCCTGCGTATCTGGCGCAGCTTACCGGAAACAGTGCGGCGCTGATCGGGGCGCGCGATTTTGCCAATCAGATTTACGATCTCGCAATGCTCCGTGCGCTTGTCTCGGTCGGGCGCGAAATGGTCGACGGCGCGCTCGATACGTCACACGAAGTCAACCCAAAGGGCCAGATCGAAGCTGCAGAAGTCGCCTTGTACAAAGTTGCCGAAGAGGGTGGGGGCGAAGGGAGCGTCAAGACTTTTGCCCAGGCAACGCGCGCGGCCGTCGAAATCGCCGAAAAGGCGCTGAACACTGGTGGCGGGTTATCGGGGATTACGACGGGGCTGGAATCGATAAACGGCAAGATCGGTGGTCTCCATCATTCGGATTTGCTGATCCTTGCTGGCCGCCCCGGCATGGGCAAGACGGCGCTGGCCACCAACATCGCGTTCAATACGGCGAAACGCTGGGTGCAGGACGAGGCCGACGGGATCGAGCCGGCGAAATCTGTCGGCGCGAAAGTTGCATTTTTCAGCCTCGAAATGTCGGCTGACCAGCTTGCGACACGCGTGCTCGCGGAAAATTCGGGCATTAGTTCCGAAGCATTGCGCATGGGCAAGATCGGGCAGGCGGACTTTCGCAATCTGGCGCGAGCAGCGGCCGACCTCGAGACGCTGCCGCTGTTTATCGACGATACGCCGGGTCTGACGATTGCGGCTTTGCGAACGCGCGCGAGGCGGCTCAAGCGACGGCATGGGATCGGGTTGATTGTCGTCGATTACCTCCAGCTTCTACAGGGATCGGGCCGGTCGAACGAAGGAAACCGCGTTCAGGAAATCTCGGAGATTTCGCGCGGATTGAAGACGCTCGCCAAGGAACTGAATGTCCCGGTGTTGGCACTGTCGCAACTGAGCCGTGCAGTGGAGCAGCGCGAAGACAAGCGCCCCCAATTGGCGGATTTGCGGGAATCGGGGTCGATCGAGCAGGATGCCGACATCGTATTATTCGTGTACCGCGAAGAATATTATGTGCAATCGCGAGAACCAAAGCGCCCCGCGGACAATGACGATGCAAAAACCCACGAAGACCATGCGAAATGGGCGGCCGACATGGAAAAAGTGTTCGGCACCTGCGAGTTGATTGTCGCCAAACAACGCCACGGCTCTACCGGAAAAGTCAATCTGAAGTTCGAAGCAAAAATCACGCGGTTCAGCGATCTGGCCGAGGAAAGCTATTACGCCGAGCGGCGTTGATCAAAAATTCGGGGATCAGAATATCGGATCGTTCGCGATGTCGGTGTGAATGCCGCATTCATCCTTGTCCCAACCACGCCAGCGACCAGCGCGCGGATCTTCGCCGGGCTGGACTTTCGATGTGCACGGGGCACAGCCGATGGATAGATAGCCCTGTGCTTCAAGCGGATGGCGCGGTAGCTTGTTGTCTGTGAAATAGGCATCAAGCCGTGCCTTGTCCCAATCGGCAAGCGGGTTTATTTTCAGGCGGCCTTCATCCTCTTCAAAACGAGGAAGCACGGCGCGGGTTTTGCCTTGAAAGCCCTTCCGGCCTGATATCCAGGCGTCGAAACCACCCAGAGCGCGGCGTAGCGGTTCGACCTTTCGCAAATCGCAGCAGCCATCGGGGTCGTACGACCAGCGTAGGCTCGTCGCATCCTTCTGGGCCAGCCGATACGGATCGGGACGATGAACACGAAGATCGGTAAAGCCGAGATGCTCCGCAAGCTCATCGCGGTAAGCAAGCGTTTCGCCGAAAATCTTCTGCGTGTTAATGAAAATGAGCGGCACCGATTTGTCGATCTGCGCAACCATGTGCAGCAGAACAGCGCTCTCAGCACCGAATGACGACACCAGTGCGATTTCATCGAACGGTCGCGCATCGAACAAGCCGCATAGCATGTCCTGCGTGTCGATGCCCGCCCAGCGCGAATTGATCGCGGCTGCCGTGTCGGGCGTAAATCGGGCTGTGGTATCGATCAAATCGGGCGTGCGGAGCGCTTCACCCATGCCGCAACTTCCACACCGGCACGGCGCCGTCGGCAGCAGGCTGATAAACGTCAGGATAGCGGGCAAGACATGTCGCCGCGACGGCAGGGTCGATAGGCCTTGACGGCGCAAAACTGTCAAAGCCGCAACGGCGCATGAACGCAAGCTGATCGACCAGAACGTCGCCTTCGGCACGGAGTTCGCCGGTGTAGCCCGATTCGCGCAGGATACGGGCAGTCGAATAGCCGCGGCCGTCGCGAAATGATGGGAAACCCACTTCGATCAGCGCAATACGTTCGAGATGTGGAATAAGTTCCCGCGCATCGTCGCCGGTCTCGATGCGGACCGCGTTCGCATTGCTTTGACCAGCCACAAATGCATCAAGCGTTACTGCGGGCTCGTCGTGGGCTTCGTCGGTCCGGAACCTCAGGAAATTATCCATAGATCGCTTCCTTGAATGGCTCGAACCCGACCCGGCGGTAGGTATCGATAAATCGCTCGCCATCATCGCGAACATCAAGATATTTGTCTGTGACGCGTTCGACCGCATCGACAATGCCGTCCTCGTCGAAGCCGGGGCCAGTGATCTTGGCGAGACTGACGTCTTCCGCGCCGGAGCCGCCAAGCGAAAGCTGATAATTTTCGACGCCTTTGCGATCGACACCCAGAATGCCGATGTGGCCAGCATGATGATGGCCGCAAGCATTGATGCAGCCACTGATTTTCAGCTTCAGTTCGCCGATGTTGCGCTGACGTTCGATATCTTCGAAGCGCTTGGCGATTTTCTGCGCAATCGGGATCGAGCGGGCGTTGGCGAGGCTGCAATAATCGAGGCCGGGGCAGGCAATGATGTCGCTGACCAGATCGAGATTCGCCGTGGCCAGATCGGCCGCCACTAACACCTGCCAAAGCGCATAGAGATCGCGCTTGGCGACATGCGGCAGCGTGATGTTCTGCGAATGCGTCACCCGAAGTTCGTCGAAGCTATAACGTTCGGCAAGATCGGCCATGACGTCGATCTGATCCGCTGAGGCGTCGCCGGGAATGCCGCCGACCGGCTTCAGGCTTATGTTGGCAATCGCATAGCCCGAAACCTTGTGCGGGACCGTGTTCTGCGCCACCCAGGCAGCGAACGCAGGGTCTGACAAGTTGAGGTCGTCGTTCAGCTTTTCAAACGTGGGCGGCGCAAAGAATGCACTGATCCGGTCGAACTCCGCTTGTGGTGGATCAAGACCGAGGGTTTTGACGTGCAGAAACTCTTCCTCGACCTGTCGGCGATATTCATTGGCGCCAAGTTCATGGACGAGGATCTTGATACGGGCCTTGTAGATATTGTCGCGGCGACCATAGCGGTTATACACTCGAAGGCAGGCTTCTACGTAGCTCAGCAGATCGTTCGCCGTCACAAATTCGCGGATTTCGGGTGCGATCATTGGCGTGCGGCCCATACCACCGCCGACAAAGACGCGGCCACCGAGCACGCCATCTCGCTCGACCATTTCGATGCCGATATCATGCAAACGCATTGCCGCACGATCCTGCTTGCTTGCGATCACAGCAATTTTGAATTTGCGTGGGAGAAAACTGAATTCGGGATGGAAGCTTGACCATTGGCGAAGCAGTTCGGCCCAGACCCGCGGATCGGTGACTTCGTCGGCGGCGGCTCCGGCATATTGATCCGAAGAGATATTGCGGATGCAATTGCCACTGGTCTGGATAGCGTGCATTTCGACTGTTGCCAGATCTGCGAGCAGATCAGGACATTCTTCCAGCTTGATCCAGTTGTACTGAATGTTCTGACGTGTCGTGAAATGCCCGTAGCCGCGATCATATTTCCGCGCGACATGCCCAAGCATCCGCATCTGGCGGCTGTCCAACGTGCCATAGGGGATCGCCACGCGCAGCATGTAGGCGTGAAGCTGGAGATAAAGACCGTTCATGAGTCGCATCGGCTTAAACTGGTCTTCGGTAATGTCACCGGCCAGCCGACGCGCAACCTGATCGCGAAAATCGTGGACGCGCGCATCGACAAGTGCCTGGTCGAAAGTGTCGTACTGATACATCTATATTACCCATTCGCCGGCAGCCGGATCGGCTGGTTTAAGTGTCAGATCGGGCCTTACCGTTGGCCCGAGCGCGCGGACGCGGTCTTTGATATGCGCGGGGCGCGGGCCTTCGGGGGTTGCGACAGCTTCGATAATGTAAGCTGCATTCACGCGACGCGCGCCCTCTTCGGTCGCCAGAGCACTCTCGCCATGTTCACCGACGTCCACTGCATCTTCGACATGACGCGACCAGTGTTCGCCTGTCCACCAGGTTACGTCACCGGACCTTAGATCATTGCCAGTCAGAATTTTCATGAAAATGCTTCCGCATGCTTGGCCAGGGTGGCGAGTTTGTCTTCTGCATCGGATAGCAGCACGACATCGCCGATGACGAGGATTGCCGGACTGACAACCTGCTCACGCTCGACCAGATCGCCAAGATCGGCAAGGAGCGTCTGCATAGCACGTGATCCTGTCAATGTGCCGCGCTCGAGCACGGCAACCGCAATGCCCGGTGAAACACCTTCTGCCATCAATTTATCAGCAATCGCACGCGCGGTGGTGACGCCCATGTAGACGACCAGCGTGCGGCCCTGCCCGGCAAGTCCCGACCAGTTCTGTTCGGACAGTCCTTTACATGTGCCAGCGACGAAGGTGACCGCACTTGCCCAGTCACGATGCGTCAGAGGCAACATTGCTTCCGCGGCAGCGCCGAGCGCCGACGAGACACCGGGGATGACCTCGACGGAAAGGCCTGCGGCACGGACCGCTTCGACTTCTTCGCCTCCGCGTCCAAATACAAATGGATCGCCGCCTTTCAGTCGCACGACGGTGGCCCCCGTTTTCGCATGCGCTATTATCAACGCATTGATGCCATCTTGCGGAATTGTATGCCGATCGCGCTTTTTCGAAACGTTGACGCGCTGTGCTGTGGGCCTGACATAATCGAAAACGCCATCGTCGATCAGGCCATCGTGCACGACCACGTCCGCTTGGCGCAACGCACCGACGGCTTTGATCGTCAGTAGACCGGGATCGCCAGGGCCAGCACCAACGAGGATGACGCGGCCCGATTGGCTCGCATTAAAGCTAATTGTCATCGCCGCGAAATGGCAACCGGGGTCGCATCACGCAAACGAAACTAACTATGGCGAGCCGTAGCGCAGCTATGTCAGCCGTCGCGCAGGCCAATTCCAATCGACGCGCGTGGCTGTTCGTCTTCGGAGGACACAACGGGATATGCGCAGTAATCGGCGGCATAATAAGCGCTCGGGCGATGGTTGCCTGACAGGCCGATGCCACCAAAGGGTGCTTTCGACGAAGCGCCGTTTGTCGGCTTGTTCCAGTTGACGATACCCGCACGGATATTCGCCCAGAATTGATCGTATAGCTGCGCTGTGCCGCCGATCAGCGATGCCGCGAGTCCATATCGCGTGTTGTTTGCTTCGATAAGCGCCGATTCGAAATCGGCAACGCGAATGACTTGAAGAATGGGACCGAACAATTCGATGTCGGGTCGATCGTTTACGTCAGTCATGTCGATAATCGTCGGTGACAAAAACGGGCGACCGGGAATGAGACGCTCCATATGAAGAACGGGTACACCGCCTTTCATAAGGAGTGCCAGAAAACTTTCTTCGAGCTTGTCGGCGACGTCGTTGTCGATGACCGGACCCATGAACGGCTGCGGCGCGGCGTGAGGGTCAGCGATTATCAAGCGTTCGGCGAGCCGCTTGATTTGGGTGATCAACGGCTCGTGCATGCCATCGCGGACGATCAGACGCCGTGCCGCCGTGCAGCGCTGCCCGGCCGTCATGAAAGCAGATTGAATGACGAGAAGCGCCGCCGCATGGATATCTGGTGCATCCCACACAATAATTGGATTATTGCCACCCATTTCCAAAGCCAGAATTTTGCCTGGATTATCCGCAAACTGACGGTTGATTGCGACGCCGGTCCGTGCCGACCCGGTAAAAAGCACGCCGTCGATGTCAGGATGCGCAACGAGGGCTTTGCCCGCGTCGGGACCACCGATAACGCAACGCACGACCCCATTGGGGATGCCTGCAGCATGATAGCATTCGACAAGCATCTTGCCGGTTGCCGGCGTCTTTTCGGACGGTTTGAAAACAACGGCATTGCCCGCGATCAGCGCCGGTACGATATGTCCGTTGGGCAAATGCGCGGGAAAGTTATAAGGACCAAGCACCGCCATTATGCCATGCGGTTTGTGGCGTAGCGCCTGACGGTTGCGCATGTCTCCATCGAGGCGGCGCTGCGCCGTGCGCTCGTTGTACGACTCGACCGAGATTTCTACTTTTGCGATCACGGCATCGATTTCGGTGCGCGCTTCCCAAAGAGGTTTGCCGGTTTCTCGCGCGATCGTATCGGCAAATGCTTCGTGCTTGCCACGCACCACATTGATGAACCGGCGCAAAGCTTCGACACGGACAGCAAGTGGACGCGACGCCCATTCGACAAATGCGCTCCGCGCCAGTTCGACTTCTTCATCGACATCGCTGACGGCACCTCGCCAGAGAATGGCCCCCGTAGCAGGTTCGGTCGACACAATTTCAACGGTCATCTCAGGCTCTTTAGGCGGCGGTTTCGTGATTTGCCAGTGCCGACCCCATTTCACGTATCAGGGCGATCTTTGCGTGAAAATGCGACCAGTCATCGGATTCAGCAATCGGCTTCCAGAGCGATTCGACATCCTCGATCAGCATGGTGCATGGGGAATCGCCCGACCAGTAGCGATTGGCGAGATCAAAGCGGGGCCGGTAATTTTCGCTTGCGACACGAAGCGGGTCGAAATGACGGTGGTGATATTCGCCGCGTCGTTGCCTGCCGCCCGCCCAATCATAGAAAAACGCGTTAAGCGCGGTCTGGCTTTCGGTTAGTGCACGTTCCATCGCCCGAACCAGTGCAAGATCCTCAGATGTGTTTCGCGGAACGACGCCTAAACGCCAAAGAAACTTCTCAATCAGTGCCGATTGGTAAGCCGGTGCAAAAGTTGCCAGCGCCGCGTCGAGCGCAGCGTGATCGGCAATAGTCGACAATGCTTGCGCAAGCTGGGCAACGTCCCAATGAATTGCTTCGGCTTGCCGCCCGAAACTGTACAGCCCGGCACTGTCGAAATAGGCGGCGGTGAATCCGCGGTCGAACGTCGGCGCAAATCGCCACGGCCCGTAATCGAAACTTTCGCCGGAAATATTGATGTTATCGGTGTTGAGGACGCCGTGGACAAACCCAGCCGCCATGAACGATGCAGCCATGCGCGCCGCTTGTTTGGCAACATGGGCCACGAGTTGATCGGGCGGACCTTCTTCTTTGAAATAATGTTTCAGGGCATAGGCGGTCAGGCGTTTGAGTTCGTCGATCTGCCCCAGTGCCGCGAGCCGCTGAAAACTCCCGATGCGGATATGACCGTGGTTCAGGCGCACCATCACCGCAGAGCGGGTCGGGGATGGTTCGTCGCCGCGATGCAGCGCTTCGCCGGTCTCTATCAATGAAAACGTGCGCGACGTTTCGACGCCCAACGCTTCGAGCATTTCAGTCGCGAGAATTTCGCGGACACCCCCTTTGAGTGTCAATCGCCCGTCGCCAAACCGGCTATAGGGCGTTTGCCCCGATCCCTTGGTGCCAAGGTCCATGAGGCGCCCGCGGCGATCGTGCATTTGCGCCAGCAGAAACCCACGCCCGTCGCCGATATCAGGATTATAAACGCGAAATTGATGGCCATGATAACGCAGCGCAAGTGGTTGAGGCAGCGTATCGGGCAGCGGCTCGAACCGCCCGAAATGGGAAATCCATTCCTCGTCGGTGAGGTGCGCCAATCCGACCTCGACGGCAGCGCCATCGTGTCGCCATCGGAGCACGTGTCTAGGAAATTCGGCTGCTCGCACAGGGTCAGCGATGAAGTCTGCGATGGCACTGATTGCATTGGCAGGTTTGAATGGTTGCGCTGCTGAAGTCATGCCGCGATATGGACGGGGAGGGTGGTGCGAGCAACAGTGCGTTATATGGACAGTTATTGGTGGTCGAACGACGGGTTGCGGCTGCACTACCGGGACTATGCCGGCAGGAACGACCGACCGGTAATTGTCTGCATGCCGGGTTTGACGCGAAATGCCCGCGATTTCGAAGCTTTAGCATTGCGGCTTTCGCCCGAATGGCGCGTGGTTACCGTGGATTTCCGCGGACGTGGCGAAAGTGCCTATGCCAAGGACACGATGACATATGCGCCGCTCACCTATGTTCAGGATGTCGAGCGGTTGCTGACCGATCTAAAGATCGATCGCTTTATTGCTTTCGGCACATCGCTGGGCGGTATCGTAACGATGCTGTTGGCATCAACCGGACGCGCGAAATTGGCGGGCGCTTTGCTGAACGACATCGGCCCTGAGATCGAACCCGAAGGACTTGCCCGCATCAGGGGATTTGTCGGGCGGTCGGCATCATGGCCAACCTGGATCCATGCCGCACGTGGGCTGGGCGAGGCAAACGCAGCCACATATCCGAGGTACGTTCTCGATGACTGGCTGAGGATGGCAAAGCAGCTTTATCGACTGACACCCGCGGGTCGGATCGTGCCGGATTACGACATGAACATTGCAGAACCTTTTCGGCTGCCCGGCGGCGAGGCTGGCGTCAATTTGTGGCCTGCGCTCGATGCCTTGGCGGACGTGCCGACAGTCATCGTGCGCGGCGAACGATCCGACCTTTTCAGCGCGGCCACCGCGAACTCAATGGTTGGGCGATTGAACGCAGCCTCACTTGTCACCGTGCCTGGTGTCGGCCACACGCCAACACTCGAAGAGCCCGAAGCGAAGGCTGCGATCGACAAGCTGCTGGCCCAAATTGCTGCGTGAGCAATTTGCATATCCTCCATTGTCATTCGACGTTTACATTGGGCGGGAAAGAAGTGCGCTCCGTTCGCCTGATGAATGCCTTTGGCGACATGGCACGGCATACGGTGATCAGCGCAATGCCCGAAGCTCTTGACGCGCGCGATGCGATTTTGCCCGGTATTGTCGTCGACTTCCCCACGCGTGCGCCGAGCCTTGAAGGTAAGCCCGCACTCGCGCGTTACCGGGCGCTTGCAGGCTACATGCAGCGGTTTGACCTGATACTGACATATAACTGGGGGTCGATGGATGCTGTGATGACCCGGCGGATGTTTCCAACGGATCTGCCGCCACTTGTGCACCACGAAGATGGTTTCAATGCCGATGAGTCCGAAACGCTGAAGACAAAGCGTAATCTTTTTCGGCGTTTGGGCTTGCCCGCGGCCTTTGCGCTCGTCGTTCCGTCGCAGCGGCTCGAAATGATTGCGCTCGACATATGGAAACAGCCGTCAGCGCGTGTGCATCGGATTGCCAACGGAATCGATGTGAAGGCTTATCGATCCAAACCGACGCTGAGCATCCCTGGATTGCGGAAGACACCGGGCGAGGTGGTGATTGGCACGGTTGCGGGTTTGCGCACCGTGAAGAATCTGCCTCGGCTCGTGCGGGCTGCTTCTGCCGTGCCAAACAGCCGTTTGGTCATTGTCGGGGAAGGGCCGGAGCGTGCAGCAATAGAGGCCGAGGCCGTGCGGATTGGCTACGCAGATCGTCTTGTAATGCCCGGATTTATGGCGGGTCCGTACCGTTACCTGGGTCTATTCGATATTTTCGCACTATCCTCGGACAGCGAGCAGTTTCCGATTGCGCTGATAGAGGCCATGGCAGCGGGTCGGCCCTGCGTATCGACGAATGTGGGTGACATCGCGCATATCGTTTCACGCGAGAACCAGCGATTTGTCGTCAACCCGAGCGACGAGGTTGGATTTCGAGGCGCGCTGGTCGCCCTCGCAGCCGACAAAAATTTACGGGCGGCTTTAGGTGTGACCAATCAGGCGAAGGCACGCGCGCATTTTGATGAACGCGCGATGATTTCGGCTTACCGAAATCTGTATGAAGATGCTGTCGTCTGGCGAGGCGCACTTGGCGAAAGTTGAAGCATTTTGCGCAGGTGCTGCGTATATGAAGCGTGGGGCGCAAGGAGCAACAGGTTGTTCAAGGGTTTAAAACCGATCCTGTATCAGGGTCGCGAAGTTTGGCCGCTGATCGAAGGCGGCAAAGGTGTATCGGCAACCAATCACGCGAGTGCTGGCGCCTGGGCACTGGCAGGCGGAATTGGAACGGTCAGCGCCGTCAACGCGGATAGCTATGATCCCACCGGCAAGATCGTTCCTCAGGTGTATGCCGAGCGTACGCGCCGTGAACGCCACGAGACGCTGATCAAATATGCGATCGACGGCGCCGTCGAGCAGGTGAAGCGCGCTTATGACATCGCCAATGGCAAAGGCGCGATCAACATCAACGTGCTTTGGGAAATGGGCGGCGCGCAACCGATTTTGCATGGTGTGCTCGAGCGGACAAAAGGACTTGTTGCCGGCGTGACCTGCGGTGCGGGCATGCCGTACAAACTAAGCGAAATCGCATCGTCCTATGGTGTTTCTTACCTCCCGATCGTCAGTTCGGCACGAGCCTTTCGTGCGCTGTGGAAGCGTTCATATTCCAAGGCGGCAGATTATCTCTCTGCCGTTGTTTATGAAGATCCCTGGCTGGCGGGCGGGCACAATGGTTTGTCCAATGCGGAGGACCCACGCAAACCCGAAGACCCCTATCCGCGGGTCAAGGCCTTGCGCGAAACGATGCGCGAAGGTGGCATATCCGATACAACGCCGATCGTGATGGCGGGCGGGGTCTGGGCACTTCGTGACTGGGATAATTGGGTCGATAATCCCGAATTGGGACAGATTGCGTTTCAGTTCGGCACGCGGCCGTTGCTGACGAGGGAAAGTCCGATCCCTGCGGAGTGGAAAGAGCGTTTGATGACGTTGGAGGAAGGCGATGTCCTGCTTCACAAATTCTCGCCGACCGGTTTCTATTCGAGTGCCGTGCGCACGCCTTTTCTTCGCGAACTCGAAGCACGGTCCGAACGGCAGGTTGCCTTTTCGGGCGAGTGCGTAGGTGATCACACGCACCAGCTGGATGTCGGCGTAAAAGGCAAGAATTTCTGGGTGACGCGCGGCGATTTGCTCCGTGCGCGCGAATGGTACGGCCTTGGATTTACCGATGCGCTGAAGACACCCGACAACACGCTCGTTTTTGTCACGCCTGCCGCAAAAGCAGTGATCCGCAAGGATCAGACCGATTGCATGGGCTGCCTCTCGCACTGCAGCTTTTCATCGTGGAAGGACCATGATGATTACACAACCGGCTACCTCGCCGATCCGCGCAGTTTTTGCATCCAGAAGACCTTGCAGGACATCGCTCATGGCGGACCGGTCGACGATAATCTGATGTTTGCCGGTCACTCTGCGTTTCGTTTCAAGAAAGACCCGTTTTATTCAAACGGGTTTGTGCCAACGGTGAAGCAGCTGGTTGACAGGATATTGACCGGCGACTGATTTTTCAGGCGTGTCCGTTGCGGCCATCAGATTTCACTTCCTCGCTGGCCATATCGTCGCTTGCCTGCATCGGAATGACCGTTGCAACCATAAGCGCTAGCATCGCCGAGACTATGGCCGTCCAAAGAACGGCAGCGCCAACGCCGACGGCTTGAGCTGCCAACTGGGTCCCAACGGAAACGGCTTCGTCGTATCCCGGGCCACCGAATGCCGGGAGCACGAAAACGGGGAAGGCAAGGCTGCCAAGGATACCGCCAACGCCATGGATGGCAAAGACATGCAGCGAACCATCGAGCCTGAGCGATCGATCGAAGACTGAGAGCGCAGTGTAAGCGCCGATACTCCCCAAAGCGCCGAGCGCGATTGCACCGACCGGACCAACAAAGCCGGCAGCTGGCGCGATAGCGGCTAGCCCTGCAACGGCGCCGATAACAGCATCGACTGGCTTCGATTGCGCCTTCGTAGCCTTTCGAACGAGAAGCCAGAGGAGGGCGGCAGCGCTTGCCGCAAGATGGGTATTCACGATCGCGGTTGCGGCATCTGCACCCGCGGCAAAAGTCGAACCGCCGGCAAATCCGAATGAACCGACCCAGAGCAAGCCAGCACCAACCACGGTAACGGCCACACCGTTCGTGGTGATCGACCCGGCAATAGATCTGCGCTTGCCGATCAGGAGTGCAATAACGAGGGCCGCGACACCAGCGGTCGTGTGCACGACGATCCCACCAGCAAAATCGAGTGTGCCCTGCTCGGCGAGCCAGCCGCCGCCCCAGACCCAGCGCGCCACTGGGACATAAACCAGCAACGACCACAGTGCGGTGAAACCGACCATCCAACCCAAACGGACACGGTCGGCTAGCGCACTCAAGATCAATGCCGCCGTGAAGACAGCAAATGTCATTTGCAACAACACAAAAAGAATTTCCGAAATTGTTGTGCCTTCGCGAATTTCGACCAAGTTGGTGAGCCCAAGATTGCCAAGCCCGCCCAGCCAAACCGAACCCTCCCCGAACGTCAGGCTGTAGCCCGCCACCACCCAGATCAATGAAACAAGCGACGTTATTATGATCCCGGATGCCATCATCGCCGATCGACTACGCGATCGAATAAGCCCGCCGTAGAATAAACCGAGGCCTGGAATTGCCATCAGCAGGACAAGCATCGAAGCCGTGAGAACCCAGGCGCTGTCGCCACTATCGGCAACGATAAGCGGTTGAGCCGATGCCAACGGACTTAGCGTCAATGCCAGCATCGCTGCTATTGCCCTCAGTGCACCCATAATCGAAACCCCTCGCCTCATCGAGCTTGTCGCCTTCATCCTTTCCAAATCGTTGACCGAGCGATACGGAGCGGTCAAGCATCCACAAAGGAAGAGTGCGCAATGCGCCGACTGATGGCGAGTATTGTCGTTGCGGGACTCGTCGTTCCTGCGATGGCGGCGGCGCAACAAAAAGCCCCGTATTGGGCATCGATCAGTGCCGGCAAGGCAAGGATGCGCACAGGGCCCGGTCGCGAATTTCCGGCAAGCTGGTTGTATCAGCGAGCCGACTTGCCCGTTCGCGTCATCGAAACCTACCCCAACTGGCGCAAGATCGAAGATCCGGACGGCACAAGGGGCTGGGTTCAGGCCAATCTGCTGAGCAACGTCCGCACGGCCTTGGTTTCGGGCGATATCCGCGAACTACGCGCCAGTGCCGATCCGGCGGCGCCCGTGGTGTGGCGCGCAGAACCCGGCGTCGTCGGACGGGTCAGTCAATGTGCGCGCGGGTGGTGCTTGTTCGACATCAAAGGTCGTGCGGGTTTTATTCAGATAGCACATATTTGGGGCACGGCAGCCGACGAACGGTTGCCATAATGGTCGATACCGCCTGGTGGGCGCTGGGCGGAACGATCGCGGGTCTCGTTGCTGGCAGCTTCCTTGCAACCCTGGTGATCCGCTGGCCCGAGGGCAGGGGATTAGGCGGCCGTTCGGCGTGTGACGGATGCGGACGAAGTCTGACCTCACGCGATCTTGTACCGGTCTTCAGTGCGATCCTTTTCAGAGGAAAATGCCGCACATGCGGCGCGCAGATCGACTGGCGGCACACCGCAATCGAAACCGGTGCAGCAATTGTCGGCCTTGTGGCGATGGTCGTGCAACCTGGACTGGAAGGCGTCGCCGGCGCTTTTTTCGGATGGCAGTTATTGGCACTCGCGGCACTCGATGCTGAACACTATTGGCTGCCGGATTGGTTGACGGGTGTGCTTGCCCTTACCGGCCTCGTGTTCGGTTTGGCTGGCATCGGCGTTGATCTGCCGTCGCGCTTGATCGGCGGTGTTGCGGGGTTTGGGTCACTTTTCGCGATTGCATGGATTTATCGCAAAGTGCGCGGGCGTGACGGGATGGGCGGGGGCGATCCCAAACTGCTCGGTGCGATCGGGTGCTGGCTGGGCTGGCAATCACTGCCTTATGTTTTGGTTGGTGCGAGTCTAATCGGATTGTGCGTTGCGCTCGCCTTCGCCGCTCGTGGGCGCGACGTTGCCGCAACGACGCGGCTTCCCTTGGGATCGCTCATGGCCGTCGCCGCGTTTTCGTTCTGGCTGTCAAGTCCGCAGATTTGACGCAGCGCGGGCTTTGGCTTCGATCAATGCCAAATCAGGCACGCCTTTCGGCACGATCCAACTGCCGCCGACACATGTCACAGCGGTAACGCCAAGCCACTCTGCTGCCGTCGCTTCGGTAATGCCACCCGTCGGACAGAAGCGGACCTGAGCGAAGACAGCGGCGAGCGCGTTCAGTGCAGGCAAGCCGCCCGACGCCGTTGCCGGGAAAAACTTGAAACGGGTCAGGCCCATGTCGAGCCCTCGCATGATATCGCCGGCATTGGCAGTTCCCGGCAAGAACGGAATACCGCTGCTCATCGCCGCTTTGCCCAAAGGTTCGGTTAGTCCGGGGCTGACGATAAACTTTGCGCCTGCGGCAGCGCTGGCTTCAAGGTCTGCCGGGTTGAGCACGGTTCCCGCGCCGACGATGGCTCCCTCGACCTTCGCCATTTCGGCGATCACGTCAAGCGCAGCGGGCGTCCGCAATGTCACTTCAAGCACGGTCAGCCCACCGCGCACGAGCGCCTCGGCAATTGGGCGGGCATGGGCGACGTCGTCAATTACGAGCACTGGTATCACAGGGGCCGTGCCCATGATTTCGTCAATCGTCATGATGCGTGCTCCGTTGCGAATGCTGCCGCTGCGCCGAAAAGGCCGGGCTGGTCGAGGGTGATCAGCTTGACAGGAATGGCCGCCATCATTGTCTCGAACCTGCCTTTTGCGGCAAAACGCTGTGCAAAGCCGGACTGCGGCAAATGATTGGCAATTCGCGCACCGAGGCCACCGGCTACGACCACCGCATTTGCGCCCTGCGCGAGCGCAAGATCACCAGCGACGGAGCCCAAGCTCATGCAAAAACGGTCGAGTGCGGCAACGGCGAGGCTGTCGCTGCCGTCGAGTGCTGCTGTCCACAGTGCCTTGTCATCATCGCCGTCAACCGTGCGCCCTTCGATGCGGGCAAAAGCTTCATAAATGCCGCGCAAGCCGGGCCCCGAAACCACGCGCTCGACCGAGACACGGCGATAGCGTTTGCGCAACGTTTCGAGCAGGCCGTCTTCGAATGCATCGAGTGGTGCGAAATCGAGGTGCCCGCCTTCGGTCGCGCACACGTTATACTGCGCAGACGCACGCACGACATAGGCGACGCCAAGCCCCGTGCCCGGGCCGACAACCGTCGTGACGCCAGCTTCGGGAATGGCCGTATCAGGACCGCAGATGTGACGAAAATGGTCGGGCGATGCTTGCGCGACCGCATGTCCGACCGCGCCAAAATCATTGACCAGCGTGAAGCGATCCACATGAAGCCGCTCCGGGATCAGCAACGGACGGATTGTCCAGTGACTATTGGTCAGCTGCAAGACGTCACCACCAACCGGGCCGGCAAAGGCAATCGCTGCAGCCGGGGGCAAGGGACGGCCGACATGCGCACCAAAGGCTTCCCACGCTGTCTGAAAACTCGCGTGTTCGGCAGTCTTCAAAGTCACCGGTTCGGCCAGCGATTGCACGTGGCCATCTGAAACGTTGGCAAGGGCAAACCGGGCATGCGTACCGCCGATATCGACAGCGACGACTTCGGTCACAATCCGGCCGACGCCAGCATGGCCGACGCGCCTTTCTCTGCATCGTCCGAACCGTGGCGCATGAACGCGAAGAGCTCTCGGCCGACGCCAAGATGCGGCAAGGGGCATTGCGTGCGCTCGCGTGTCGAGAGTTCTGCCGCCGTCGTTAGTGTGCCCGCAACCGCATCGACACAAACGATATCACCGTCTCGCAAATAGGCCAGCGGACCCCCGAGGCCGGCTTCGGGAATTGCGTGAATGGCGGCTGGCACTTTGCCCGATGCGCCCGACATGCGGCCATCTGTGACGAGTGCGACCTTGAATCCCTTATCCTGCAACACACCGAGCGCCGGCGTAAGTTTGTGAAGCTCAGGCATGCCGTTGGCGTGTGGCCCCTGAAAGCGGACGACCACAATAACATCGCGGTCAAGATTGCCCGCCTTGAACGCCGTCAACACGTCGTTCTGATCGGAAAACAGCGCGCAGGGCGCTTCGATGATGTGCCGCGAAGGATCGACGGCGCTTGTTTTAATGATCGCACGACCGAGATTGCCGGTGAGAAGCCGCATCCCGCCATCTTCAGAAAAAGGATCGGAGGCGGGGCGGACCATCGTGGCATCGCGCGGTGTCTCGACGGCAGGTTGCCACATCAGGGCATCGTCGATCAGCACAGGTTCGTTTCCATAGTCGGTGAGATCAGCGCGCGCGACTGTCATAATATCGCGGTGCAGGAGACCGGCATCGAGCAGTTCGCGAATGATGAACCCGATGCCGCCAGCGTGATGAAAGTCGTTCACGTCGCCCGATCCGTTGGGATACACACGCGCAAGCATGGGCACGGCGGAGGAAAGCCGATCAAAATCTTCCCAGTCAATTATGATGCCGGCGGCGCGGGCGATTGCGGGCAGGTGGATCGCATGATTGGTCGAACCGCCGGTTGCCAGCAAGCCGATGCACGCGTTGACGATGGCTTTTTCATCAACGCAATGGCTCAAAGGACGATAGTCTCCCCCATCCCAGCCGATTGCCGCCAGACGGTGGATCGCGGCGCGGGTTAGTTCACTGCGCAATTTTGTGCCCGGATTGACGAAAGCAGCGCCGGGCATGTGGAGGCCCATGACTTCCATCATCATCTGGTTCGAATTCGCCGTACCGTAGAAAGTGCAAGTGCCCGCATCATGATAAGACGCTGACTCAGCTTCGAGCAATTCGGCCGTACCGACTTTGCCTTCGGCAAAAAGCTGACGGATACGTTGCTTTTCCTTGTTGGCAAGGCCCGAAGGCATGGGCCCGCCGGGGATGAGAATCGTCGGCAAATGGCCGAATCGAAGTGCACCGATCAGCAGGCCTGGCACGATCTTGTCGCAAATGCCGAGCATCGCCACGCCTTCGAACATTGCATGACTGAGCGAAACGGCGGTGGAGAGCGCAATCGTGTCGCGGCTGAAAAGGCTTAGTTCCATGCCCGCCTGACCCTGCGTCACGCCGTCACACATGGCGGGAACACCCCCGGCGACCTGCGCCGTGGCGCCGACTTCGCGCGCGGCGATCTTTATTGCTTCGGGATAGCGACCATAAGGCTGATGCGCCGAGAGCATGTCGTTGTAGGCCGTGATGATACCGAGATTGATCGCTTTCCCTTGGCGGATCGTAGCCTTATCCTCGCCAGATGCAGCGAAACCATGCGCCAGATTACCGCATGACAACGCCGAACGATTGGTGCCGGCTTCGCGCTGCTGGTCCATGAGCGCAAGATAAGCAGCACGTGTCTGTTTAGACCGCGTGACGATCCGGTCGGTAACGGCGGTGATGACGGGGTGCATTTCAGTCATGCCAGGATGCTCCGTCGCGTTCGATCATGCCAATAGCGGCGGACGGTCCCCAGGTACCCGCGGTGTAGGGCTTGGCCGTCAATCCGGCATCGTCCCATGCCTTGTGGATCGAATCGACCCAAGTCCATGCCGCCTCGATTTCGTCGCGGCGCACAAAAAGTGTGGTATCGCCCTCCAACAGATCAAGCAGCAGCCGTTCATAGGCAACGCGGCGGCGCGAATTGGCGAAAGCATCGGACAGGCTGACGTCGAGACCAACTTTTTTGATGGCAATGCCATTGCGATCGAGGCCCGGTTCTTTGGTCATCACAGTCAGCCTGATCCCTTCTTCAGGCTGTAAACGAATAACCAGCGCATTGGGTTCAAGACCGGTACCACGCGCCTTGAAAATCGAATGTGGCACTGGGCGGAACTGGATCAGGATTTCCGAATGCCGCTGCGGCATCCGTTTGCCCGTCCGCAGGTAGAATGGAACGCCCTGCCAGCGCCAGTTATCGAGATGTGCTTTCACCGCTACGAAAGTTTCGGTGTTCGATGATTTGCCGAGTTCGTCGGCATAACCGGCAACAGGCTGTCCGCCGACCGCGCCAGAAACATACTGCCCCTTTACCGAATGCGCAGCGGCGCCCGCCGCATCCATGGGGCGTAGCGATCGGAGGACTTTGACTTTCTCGTCGCGGACGGCCGTTGCGGTGTAACTGGCGGGCGGTTCCATCGCGACCAGGGCAAGGAGCTGGAGCATGTGGTTTTGCACCATGTCGCTCAAGGCACCAACGCCATCGTAATACGACACGCGGCCTTCAAGTCCCACGGTTTCGGCAACCGTAATCTGGACGTGCTCGATTTGACTGGCGTTCCAAAGCGGCTCGAACATCGTGTTGCCAAAACGCAGGACAAGCAGGTTCTGCACCGTTTCCTTGCCGAGATAATGATCGACACGAAAAATATCCTCCTCATCGAAAGCGCTACCAACCGCGCTGTTGACGGCGCGGCTCGAAGGCAAATCGTGACCAATGGGCTTTTCCATGGCGATGCGGGTTTGGGTGCCGGTCAGCCCAACGGACGCGAGTCCTTCGACAACCGGGCCAAAGAGCGCGGGAGGGGTCGACAAATAAAAGGCAATCCCCTGTGCTTTGACGTCCTTAACTTTGCCGGCGAGGCACGCAAAATCTCCGGGCGTGTCCGCAGAAACCCGGCAATAATCGACCCCGTCGAGGAATGCTGCGGCTTTTGCTTCATCGAAAAGTTCAAGTGGCACGAGCGCAGACCTGACTTGAGCTTGAAAAGCACTGCGTTCGAGCGCTGATCGCGCAGCGCCGATTACCCGGAAGTTGTCCGGCAAAAGCCCATCGCATTGCAAATTGTATAACGACGGAAACAGCATTCGCTGGGCAAGGTCACCCGTCGCGCCGAACAAAATCAAGGTTTCAAATGAGTTCGGCATGCCCGTCCCTAATTGCCGTAGCGTCGCTTTCATAGCGACGACCGGCAGCGATGCAACGTGCATACGATTGCATGGATTACGCGGCGGCGCGTCGATCCTTTAATTCGGCATTCAGCATTTCGGCGAGCAGGAACGCAAGTTCGAGTGATTGCGCGGCATTGAGGCGCGGATCGCAATGTGTGTGATACCGATCTCCCAGGCTCAATTCCGTTACGTCCACCGCACCACCGGTGCATTCGGTGACGTTCTGACCCGTCATTTCGATATGAATGCCGCCGCCATATGTTCCTTCCGCACGATGCACTGCAAAGAAGCCGCGCGTTTCGGCAAGGATGCGTTCGAACGGCCGCGTCTTGTATCCGGTGTTGCCCGCTTTGATGACGTTGCCGTGCATTGGATCGCAGGACCAAATTACGGGCTGCCCTTCGCGCTTCACGGCGCGAACCAGCGCTGGAAGGCCGGTCTCGATCTTGTCATGGCCATAGCGCGTGATGAGCGTAATGCGGCCCGGCGTCCGCGCGGGATTCAGCGTATCAAGCAGGCGCAGCAACACATCGGGAGTCAAGCTCGGCCCGACCTTGATGCCGATCGGATTGCCGATACCGCGCAGAAATTCTATATGCGCCGATCCTTCGAAGCGGGTGCGGTCGCCGATCCACAGGAAGTGCGCGCTGGTGTCGTACCAGTCACCGGTCAGCGAATCCTGCCGCGTTAGCGCTTGCTCGTACGGAAGCAGCAGCGCTTCATGGCTGGTGTAGAACTGCGTGCCCTTCAGTTGTGGCACGGTGTCTGGATTGATGCCGCAGGCGTTCATGAAATCAAGTGCTTCGC
>JAYTAP010000042.1:0-26547 GCA_043737475.1 Sphingomonas sp.
CCGGCGCGAACGAGCGGCAATAGCGTTTTTACATAAATCCGCGTCGGCGCCATCAGCGCGTCGATCAGGAGCACATCCTGATCGAAAAGCGCAGGACGATCCATTCGCCAGCCGCGATCGGCTGCCAGTCGTCGCACTAGCGAAAAACCGTTCGAATGAACACCCGACGACGCCAGCCCGAGGATGACATCACCCGCTGCAACCTTGTCCGCCGTCAACACTTGCGACCGCTCGACCGCGCCGACGCAGAAGCCGGCGAGATCATAATCGCCATCGGCATACATGCCCGGCATTTCGGCCGTTTCGCCACCGATCAGCGCGCATCCGGCAATTTTGCAGCCCTCGGCAATGCCAGCGATGACGCGCTCGGCGACAGCTGAATCGAGCTTTCCGCTGGCATAATAGTCAAGGAAAAACAGCGGCTCGGCCCCTTGGACGATCAGGTCGTTGACGCACATTGCGACAAGATCGATGCCGACTCCGTCATGCGCGTTGTGATCGATCGCCAGTTTCAGTTTGGTGCCGACGCCATCGTTGGCCGCAACCAGCAGCGGGTCGGTAAATCCCGCGGCCTTCAGATCGAAAAAGCCGCCGAAACCGCCGAGATCGGCATCAGCACCGGGGCGGCGGGTCGCTTTGGCAAGCGGCGCGATGAGACGGACAAGTGCATTGCCGGCATCGATGGAAACGCCCGACTGGGCATAGGTGTAGGGCGTGCGATCGGTCATGCCTTCATGGCCTAGCGACAAGACGCTTGGATTTCCACGGGCAAGGCGTCAAAAGGCCGACCGTGACGTCTCGTTTTCTTCCTGCTGCGCTGTTTTCGGCGGCGCTCGGCCTCGGTGCCGTTGTGTATGCGCAAATCGATGGCGGGGATCGCGGGGTTGCGCCGCTCGATTCCTCGGGAAGTTTTGAAGTGACGGGTATCAGCGTCGATGTTGCAGCAAAGTCGGCAATGGCGGCGCGGCTCGGCGGCTGGCGGCTGGCACAGCGCAGGGGCTGGCAAATGCTCTGGGCTAAAACACATGGCGGCAGCAGTGGCGCGCCGGGGCTCTCGGATTCAGCGCTCGACTCGATCGTGGCCGGTATTGTCGTCGATGAAGAACAGATCGGTCCCAACCGTTATGTGGCGAAACTGGGTGTCTTGTTCGATCGCGCGCGCGCCGGACAAATATTGGGCGTTACCGGCAATGTCTCGCGCTCGGCACCGTTGCTCGTCATTCCCGTGCAGTGGTCGGGGGGCACGGCGCAGACGTTCGAAACGAAAACCGAGTGGCAAAAGGCATGGGCGCGGTTTCGTGCAGGGTCCAGTCCGATCGATTATGTCCGCCCGACCGGCACTGGTCCCGACCCGCTGCTGCTTAACTATGGCCAGACGCTCCGCCCGGGCCGGGTCTGGTGGCGGTCTTTGCTCGATCAATATGGTGCGGCCGATGTGCTCGTGCCGCAGGCTCGGCTCGAACGGATGTGGCCGGGCGGTCCTGTCATCGGGCATTTCTCGGCCCGGTTCGGCCCCGACAGCCGCGAAATTGCGCTGTTCGCGCTGCGCGTGAATTCCAGCGACGCGATTCCCGCAATGTTCGATGAAGCCGTGCGGCGCATGGACGCGGCTTTTGCGGGTGCACTCGCGCTGGGCCTTTTGCGGCCGGATCCGTCACTGGTGTTCGAAACGCCCATCGATCCGTCGGAATTGCTTGGCAACACGACCGAAACAGCACCGATTGATGGGCAGCTGGACATGGTCGAAAACGGCAACGTGCCAATCGGCGCTTTAAATGAAACAGCGACAGTAACGGTCCAATTTGACACGCCCGATGTCAGCTCTGTGACCAACACCGAAACGTCTGTGCGTGCGATTTCCGGAGTCAAATCGATTGATACGTCCAGTCTGGCGCTCGGCGGCATATCGGTGATGAAAGTGGTGTTCGATGGCGACATTGCCGGGCTTCGCGCAGCGCTTATCGCCCGCGGTTTCCGTGTCGATGAAGGCGCTGGCACGCTTCGCATCCGGCGCGCGGCATCCCCTGCCGGTGTGCCGAAAGCGGCCACGACACCGACGCCATGAGTCAGATCGCTTTGCCGCTTGACTGGCCGGCAGAGGAATCGAGCGATGCGTTTATCGTGAGTGCATCGAACGGCACGGCGGTGCAGCGGCTCCATGCCTTTGGAACATGGCCGGTTTCGACGATGATACTCACCGGGCCGCGCAAATCGGGACGAAGCTTGTTCGGCAGATTATTTGCGCGACGCTGCGGTGCCCGCCTGATCGATGATGCCGAAAGTTACGACGAGATCGAGATATTCCACGCATGGAACGAAGCGCAGTCCCACCGTAGGCCGCTGCTCCTTGTGGCCAGCGCTGCACCGCCCTCGTGGGATATCGTGCTGCCGGACCTTAGATCGCGGTTGGGCGCGACCCCGGTGGTCGCATTCGGTGATCCGGATGAAATGATGATTACCCGCTTGCTCGCTCATTTATTCGAAAGGCGCGGGATGATTGTCCTGCCCGAAGTCGTTGCGTTTCTGACGCCGCGGATCGAGCGAACATATCATGCAATAATTGCCGTCGTCGATAAACTGGACGAGGCCGCCTTGTCGCGTCGCCGCCCGATCACGGTGCCGCTTGCCCGTGAAGTTCTCGCGGTCGACGACGCCGCTGCGGTCGCGTAGAGGCAAGTTATGGCAACGCTTATGGATAATGCGCGATATTTCAACAGGGAGCTGAGCTGGCTGGCGTTCAACCGGCGTGTGCTGGAGGAATCGCAGAATAGAGGCCATCCACTTTTGGAACGGCTGCGCTTTCTGTCGATTTCGGGAAACAACCTCGACGAATTCTTTTCGGTTCGGGTTGCGGGACTGAAAGGGCAACAACTTCAGGACATCGACGAGCGATCGGTGGACGGCTTGACGGTTGGTCAGCAACTCACGGCGATCAGTGCTGATGCAGATGCGCTGATGGGGAACCAGCAATCGGTGTGGGAAGCAATCCGCGAAGAGCTCGATGCGGCGGGCATCGTTGTTCTCGATCATAATGAGGTGCAGGGTGAAGCCGCCGACTGGCTCGAACGGCATTTTCGCGATCAGATTTTTCCGGTGCTGACGCCGCAAGCCCTTGATCCAGCGCATCCGTTTCCGTTCATCCCGAGCCAGGGGCTGAGCATAATTTTCGATCTGAAGCGCCTCGACGACGGAGAGCCGATCCGCGAGCTGGTCATGATCCCGTCGACGTTGCCGCGCTTCGTTCGGCTCCCTGGCGTTGCGGCTCAGTTCATGACGCTGGAGAATGTGCTGCGGCGGTTCACGCGCCTGTTATTTCCGGGCTACGAGGTCATTGCGGCCAGTGCGTTTCGCATCATCCGCGACAGCGACATCGAACTTGAGGAAGAAGCTGAAGATCTCGTTCGCTTTTTTCGCACAGCGATAAAGCGCCGTCGTCGCGGCCGGGTAATCCGGCTCGAACTTGAAACGGGAGCGGCCTCAGACCTCGAAGCCGCGATCAAGAATGAACTCGGCGGGGCGGATGCGATCATTACCGAGACGGCAGGCTTTCTCGGCATTGGCGCCCTTGAGGCACTTGTCGACGAAGAACGGCCCGACCTTAAATTTCCGCCATATGTGCCGCGTTTTCCCGAGCGTATCCGTGAACATGGCGGCGATTGCTATGCGGCGATCCGCGCCAAGGACATCATTGTCCACCATCCTTACGAGACGTTCGATGTCGTGCTCTCGTTTCTCCGTCAGGCGGCTGCAGACCCGGATGTCGTGGCGATCAAGCAGACGCTGTATCGCGCCGGTAAACAATCGGCCGTCATCCGCGCGCTGTGTGATGCGGCCGAAGCGGGCAAGTCGGTGACAGCCGTGGTCGAACTTAAAGCGCGTTTTGACGAGGAGCAGAACCTGCTCTGGGCGTCACAGCTCGAGCGGTCGGGCGTGCAGGTGGTTTATGGCTTCGTAGACTGGAAGACGCACGCAAAAGTTTCTATGGTCGTGCGGCGCGAAGCCGAAGGTTATCGGACCTACTGCCATTTCGGGACCGGAAACTATCATCCCGTCACGGCGCGGATTTATACCGACCTCAGTTTTTTTACGGCTGACCCGCGCCTGGCACGCGACGCCGCGCAGATGTTCAATTATATTACGGGCTATGTCGAGCCCGCCGACCTTGAGCTTTTGACGCTCAGTCCCAAAGGATTGCGGTCAAAATTGGCAGATTTGATCGATGCCGAGATCGGCAACGCGCGGAGCGGCAAGAAGGCCGGCATCTGGGCAAAAATGAATTCGCTCGTCGACCCTGCGATCATCGACAAACTTTACGAAGCGAGTGCGGCAGGCGTCCCGGTTGACCTTATCATCCGCGGCATTTGCTGTCTGCGACCTGGTGTTCCGGGCTTGTCCGACATGATTCGGGTAAAGTCGGTCGTCGGGCGGTTTCTCGAGCACAGCCGCATCTGGGCCTTCGGCAACGGCAAGGCATTGCCCAACGACGGCGCGAAAGTCTTCATTTCGTCGGCCGACTGGATGCCGCGAAACTTCGACCGGCGGGTCGAGTATATGTTGCCGCTGCTCAACAAGACGGTGCACGATCAGGTGCTGGATCAGGTGATGGTCGCCAATCTTATCGACACCGAACAAAGCTGGGATTTGCAGGCCGATGGCAATTATGTTCGGACAAAAGCCGTCGGTAAACCGTTTAACCTCCATCGCTATTTCATGACCAATCCTTCGCTTTCGGGACGCGGCGCGGCGCTCGAAACAAGCGGATCGGTGCCGACCTTGAGCCTGGGTCAACGCTGAGTGCCAGGCACGCCACTGACAGCGATTATTGATATCGGATCAAATTCGGTTCGGCTTGTCGTTTACGGTGAGCCCAAGCGCGCACCGGCGACGGTGTTCAATGAAAAAGTAACGGCGGGATTGGGGGGGAGTCTCGAACGGGGCGGCGCGCTCGATCCCAAAGCCGTGGCAGTCGCGCTGCGCGGGCTTGACCGGTTTCAGTCGCTTACAAAAGCCATGGGCGTGGCCACGGTGCGCACCGTCGCAACGGCCGCTGTCCGCGACGCAAGCGATGGCCCGGCGTTTATCAAAGCGGCCGCTGCACGCGGAATCGATATCGAGCTGATCAGCGGCGAGCAGGAAGCGCGGGCTGCCGGGCAGGGAGTCATTTCCGCTATTCCGGACGCTGACGGCATAGTCGGTGACCTAGGCGGCGGCAGCCTCGAACTGGTTCGTGTCAAAGGCGGCATGGTTCTCGATCGGCTTTCGATGCCGCTCGGCGTCCTTCGCTTGCCCGCGATCCGCAGCAAGAGCCGACGCGCCCTCGAAAGCTCGGTCGGAAAGATACTTGCAAAGGCCGGATGGCACGATGTCGAGCGCGATCTGCCATTGTATCTGGTCGGCGGATCGTGGCGCGCGCTTGCGCGGCTGCACATGCATCTCACGGACTACCCGCTGCCCGTGCTGCATCATTATTCGATGCCGCCGCAGGCCGCTGTCCGTCTTGTCCGCGCCGTGTCACGCATCGACCGCAAAGCACTAAAGGCGATCGAGGCATTGTCGAGCACGCGCATTCCCGCGCTCGGTGATGCGGCGGCATTGTTAGCTACCCTTACACGCCAGTTGGGATCAAGCGCACTGATCGTCTCTGCTTTTGGCCTGCGCGAGGGGCTGCTCTACGCAGACCTGACGGCAGCCGAGCAAGTCGAAGACCCGCTAATCGCGGCCACGCGCGCTGCCGGTGCCCGCCAGGGTCGTTTCGACGAACATGGTGATGTGCTGGCGCGATGGATAGCGCCGCTGTTCACCGGGGAGTCGCCGGAGGATGCCCGGTTGCGCCATGCCGCCTGCCTGCTTGGCGATGTTGCATGGGCTGCCAGCCCCGAATTCCGCGCCGAACGCGGTCTGGAAGTTGCGCTGCATGGCAACTGGGTCGGGATTAACGCGCGCGGCCGTGCCATGGTGGGGCAGGCGCTTTCGGCGAGCTTTGGCGGCGGACTGATTGCAACGCCGGTCGTGACGCAGCTTGCGTCTCCCGAGGAACTAGCGCGCGCGTCGATCTGGGGACTGGCCATGCGTCTGGGCCAGCGACTGAGTGGTGGTGTAGCAGGGCCGCTCGCGAGCAGTCACCTCGTCGTCGATGCCCGTGCGTTAACGGTTGTGCTTTCGGCCGACTACCAAACTTTATACGGGGAAGCTGTCGAGCGACGGCATCGCCAGTTGGCAGCGCTGATCGGGCGCGTTGCAGTCGTTAATTAAGCGGCTGCAGGTTGCGGTTTTAACTGCACACGCCAAAGCATTGGCCGTTCGACGTATCGGTAAATCAGCACGCCGATAAATGTGCAGCCGCCCACGGCCGCCGGTGTGAATATAACGAACTGAGCCCATCCTATCAGGGGCACTTTCCACCAGACCAGCAATCCGATCTGCAGGACAAACGCATGCGACAGGTAAATCGAGTAGCTCGCGTCTCCCAGAAGTTTGAACAACGGGATCGACGGCATCCTTTTCGCGTCTTCAAGAGCGAGGCATCCGATCAGGATCAGCGTCGATGGCAACCCCCAGATGAGTAAGCGCGGCGCATCGAAATTTCCTGCCAATGGCAGCGCAACAATGCCTATCGGCAACGCGACCCAAAGCCTAGCTAGTGACCGACGCTGATGAACAAGCGCGATCAGCATCCCCTGAAAAAACTCCGTAATGATCGGCGACGTGTAAGCGACAAAAATGGCATTGCTGCTGTCGCCGACACCGAGTTGGCCGAATACGACGACAATCGCTCCGACCATCAGTGTGATTGCCAGCGGACGCCGGAACGCAAGTCCGATGGCAAACATCGCGTAAAAATACATCTCGTACTGTAGTGTCCATCCAGGCACCAGAAACGGCCAGATTTCGGTCTTGGCCTGCTGATGATATTGAGGAATGAAGAGCAGTGACCGCAATAATTGATCCGGCCTCGGCAACACGCCCGGAAAACCGACCATCACCTGGAGATAAAGAAACAGCGTCGCGATCCAATAGAGTGGGACAATGCGAATAATGCGCCTTCGCAGAAACCGGATCGGGTGGTCGCCCCGTGCCACGGCATACATGAGGTAGCCGCTGATCACGAAAAACATGTCGACGCCAGCCTGCCCGAACTGCCAGTGCGCGATGGGATTGAACAAGCCATTGGACGGATTTCGCACGTGATGGAAAACGACAAGCAGTGCCGCAGCCGCCCGCAGATATTGCAGGCTGATGATTTCCGTCTGACGACCCCCCCGGGTACTTGCTGGCTCAGCCGTCCCCAGCACGCTCCGTCCGTGTCATTTTCATTTTTCCGTCGATAACGGCAAAGGCGAGGCGACCTTCGACCAGATCGAGCGCGTCGCGACCGAATTGTTCGAAGCGCCAGCCGGTCAGGATCGAAAGATTATCGCGTACCCCGGCGGCCAGCAATTCCAAATCGTCGGTTCGCGCCAGCAAACGCGGCGCAACATTCGATTCCTTCGCCCGGACTTTTAGGAGCAATTTGAGCATCTCGGCGACCAGCGCACCGTCCTTTCCCAAGCCCGGTTTGCGGTCATGGCGCGACGGCATCAGGTCCGCTGAGAGCGGCGGTGCATTGGCAAGTGCCGCCATCATCCGTCCACCGATATCATTACCCGCCCACGATGCGGACAGACCGCGAACATTGGCAAGATCACTCTGCGAGCGCGGCGGATGCACAGCAAGATCGCCGAGCGTTTCGTCTTTCACGATGCGACCGCGCGGCAGGTTCTTGCTCCGCGCTTCGCTCTCGCGCCACGATGCCAGCGCACGCAAACGCCCCAGCACTTCGGGTTTTCGGCTAGCGATCTTGACGCGCAGCCAGGCATCTTCGAGCTCGGTCACATAATTGGCGGGGTCCGCGAGCTTTTCCATTTCCTGGTCGAGCCAGCCGCCACGACCGGTCTTGATAAGTTTCTCGAGCATCCGTGGAAAAATTACGGCGAGGTGCGTGACATCGCCAATCGCATAAGTGATCTGCCGATCATCGAGCGGCCGACGCGCCCAATCGGTAAAGCGGGCGCCCTTATCGAGCGAAATGCCCAGCCATTGATCGACAAGATTGGAATAGCCGACCTGCTCGCCTTGTCCCAATGCCATCGCTGCGATCTGCGTGTCGAACAGCGGATGCGGCGTTTTGCCGGTCAGATTATAAACGATTTCGATGTCCTGCCCGCCGGCATGGAAGACCTTCAGTACATCTTCATTGTCGGTCATCAGGTCGAGTAATGGCTTCAGGTCGATGCCCGCTGCCATCGGATCGATCGCCGCCGCTTCGTGCTCGTCGGCGACCTGGATCAGGCAAAGCTCGGGCCAGAAGGTGTTTTCCCGCATGAACTCGGTATCGATGGCGATAAAATTCGCTTTGCCCATCCGGGCGCAGAAATCGGCGAGTGTCGCGCTGTCACTAATCAACGGGTGAATCTTCATGCCACCCCCATAGCGACCTGACGCGCCTTGACAATTGAGGCGTGCGCCTGTGTTAGCCGCGCCATGACACAGCATCTTTATCGTTCGCACAAATGCGCTGAATTACGCGCCGCCCAAGTCGGCCAGACTGTCCGCTTGTCGGGCTGGGTGCATCGCAAGCGCGACCACGGCAACTTGCTGTTCGTCGATATCCGCGATCATTATGGGATCACGCAGATCGTGACCGATACCGACAGCGCGGCGCATGGCGTTCTCGACAAGTTGCGCGCAGAATCGGTCGTGACGGTGACGGGCGTTGTCGTCGCGCGATCGGCAGAGACGGTGAACGCAGGTCTTCCGACCGGCGAGATCGAAGTGCGTGCATCCGAAGTCATCGTTCAGTCGGCAGCGGCCGAATTGCCCATGCCGGTGTTCGGCGATGCCGAGTATCCCGAAGAAATTCGCCTCAAATATCGCTATCTCGATCTGCGTCGCGAGCGGTTGCATGCCAACATCGTGCTGCGCTCCAACGTGATCGCAAGCATCCGCCAGCGCATGATCGCTCAGGGTTTCACCGAATTCCAGACGCCGATCCTGACGGCAAGTAGCCCCGAAGGCGCGCGCGATTATCTGGTGCCGAGCCGCGTCCATCCCGGCAAATTCTATGCGCTGCCGCAAGCGCCGCAGATGTTCAAACAGCTGCTGATGGTTGCAGGGTTCGACCGTTATTTTCAGATCGCGCCCTGTTTCCGCGATGAAGATGCGCGCGCGGATCGTTCGCCGGGCGAGTTCTATCAGCTCGATTTCGAGATGAGTTTCGTGACGCAGGACGACGTGTTTGCTGCTATCGAACCTGTGCTGCACGGCGTGTTCGAGGAATTCGCCGCCGGGCGCTCGGTTAGCGCCGCGCCGTTCCCGCGCATTCCCTATCTTGAGTCGATGCTCAAATACGGGTCGGACAAACCCGATTTGCGCAATCCCATCGTCATCACTGATGTTTCGGAGCACTTCAAAGGGTCAGGCTTTGGGCGCTTTGCGTCGATGGTCGAGGCAGGCGATGTTGTTCGAGCGATCCCGGCCCCCGGCACGGCCGAGAAGAGCCGTAAATTCTTCGACGACATGAATGCTTGGGCACAAAGCGAAGGCTATGCGGGGCTGGGTTACATCACGCAAAAGGGCGGCGAACTCGGTGGACCAATTGCCAAAAACCATGGCGACGACGCAACGCGCGCGCTTGTTGCGGCGCTCGGGCTCGGTCCCGATGACGGTATCTTCTTTGCCGCTGGCCCCGAAGCGACCGCCGCCAAACTTGCCGGGGCGGCGCGCACCCGGATCGGCACCGAACTCGACCTTATCGACAAGAACCGCTTCGAATTCTGCTGGATCGTCGATTTCCCGATGTTCGAATATGATGAAGACGCAAAGAAAATCGATTTCAGTCATAATCCCTTCTCGATGCCGCAGGGCGAAATGGAGGCGCTGGAAACCATGAACCCGCTCGACATTCTCGCTTATCAGTATGACATCGTCTGCAATGGCATCGAACTGTCTTCGGGCGCCATCCGCAACCATCGTCCGGACATCATGTACAAGGCGTTCGAGATTGCAGGGTATACGCAAGCCCAGGTCGACGAGAATTTCGCTGGCATGATCGGCGCGTTCAAACTTGGTGCGCCCCCGCATGGGGGTTCGGCGCCAGGCATCGATCGCATCGTAATGCTGCTTGCTGACGAACCGAACATCCGCGAGGTCATTACTTTTCCGATGAACCAGAAAGCCGAAGACCTGATGATGAACGCGCCAGCCCCTGCAACGCCGAAGCAGTTGCGCGAGCTCGGCATCCGTGTGCTAGATCAGCCCTCGTAAGGGACAGCGATGGCAATCAACCTGAAAGATTTCGAAGACGGCAAATCCTATGACGGGGATTATGATCACGATCTTCTGAAACTGCAGGATCGTCTTGCGCGCATCCAGATTGCCCATGTCATCCACAAGAAGTCCGCGATCATCGCTTTTGAAGGCTGGGATGCGAGCGGCAAGGGCGGCACGATTTCGCGGATGACCGGTCAATGGGACCCGCGCTATTTTGAAGTCTGGCCAATTGCTGCGCCAGATGACGAAGAGCGCGCGCGCCATTTTTTGTGGCGCTTTTGGAAACGGCTTCCGGCGACAAGTGAAATCAATGTATTTGACCGCACCTGGTATGGCCGCGTTCTGGTCGAGCGCGTCGAGGGTTTCTGCACCGAAAAGGAATGGAAGCGCGCGTTCGATGAAATCAACGAATTCGAAGCGCAGCAGAAAGATAATGGCGTAACGCTGATCAAAGTCTTCATGCACATCACGCAGGAAGAGCAGGACAAGCGGTTTCAGCATCGGCTGAATGACCCATGGAAGCGCTGGAAAACCGGCAAGGACGATTACCGGAACCGGGCCCGCCGCGACGATTACATCAAAGCATATGCCGACATGTTCGAGCGCACCGATACGCGCTGGGCGCCATGGTGTGTAATCGACGGGAACAACAAGAAATCGGCGCGGATTGCTGCGCTCACTTATATTGCCGACCGGCTCGAAGCCAATGTCAGCATGGTGCCGCTGGATGCCGATGCGGAAGTCGTCGCGCTTGCCGAGGCAGCCTTCGGTATCACGTCAGCTGCCAGCACGAAGTAGCGTCAGCTTCGCTTTGCCGTGGATGCGTTCGACATCGAGTTCGAACCCATCGACAGCGACGTGCTCTTTTTTGGTCGTCTCCACGCTTGCGAGCGCCCCCGGCGAAATCCAGCCAAGGCGCAAAAGTCGTTCCAGCGCCACGACACCTGCGCCACTTTCATAAGGCGGATCGAGTAGAACGAGATCGTAAGGTGACGGCGCCACGCCGAGCGCCATGACCGATTGCGCGCGAATGTCGGTACCCTGAACGCCTAGCTTGGCAATATTACCGCGCAGGCAATCGAGCGCTGCACTGTCCTGTTCCACAAATGTGCAATGCGCGGCACCGCGCGACAAGGCTTCAAGACCGAGCGCGCCGGAGCCCGCAAACAGATCAAGCACGCGCAAGTCTTCGAAATTGCCGAGGCGGCTCGTCAGCATGGAAAACAATGCCTCGCGCGTCCGGTCTGCGGTTGGACGAGTCGCGTCACCTTTCGGCGCGACAATCGGGCGCCCGCGATATAGCCCCGCAATGATGCGCATTATTTGGGCTTTCCGCCGCGCGGGGGGCGTGCGGCCGGCGTAGGCTTTTTCGGGCCGTCGTACCAATGCTTGCGCTTGCCCGACGTTGCCGCGGTTTTCTGCGCCGCTTCGCGTTCGAGCTTCGGGGCAAAATTGGCGGCACGCGCACGGCGCGGTGATAGGCCGGTTTCGGATGCCGTTGCGACCGGTCGACTAGTCGGCACTGCACGCGACCGCGGTGTATCATCGCGACGACGCGGCTCGCGACCAACCGGCTGCGTCGGGTTTCGGTCGAACGAAACGGTCTTCATGCCTTTCATATTTTTCATGAATTCGACGACGATGTTCTGCTTGATCTCGTCGACCGCGCCCGATGGCATGTCGGCAAGCGGGAAGGGGCCATAAGCAGTGCGGATCAGGCGGCTGACTTGCAGCCCGAGATGCTCGAGCACGCGGCGGACTTCGCGGTTCTTGCCTTCGGTCAGCGTCATTTCGATCCACTGGTTGGTGCCGGTGCGCCGCTCAAGATTGGCATTGATGCTGCCATAGCGCACGCCTTCGACTTCGACACCTTCGATCAGATCCTCAAGCTGCGCCTGACTGACCGGCCCATACGTCCGTGCGCGATAGGTGCGGGGGATACCTGTCGAAGGCAGTTCGAGCAGGCGTTTGAGTTCACCGTCGTTGGTGAGGAGCAGCAATCCTTCGGTATTCAGATCGAGCCGCCCCACGGGCACGACACGCGGCAATTCCTTGGGCAGCTTGTCGTAAATCGTCGGGCGTCCCGTGAAATCGCGTTCGGCGACGAGCAGGCCGGTCGGCTTGTTGTAGCGGAACAGACGCGCGGTTTCGGGCGGAGCGACTGGCTTGCCGTCGACTGTGATGCCTTTCAGGGATTTGAGTATCGTCGCCGGCGTTTCCAGCACAACGCCGTTCAGCGCAATGCGCCGATCCTCGATCATGCGTTCGATCTCGCGGCGGCTTGCAACGCCTGCGCGAGCGAGCAGTTTGGCGATGCGGTCACCCGCCTTTGGGTCGACTGGGGGATCGGTCTTCTCAGGTGGTTTCATGCCGCCGCGATACGCGCCGCGACCGAATCATGAAACAAGCGAATGCCGGTTTCGAGCGTCCCGAGAGTGATTTGGTCGATCGCGCCCGAAGACAGGCCTTGCTGGCCAAGCGCCACCGCCCGAAAATCTTCGGCGCCAAAGACTTGGCCATCGAGCAAATCCCAGCTGCGTTGCCAATGATCGCGCGCTTTCTCGGTGGCCGGCGCCTCGGGGATCAGCATGAAATCCTCGACCAATGTGCGGCTCTCCGATTGCGGCATCAGGACCATCAGGTTGACGTAATCAGGGCTGACGATGAGCACAGTTGTCGGGAAAATCTGATAGGTGAACGTCATCGCGCGACGCACCGCTGGCCAGTCATTCAGGTCGAGCGTGCTCAGTCTGTCGGCACGCCCCACGGCCGCCCGACGATGATCGCCGATCGTATCGCCCGCCGTCACGCCGTCCTTGAAAAAAGGTCCGATGCTGCCGCTGTGCAGCCGCTGAACATGGTAGCTTTCGAGGAAGGCATCCATGATCAGTTTCCAGTTACCCGCAACGTCATGCGTCCGGCGCGCGAACATGTGCATGTCGGCAAGACCGAATGCGTCGAAATCGGCTCCGAGCGTGTCGGCCTCGGCAAAGTCTGCACCACCGAACGAAAACCAGATCAGCCCACCGGCTTCGTGACTCGGCAGTTCCTTCAGATCGTGCGCGGCTTTGTCGAGTCCCGGAAATGCATCTGGCCGTGGGAGCGCGGCCAGCCGCCCGTCGAGCATGTAACTCCACGCATGATAGGGGCAGACAAGCAGCTTTGCGCAAACGGGTTCGTTTCCCTCCACCAGCCGCGTGCCGCGGTGCTGGCAAAAATTGAGGAATACATGCGCGATTCCATCTCCGTCGCGGGTGAGCAGCAGTGGCTTGCCAAAGCCGTCATGCGTAACGGCCCTACCTGGAGTAAGCAACGCTGACGGGGCGATCACAAGGGGGAGCGCCTTGAACAGCGCTTCCTGCTCTGCATCGTACCGCGCTGGACAGACGTAATCGCTGGCACGAATATGCGTGATGTCGCCACCATGCTTGGCCGTGCCGTAGACGATTATCTGCGCCAACGCGCGCTGACCGGGCGTGGGCGCGTTCATTGTGGGGCTAGGCCGGGTGACATAATAGGTTAGAGTATCGCGAATAATAGGGGGTTAGCAATGAGCGAGGCAGCAGCAACACGGACAACCGGCATCATCGGCGCCATAAAGCCCTATGTCGAACCCGCGCCGCTCGCTGCCTTGTTTCTTGGCATATCGTCGGGTTTTCCATTTGCGATGATCGCAGCGACACTAACCAGCCGACTTGCGCAAGACGGGATCGATAAAAAAACCGTGACGGCGTTCAGCCTTGCGTTTCTTGTCTATAATCTGAAATGGCTCTGGGCTTGGGTGGTTGACGGGGTGCGCTTGCCGGTCATCGGGGCCATGGGGCAGCGTGTCTCGTGGCTTATCGTTTCGGGCGTTTTCGTGATGGCGGCCGTCGCCAATCTGGCGTTTGCCGACCCGAAGGCGGATATCATCTGGACCGCCTATGCTGCCATCCTCGTCGGGGTTGCTGGCGCGACATTCGACATTGTGATCGATGCCTACCGGATCGAACTGCTTGATCCGCGCCAGCTGGGCGTAGGCTCAGGCATGTCGCAATATGGCTGGCGGATCGGATCGGCGGGGGCCGCTGCACTCGCGCTTGTCGTTGCAGCCCGTTATGGCTGGACGGCGGGCTATCTCGCCTGTGCCTGCCTCGCAATGCCGGCAATTGTCGTCGGGCTGGTCATGGGCGAACCGGCGCGGCGTGTCGTGACGATCGCAAAGCGCGGCATGGGTGAAGTGTTCGCTTCGATCTGGGGGCCGTTTGCCGAATTCTTGCAGCGGCGCGGCGCGTTTCTGGTTTTGCTGTTTATCTTGGTGCACAAGATCGGCGATACGCTGGCCAACCTGACATTCAGGCTGCTGTTCGACGATCTCGGTTTCACCAATGACGAAATAGCGTTCTACGACGTCGGCATCGGGTTTTGGGCTTATCTCATCGGTATATTCATCGGCGGTATCCTGTATACCCGACTGGGGCTGAAACGGTCGGTGATGGTGGCGTTGATCCTGATGGCCGTCAGCAACTTGAGCTTCGCCGCGCTTGCGGCAGCGGGCCATTCCAATATCGGTATGGCCGCAGCGATCGGCTTTGAAAACACGGCCAGCGGTTTCGGCGGCGTCGTGGTCGTCGCCTATTTCTCGGCCTTATGCGACTTGCGCTTTACCGCGGCGCAATATGCCCTGATTTCGGCGGCCGCGAGCATTGTCGGGCGGTTTATAACGGGAACCACAGCGGGCGCGACCATCGAGTCAATCGGCTATGTCGATTTCTATCTGTTGACGACTGTTTTCGCCGTGCCGGGGATATTACTCTACTGGTATATGATGCGATCGGGCTTGGTCGACGAAGCGATGGGCAATGCTAACCGCCCGCAAGTCGCTGAAGACGGGGCCTGATCTTCAGGAATATGAGATAGGCGCGTTCGAGCAGTGCGAGCACGACGGCGTTTCTCGCGATCAGTCCAATCGGTTTCAGCAACGGTATTGCGCGCCACATCGCGGCAAAGGCTGCCGCACCGCTTACGACCGGACCGCCGCGTTCCTGCGCGTGAAATCGCGCGAGGAGCAAATTGCGGTCAACGGGGCACACGGTTTCTTCGGATGCAACATCGACAAAATCGATTACGCAGCCCTTGTCGAGGCGACGCATGAACGAAATCTCGCGAATACACAGCGGGCAGGCACCATCGTACCAGACAGTGACGTTCGTCACGGGATCAGCCATTTGCCGACCCATATGTCGCCTTTGCGCATAAACGCGGCGCGGCGGTGCCCGGTTGCTGCGAGATGGAGCCATTCAAGGCGGTTGATCGTAACAGGCATGATCGCGAAGTTGGCCCGACCGGCCTCGCTATCGGCAAGCGTCGGGACGGCGTGCTCAAAGCCTGCAGGTAGTCCCGATGTCGCGATATCGCTAATGCTACCGGGCGCCAGCGTCGTAAGATAACTTCGCCTGCCGCTGTTCGACGTCGCTGCCCACGCGTGATCGGCGATTGGGCCACTTTCAACGACGGTGGCGATGCCCTCGGCGCGCAACTGGATCTTGGCTCCGGCATCATAACCAAGAACGCTGACCGCATCGTTGGCAAGAACCTGATCAGTTTTGGAGGAGCGCCGGTCGGTGTGAAAGCGTAGCACGCCAGCCGCGCGGTCCACCTTGCGCAGGACCATAACGCGTTGTGCCGGACTCGTGCCCCCCTTTAATGTCCCGACAACGGGCGTGTGAAAGGACGACCGGCGATCGGCCCCACCGCGCACCCAGCGGGTCCAGATATCATTCAGAATTTCGTCGAGGTCGTCGGGAACGGGAAATGGATCAGGCATTGTCGGGCAGCGATACCACGCAAGACCTCAAAAGTTAGTGAAAAGTTAGTCAAGGACATTGAATTCGCAGCCATGCCCCATCTTGAGCGGACGACCGACGTCGTTGAGGGCATCGGCCAGCGCCTGGGCAACAGACAGTGCCGGGAGGCAATCCAGGCTCGCCGTCATCCGGGCGAGCGTAGCCCGTGCGCGATCGGGGTTTTCGCGGGCGATGTGGATAGCCGTCAGAAACGCCGCTTCGCTGGTCGTCATGCGTAAGCAACAGCAGGGCGCCACATGAATTTGCCGCTCCGCGATCCGCGAAATTTCGGCGACAAGGACGCGCAGGAACATCAGCGGTCGATGATAGGCCAGCCCGAAGTCGCCGATAAGAATATTGGTCGCGTGCGCATCGTTCAATCCACCGGCAGCGAGCCGACGAATGGCAACCAATAAGGTGCGGGCCACCGGTTCGGTCGGTGCGCGGTGGGGGATCAAGTCATTCACGACCCCAGTTCGTGTCATCTCGTTTTCCATTTCAAGAATAAAGCACTAATGCGACGCATTCGCAATAGATATTTGAAGCTGTGACCGAACGGGTCGAGGCGGAGAAAATATTGACCCTGCGAATCCGAGGCGGCAAAGAGCGGCCTCACGGGAATTTTACATGACGGTTAATGCAGTCGATTTCGCCAGCTTGCTGTGTTCACGGCTTTGTCACGATCTGTTGAGCCCGGTCGGCGCGATGAATAACGGTCTTGAGCTGCTCGCCGATGAAACCGATCCCGACATGCGGGCCCGCTGCCTCGAGCTGCTTACCGAAAGTGCTCGTGCGTCAGCAAACAAGCTGAAATTCTTTCGCCTCGCTTTCGGGGCCGCGGGCGGGTTTGGTGACGTTGTCGATTCGCGCGAAGCGAAAGCCGCGATCGAAGGGCTCTTGGGCGATAATCAGCGGATCGAAATCGGCTGGCTTGTCGCGGAGCCGACGCTCCCCAAGACGGCTATCAAAGTGCTGCTCAATCTGGTGCTCATGGCGGGGGACTCACTCGTTCGCGGTGGGCGACTCGATATCGGCGCGGAGATCAAGAACGGCACGACCGAAATTGTCGTGCGCGCGGAAGGCGCGCGTTTGGTTCTGGATGCAGAACTCCGGACGGCCCTGAACGGCGAAGCGGATGAAGACAGCCTTACACCGCGCGCAGCAGCTGCCTGGCTTGTTCATCTGCTCGCGGTTGAAAGCGGTGGCCATTCGCAAGTTCTCGAGCCCGAACCAAGCGTGCTGCTCTTTGGAGCCACCCTTAAACGCGCCTAACGCGTCTTTAATCATTGTCGTGCCATTAACGGGAAGAACCTGGGGATGGCTGCGTGGATGACTTGACGAGCGAGTTCGTGACGGAGACGCGCGAGACTCTCGAGCATATCAGCGAGGCGTTGCTGAACTGGGAATCTGATCCGGCGAATACCGCGCAGCTCGACGAGATTTTTCGGTTTGTTCACACCGTCAAGGGCAGCTGTGGCTTTCTTAACCTGCCGCGCATCGGTGCGCTTGCGCATGCGGCGGAAACTGCGCTCGGCGCGGTGCGCGATGGCAAACGTGCGGCCACTTCCGGTCTGGTTGGCGCGCTGCTCGCAATTATTGATCGGATTGCGTTGTTGAGCGAAGCCCTTGAAAGCAACACCGACGTCCCCGATCCGTTGACGGATGCAGCACTTATCGATGGCATCGATCGCGCAGTCGTGCCGGAGAAAAAAGCCACACCTGTCACCCTCAATCAGGTGCGCAGCGTGCGTGTCGCGGTAGAAGTGCTCGAGACGGCAATGACGCAGGTTTCAGATCTTGTGCTGGCCCGAAACGAACTTGCGCGCTGCCTTCGCGAAACCGATGCCGATGTGGCGCTGACCGCAGCGTTCGACCGCGTTTCATCGGCAATAGGCGAAGTTCGCGAAACCATCGCACGGACGCGGATGCAGCCGATCGACCGACTATTCGCGCTATTGCCGCGCTTGGTGCGTGACACGGCCAACGCTGTCGGCAAGCAAGTCCAGCTGCGGATCGAAGGCAGCGATGTCGAGATCGATCGCGAAATGATCGAAGCGATCCGCGATCCACTCACCCATATCGTGCGCAATGCGATCGACCATGGCATCGAAAGTCCGGCCGACCGCAGCGACGTTGGCAAGGACCGTGTGGGGACACTGACAGTTTCGGCGCGCCAGTCGGGCAACCAGGTTTCGATCACGATTTCCGATGACGGACGCGGAATCGATGTTGCTCGTCTGATCCAGAAGGCAGTCGCCAGCAAGATCGTTGCTTCCGAAAAGGTCGCGTCGTTGTCTCAGGATGCGGCATTGAATCTCATCTTTGCACCCGGCCTTTCCACCGCTGACAATGTCACGGATATTTCCGGGCGTGGTGTGGGGATGGATATCGTCCGCGCCAACGTCGAGCGGTTGGGTGGTGCTATCACACTCGAGAACCGACCGGGGCGCGGGCTGGCGATCACACTTCGCGCACCATTGACGCTCAGCATCATGAATGCTTTGCTTGTCGAGGCTGGCAATCAGCTGTTTGCCGTCCCGCGTGCTGCAATACACGAAATCGTTTCGGTAAAATCATCGACGGTACGCGTGGAGCCGGTCGGTGCTGGACATATTGCGGTCGTTCGCGGGCGAATGTTGTCGGTTGTGTCTCTGGCACAAATGCTGGGTCTTCGCGATGACGGGTTCTCGCATCTTGTCGTCGTCGATCCGCCGGGCGGCAACCGTTTCGTGCTCGGTGTTGCGCTTGTGCGCGATCATGAGGAACTTGTCGTGCGACCAACAGCCCCGCACGTCGCATCGCTAGGGACTTATGCGGGGCAGTCGCTCCCTGATAGCGGTGTGCCCATTCTCGTGATCGATACAGCAGGCGTGGCTGCGCGCGCCGGTATCGACAGTGAGCGGCGCAGCGCCGACGCAGCGCCGGTTGCGCCGATTGCTGCCGAGCAGAAAACACTGCTGTTGTTCGATGGTCTCGACGGTACGCGGCGCGCGATCCGCACATCGGCCATCCTTCATATCGATGATGTCGAGGCATCCGATTTCGTCAATCATCAGGGGCATGGTTTCGTGGTGTTCGACGGCAAGATGCTGCCGGTCGTGGTCGATGGCGACCTGCCGCCGGAAGGTCGCGTTGCCCTGCTGCGCCTCGATCACGACGGTATGATCGTCGGCTATCCCGTATCTACCGTCCGGGATCTCGCCCTGGTGTCCGACGTTTCACCGATCGACGACAATGACATCGAAGGCTTCGTCATGGTCGAAGGTCAAGCGGTTGCGTTGGTTGCCTGGCCGCGGACGGATGCCGCGATCGAATTGGAAAGGCAGCGGGCATGATGAGCCTTGTCCTCATCGCGACGATTGCCGGCGAGCGCGTTGCCATAGACGCCGCCGTGATCGAAGCCGTGGTCGATCTGTGGCAGGTCGTGCCGGTGCCGCTCGCAGCGGAGCATGTTATCGGCGTTGCGGCGGTGCGCAGCCGGGTATTGACGGTGATCGATGCCGCAGCCGCAGTCGGCCTGCGGGCCAAAGCAACCGGAAACCGGGCCATCGTCATCGATGCCGGCGGCCATCGCTACGCACTGCGCGTCGACGCCATTGCCGACGTTGTTGCGCCGTCAGGACCGGTCCTGCCGTTTGAAGGGCATATCGGTGACAATTGGCGGGCGGTGGCGATCGGGACAATCGATACGCCTTATGGTTTTGCCGTGTTGATCAATCCCGCGCTGGTGCTTGCCGGTCCGCTTTTAGAAGTCGCATGATCCGTTAACCCGGCAAACATCATTATGACCTATTGCGATATCCAACGATCAGGAAAGTGTAGCGTAGCAATGTCGAGAACCTGTCTCATTGTGGATGACTCGAAAGTGATCCGCAAGGTTGCGCGCCACATATTGGAGGCGCTGGACTTCAGCGTGTCGGAGGCCGAGGACGGCAAAGCAGCGCTGGACGCTTGCGCTAAATCACGTCCCGACGTCGTATTGCTGGACTGGAACATGCCGGTCATGACCGGCATGGAATTCCTGCGAGCGCTGACCGAGCGTGGCGGCGCGAAGCCCAAGATCGTCTTTTGCACGACCGAGAATGGCACTGCGCACATCCGTGCCGCGCTCGACGCAGGTGCCGACGAATACATCATGAAACCATTCGATCGTGAGACTCTCGCCAGCAAGCTTCAGATTATCGGCGTCGCATAAGGCGGCCCCGGAATGCAGCAAAATGTTCTCATTGAGAGACTGACGGAAGCGGGTGCGGGCCTGATCCGCGTTCTGATCGTGGATGATTCGGCGGTGGCCCGGGCAGCACTTTCGCGGATGGTAGCCGATGCGCCAGGCTTTGAAGTTGCCGCAGCATTGGACGGCGCACGTCGGGCCATCGACTGGTTGTGGAACAGCCAGGTCGATATCGTGCTCCTCGATATTCAGATGCCGGGCCTGAACGGAATTGCTGCACTGCCCGAGCTTATCAAGGCAAGTCAGGGCGCTCGTATCATTATTGTGTCAGCATTGGCGGGCGAGGGTGCCCGCGCAACGATCGAAGCGCTTGCGCTCGGTGCCGCAGACACGCTGGCAAAGCCGGATATCGATTCGCTGGGGCGGCAATTTGGCGCTGTCCTGATCGATAAAATGCAGCGCTTGGGGAAGTCGGTTCCTGCAGCATTTGCAATGGCCCGCGCACCGCAGGTTGTGCGCGAAGCGAACAACGTGCCCGTCGCGTGCCTCACCATCGGCGCTTCAACCGGCGGGCTCCATGCGCTGGCAGAATTCTTTCAAAATCTACCGCTGTCGTTCGATGCACCAATCCTGATCACACAACATTTGCCGCCGACCTTCATGGCTTTTTTTGCCGATCAGCTGGGCACCATATCGGGGCGCGTCGTGCGCGTCGCGTCTGACGGGGACAGCGTGACAAACGGCGAAGTACTCGTGGCACCCGGCGACCGGCATTTGCGGATTGCCCGCTGTGGACACCGGGTTCGTGTGAAATTGCTGGATTTGCCCGTGCCATCGCGCTGCTGCCCATCTGTCGACCCGATGTTTGCCAGCGTATCAATTACTTATGGCGAGGCTGCGCTGGCAGTTGTGCTTACGGGCATGGGCCGCGATGGCGAGATCGGGGCAAGTGCGATCGTGGAAGCCGGTGGCACGGTCATCGTTCAAGACGCGGTGACTTCAACGGTCTGGGGTATGCCTGGCACCGTCGCGCGCGCCGGCATTGCCAGCCTGATCGCGCCGCCGTCGGCACTCGCGGAATATGTTTCGAAGTGCGGTACCGCATCATGAGCGGTGATCAGGCCGCTGCTATCCGAATATTGGGCGGCTTGCTCGAAGCGCGGACGGGACAGCAACTTGTTGCGGGACGTCAATGGCGCATCGAAACCGCGCTGAAGCCGGTCGCAAAACAGCTCGGACTGAGCGACATCGACGCGTTGGTCGGAAAGCTGGTTTCGGCGACCGACGACGCCCTTGCCCGTCGCGTCGTTGAAGCATTGCTGAACAACGAGACGTCGTTCTTTCGCGATCCGGGCGTTTTCGATCTTCTTGACAGCACGGCGCTCGACCGTATCCGCGCTGCACGACGCGGCACCAAGCGTCTGCGACTTTGGTCCGCAGGATGTTCGACGGGCCAAGAAGCCTATTCGCTCGCAATGCTGCTACAGGAAGACGAAGCGCGGTGGGCCGGTTGGAGCGTTGATATTGCAGCAACCGACGTCAGCGAGGCCGCCGTGAACCGAGCGCGGCGCGGGCGATATTCGCAATTCGAGATACAGCGCGGACTGCCAATTCGGACGATGTTGCAATGGTTCGAACGAAATGGTGATGAATGGATCGTGGATGCGCGGCTGCGGCGCAAGATCCGGTTTGCGGTCCATAATCTGTTGAGGCCGCCGCCAGGGCAATTCGACGTCATCCTGTGCCGCAACGTTTTGATGTATTTTGCGCCGGCGGTGCGGCGTGCTGTGTTCGACCGGCTGCATGAGGCACTGGCACCCGACGGTGTACTGATGCTGGGAGCGGGCGAAACCGTGATCGGGCAGACCGAACGCTTTGCTGCGGACAGCGCCCTGCGCGGGCTTTATGCCGTTGCGACGGCAAAGGCACCCGAAGCCAGACGCGTCGCTTAGCACGTCGCATTGCCATGCGTGCGACCTCGGTTATGATCGCGGCAATGATCGAGACCCCGTCACCCAATTTCGACGACCGCACGAGCGCGGTCACGATTATCGTGCTCCACTATACCGGCATGCAGGATGCGGCGAGCGCGATCGCGCGGCTGTGCAATCCAGAGGCCAAAGTATCGAGCCATTATCTGGTCGCCGAAGACGGACAGGTCGTCCGCATGGTCGCCGAGGAAAAACGCGCATGGCATGCGGGTAAGTCGCATTGGCGCGGTATCGATGCGCTGAATTCTTGCAGCATCGGGATCGAGATCGTCAATCCGGGGCACGAATTCGGATACCGCCCGTTTCCCGAGGCGCAGATCGATGCGCTAATCCCGCTGGTCGGTGATATTGTGGCGCGTTATGGCATCACGCGTGGCAATGTGGTTGGCCATTCGGATATTGCCCCCTCGCGAAAGCAGGATCCGGGCGAACTTTTCCCCTGGTACAGGCTTGCGAGATTGCGGCTGGCCCTACCACGTCCGACCAAGAACCTGATGGATCCGCACTGGAGCGATGCGGGGTTCCTGCTCGCCCTCAATCGGTTCGGCTACGACATCACCGATCCGTTTGCCGCGACGGTCGCGTTTCAGCGGCGGTTCCGCTCCGAACTGATCGATGGCACGATCGATGGCGAGTGCCGCGCGATCCTGCTCGCGCTGCTGCTTCCCAAACCGACCGGAGACGATTAGGGCGGACTGGCCAGAGGGTCGGGCGACCGCCGCCCCGGACTTGATCCGGGGGGGAGGAAAGTCCGGGCTCCATAGAGTGACGGTGCCGGATAACGTCCGGCCAGGGTGACCTGAGGGAAAGTGCCACAGAAAACAAACCGCCGCACTTCGGCGCGGTAAGGGCGAAACGGTGCGGTAAAAGCGCACCGCGGTTCTGGTAACAGGGCCGGCATGGCAAACCCCACCGGGAGCAAGACCGAATAGGGACGGCAAATGGCGCTGCTCGCGTCCGTCGTCCGGGTTGGTTGCTGGAGGGCGTCGGCAACGGCGCTCGTAGAGGAATGGTCGCACATCATGCTTCGGCGTGGGGACAGAACCCGGCTTACAGACCCTCTGGCGCTTTCGCGAGGCGGATAGCGCTCGCTATCCGCCGGTGCGCGTCCCGCGCACGCGAAAGCGCGGCCGACCTCGTGCAACGAGGATCGACGACGCGGGATTTACTCCCGTGACGGTCTAGCAACAGTACGCACTTACCCCTAGATGAGGGTGATGGCTCGACCTTCATCACGCTCGCTTGACTGGGGATTTCCGCGATGGCGCGGTTATGGCAGCGAGACTGCGGCAACGACCGTGCGCATTTGCGACCGTTTCAACTGCGACGAAAAAGGCGACCGGCCTGCACCAAAATCGCCCAATTCGCCCGATCGCTGGTATTTTTGTGAGAAGCATGCCGCCGAATACAATCAGGGCTATAATTATTTCGAAGGGCTGAGCGCCGAGGACACAGCCGCGCGCGAGGCCGAGATGGGGCGAACGGCGTCGGCCTACACCGCAGCGTCGCACTATGGTTGGGGTGCAGAGGGCGATGGCACGCGGTCACGCGACGAAATGCGCGCGCTGGCCGTGCTCGAATGCGAGACCTTTGCCACATTCGAGGATGCGCGCGGCGCATGGCGACGACTGGCCAAAGCCAATCACCCCGACATCAAGCCCAATGACGCCAAAGCCGCCGAACATTTTCGCGCCATTCAGGCGGCATGGGAAGTGCTGCGCACCGCCGAGGAGCGCCGCACGGCGACCTGATGTTTAAAATCGCCAAGTCGAACTGGGACCGAACGGTTCTGGTCTGCACGAAATGTTCGAAGAAAATCGATGGCGGGTTCGGGCCGAAGGGCAAGACGCCGCTGTTGAAAGCGCTGCGCGCGGTGCTGGGTAAAGGACGCAAGGCCCCGGTTGGCGTGCTGCCAGTGAAATGTCTTGGGGTTTGCCCGAAAAATGCTGTGACGATCATCGACAGTCGTCGGCCGCGTGAGTGGATGATCGTCCCAAGCGCGACGCCGGTTGCGGAAATCCTAGCCGCGCTGGACGAGCATCCGGTCGGCGGTGGCGCGGATGAGCGCGATCATGTTCGGGATGCCCTGCGTCCGGTTTGAACTGAGTTGCGCCTTCAGCGCAAACGGTGCGAGCTCGGCGTCGATGTCGGTCGCCATGATCTCATCGGCGGTGCGGTCCTGAACTGTCGAAAGGACAAGCGCGATGATTCCCTTGGTGATCGCGGCATTCGAATCGGCAAGGAAATGCAGGCGGTCGTCGTCAGTTTTCGTGGGATAAACCCAGACACTGGCAGAGCAGCCGCGAACAAGCGTCGCATCGGTTTTCAATGGTTCGGGCATTGCCTCCAGATCGCGACCAAGATCGATCAGCAGGCGATAGCGATCATCGGGATCGAGCATTTCATAATCGGCAAGTATGTCGGGGAGCGGGGGCATCGTCATGCCCGATGCTCTATTCCAATCGGCTCAAATATCTACCCCCGAAGCGATTGCTTCGAGTTTGCGGATGCGTTCTTTCAGGTCGGCAACGTCGATGCGCTGCGACGTCGACGGTGCCGATGGCATTCGCTGGTTCAATTCAAGCTGTTTCAACGAAATCCAGGCGTGGAAAGCCTTGAGGCCGATCAGCGCAAGAACAGTCAGCCCGGCAACGGTTGTCAGCGACAGGGCAAGGTAAAGCGGTAGCGTTTCCATGATGATTTCCCGGTTCAGCGGAGTTTTTCGATCTCGCGGTCGAGGGCCCGCGCGCCATTGTCGTCGGTGGCGAGGCGTTCGAGGACTGCGATGCGTTCTTTCAGGCCTTTGACTTCTTCGCGAAGGCGGGCGGCGTCGGGATCGACGGCAAGGCGCTCGTTTCCGTCCTCGTCCTCGATAATCCCATGTCGTGCCTTGTATCGTGCTTTGAAAATGCTGGCGATCATCACGATCGTGACGATGGCAATGACCATGATGTGCGAACTTTGCATTTCATACTCCCCTGATTTAGTCGGCCTAATTTAGCGGTGTGGTGCGAAGGCTTTCGATCTCGTCGGACAGATCGACGCCCTTGTCGGTTGCGATCCGTTCAAGAACACGGACCCGCGCTTCGAGCCGTTCGGTGTGTGCCGCATATTGCGCCGACTTTTCGGCAGTCATCGCGGTTTGCGTTTCGAGCTGTTTTTCCTTCAGCGCGATCATCTTGGTCACGGTCCGTGAAACGATCGCCACGATCGGGATCATCAGGGCCAAGATCGGAATGAGCGCAAAAATGGCATCTTCGTTCATGTTCGTGATCCTTATTTGAGTGCGTCGATTTCTTCGAAAAGCCGTGTCGGTTTATCGGTTGCGATGCGTTCGAGGACGGCGAGCCGATCCTGCAAGCGGGCGATCTGGCCCAGTTGCTGCTCGTTTTCCCTGGCCAGCAACTCGACGGCGCGCTCGGTCGTCGGGCCACCTGCCAGGGCCAGCCTGGCTTTGCGGGCACCCCATCGCTGGATGAGCCAGAGCGCGAGCACCCCTATGAACAGCCCTATCATGAACGCAGCCATCGGCGGCATTTGTTCTTCGACCATCGGGCCTGATCCCTTGGCCCCCGTGGACGTTGTGACCGTGCCGTCCGGCGCAATAATCGTTGTTTCGCTGCCCATCGTCATTTCCCTTATTTTGTTCAGCGCAAGCCGTCGATTTCGGCGGAGAGGCGCAGCGGCTTGTCCGTCACGATCCGTTCAAGAACCGCGATGCGGTCTTCGAGGCGAGTAATCTTGCCAGTCAGCTGCTCGTTTTCGTTGCTGAGCAGTTCGATCTTGCGTGCGGCCTTGGGGTCGTCCTTGCTGATCGTGCCGCCCCATTCGCCCTCGAGCGGGTAGCCATGCCTGGCGCGTATCCAGCTGGTGACGATCCATCCGACCATCGACATTGCGATGATGCTGAGCACGAATGCGGGTCCACCCATATCCATGATAATTTTCCCCTGTTCGCGGCCGTTTATTTCAGGTTGTCGATCTCGTTGGCGAGGCTCGAGTTGCGGCTGGTGTAATAAGTTTCGACGTCGGCGAGGCGGCGGTCGATGTCGCGGAACTTGGCTTTGACATCGCGTGTGCTGCGCGTCGGTGACTGGCGGACGCCCTGCCAGAACTTCGCGTCCTCGGCATTCTCGTAAAGTCCGTAGGGCTTCGGATTGGCGACCCAGGCCGTGACCCAGTAAGCGACCAGCGTCCACGGGAAGCCTCCCATGATCGTCAGGACAACGGCGGCAACGCGAACCCAGGTGCG
>JAYTAP010000043.1:0-1645 GCA_043737475.1 Sphingomonas sp.
GCGCGCACGATCCAGCTGGCGGTGGCACCCGTGTTCTTGCTGGCGGGGATCGGCGCGTTCATGAACGTGATCGCGGGGCGGCTGAACCGTGTCGTCGATCGTGCCCGCGTTCTGGAACGGCTGCATCCCGAATCGAGCGGGGTCGAGCATGACCGGCACGTCTGGGAACTGCGCCTGCTCGACCGGCGGATCACGCTGGCGAGCAATGCGATTTTCCTGTGCGTTGCAAGCGCAATCACCGTTTGCCTGGTCGTGACATTATTGTTCGTCGCCGAGATGGCGACTCTTAACTACGGCGCCAGTGTTTCGATCCTGTTCGTGCTGTCGATGGCATTGCTCGCGGCGGGATTGGCGCTTTTCCTGATCGAAACACGCGTCGCCGTGCGGGGGATCAGAATCCGCGAGGAATTGCTCGAGCGCAAACGGCGGCGTTAACTCTGCGTCAGGCTCAGGACATTGCCGTCGGGGTCGTTGAACCACGCGACTTTTGCGCTTTCGTCGGGCGCGGTCCAGATGCCGAGCGTGTCCTGACTATAGCCCTCGTAAACCGTGAAGATGACGCCCCTCGCGGTCAGCGCGGTGACCACGTCGACGATATCATCGACATGCCAGCCCAGCGCGGGATGCGCACTTGGCGTATAATCGGTCACCTCAGTGATGCGCAGGGTCGTTCCCGCCACGTCATAGACTGCAGCGAAATCATCGCCCGGCAACCGCGTAAGGCCCAGCGTGCCGCCATAATAGACTTCTGCGACGGCGCGGTTCCGCGTCATGATGAAGGTGACGGTTTTGGCGGATGCGAGCGACATGAGACTCCTCCAGCCCTAATTTAATGCCCTGCTTGCGGCCCGCGTTCAAGGCCCGATGCCGCAAGTTGATCGTCGATCATGGCCATCAGCCGCTCGAGGCCCGCCTGATCCTGCGCCTCGGCGCGCGCGACAAGAACGTCCTGCGTGTTCGACGCGCGGAGCAACCACCAGCCGTCGGGCGTGTTGACGCGTGCGCCGTCGGTACGGTTGACGTCGGCGCCCTCTCCTTCGAGCCGCTCGAGCACTTCGTCGATGACCGCGAACTTGCGTTCTTCGGAGACTTGAAAGCGCATTTCGGGCGTGTTGACCATCGGCGGCATTGCGTCCTTCAACGCGGTCAGTGAACCGCCCTGTGACGCGACGGCGCGAATCAGCTGGATCGCGGCAAACTGCGCATCGTCGAAGCCGTAAAAGTCGTAATAGTCCTTCGCAAAGAACACATGGCCCGACATTTCGCCTGCGAGCGGTGCGCCGGTTTCCTTCATCTTGGTCTTGATCAGGCTGTGTCCGGTTTTCCACATCAGCGGCTCGCCGCCGAGATCGGTCACGCGGTCGTACAGCGCCTGCGACGCCTTCACGTCGGCGATGATCGTGGCACCGGGCAGTGCTTTCAGAACCGGCTCAGCGAGGATGCTCAAAATCTGGTCGCCCCAGACAACGCGGCCCAAGCCATCGACCGCGCCGATGCGATCGCCGTCGCCGTCGAAAGCCAGTCCGAAATCGAGCTTGTTGTCGGCGACAAGCTTTTTGAGATCGCCCAGATTCTTCTCTTCGGTGGGGTCGGGGTGATGATTGGGGAAGGTGCCGTCAATATCGGTGAAGATCGTGAAATGTTC
>JAYTAP010000044.1:0-4317 GCA_043737475.1 Sphingomonas sp.
AATGGAAGCTTGTGGGGCATCCAGCGATTTAACCCAGCAGCTCAATCGCGCGGCAACCGCCGCATCGCTTTTTCGATGTCGCGGCCCAGGCGCTCGCCCATCTGGCGAAGTTCGGGAACCATATCGGCCATACCGCCCGCAATCGCGCCCATCGTCCCGACGGCCATGCGGCTGCTGTCTGCCAGCCGCCCACGAAAATTCGGGTCATCGCGTTCGACGACATCGCCGAGCGTGCGCGCATCGTCGCCGTCACGCCCATCACCATTCCGGTTGCGCGACTCGGGGTCCATACGCGCGATGGCCTCGCGCAGCTTATCGATGCGCACGTCCATGACCACGTCCGCCATCGCGATCATCATGCCCGACACGGCCGATTGCAGGCGCGGATCGTTGAGCTTTTCGGCCGTGCGCGCCATTTCTGCGTCTTCGGCACTGCGTGACGCCGCAAGCCCGGGCGATGCACCGGCAATGCTCAAGGCCGCAGCAGCAATAACGTGGCGCATCGTCAAATCTCCTCGTCGCACAGCACAAGGGGCGTCCCATGACCACGACCCGCTTTCGCCAAGCTGAATGCATCTATTCCGCGGCAACGAGAATCTGGGAATCGTCTAAAGGCTCCACCAGGCGCGACAGCATTTCCTTGGGACACACTTGCCAGACTTTGCCGCGCCACCGGTCCCAGTCGTCGAGCACTGCGTTCGACCATTTGCTGTCGGTCGCAACTGCATGTTCGGCAATGAGCGCGCGCGCTTTGGCTTCCCAATAGGTCGATGCAATGCGCTGCCAGATTATGCTGTCGGGATTGGCGCGGCGGTTGAAATTGTTTTCGATATCGAGAACGAACGCCATGCCGCCCGACATGCCGGCGCCGAAATTGTCGCCGACCTCGCCAAGGATGATCGCCGTCCCGCCTGTCATATATTCGCACCCGTTGGCACCACAGCCTTCGACGACGACATCCGCGCCCGAATTGCGCACCGCGAACCGTTCGCCCGCGCGGCCCGCTGCGAAAAGTTTGCCCGACGTCGCGCCGTATAGGACGGTGTTGCCGATGATCGTATTGTGCTGGCTTTCGAGTGGCGAGCTGACCATCGGGCGCACCGCAATGATGCCGCCAGAGAGACCCTTGCCGACATAATCGTTCGAATCGCCGAACACTTCGAGCGTGATGCCTTTGCAGAGGAACGCGCCCAAGGACTGCCCCGCCGAGCCGCGCAGCCGGACATGGACGTGACCGTCGTTGAGCGCCGACATCCCATATTTCGCGGTGATTTCGGCCGACAGCCGCGTGCCAACCGCACGGTGCGTGTTGCGCACGGTATAGGTCAGCTGCATCTTCTCGCGCCGTTCGAAAACCGGCTTGGCGTCGTGCAGGATTTGCGCATCAAGGCTGTCGGGGACGGGATTGCGCCCGCCGGGGACATTGAAGCGGCGCTTGTCATCGTCGGCGTCGACTTTGGCGAGAATCGGATTGAGATCAAGATCGTCGAGATGTTCGGCGCCGCGGCTTACCTGGCGCAACAACTCGGTGCGACCGATCACTTCGTCCAATGATTTGCACCCAAGCCGCGCGAGGATTTCGCGGACTTCTTCGGCAATGAAGGTCATCAGGTTGATAACCTTTTCGGGCGTGCCCCCGAACTTTTCGCGCAACCGGTCATCCTGTGTGCAGACGCCGACGGGGCAGGTGTTCGAATGGCACTGGCGGACCATGATGCAGCCCATGGCGACGAGCGAAAGTGTGCCGATGCCGAATTCTTCGGCACCGAGGATCGCCGCAATAACGATGTCGCGACCGGTCTTGAGCCCGCCATCGGTGCGCAGTTTCACTTTATGGCGCAGGCCATTGAGCGTCAGCACCTGATTGACTTCGGACAAGCCCATTTCCCACGGCGTGCCGGCATATTTGATGCTGGTTTGCGGTGAAGCGCCCGTTCCGCCGGTGTTGCCCGCAATCAGGATGACGTCGGCGTGCGCCTTGGCGACGCCCGCCGCGACGGTGCCGATGCCTGCGGAACTGACGAGCTTGACGCAGACGCGCGCGCGCGGATTGATCTGCTTCAGGTCATAAATGAGCTGGGCCAAATCCTCGATCGAATAAATGTCGTGATGCGGCGGCGGCGAGATAAGTGAGACACCGGGCGTTGCATGGCGCAGCTTGGCAATGAACTCGGTCACTTTGAAACCGGGCAATTGCCCGCCTTCGCCGGGTTTTGCGCCTTGCGCAACTTTGATCTCGATCTCTTCGGCAGCGCCCAGATATTCGGCTGTCACGCCAAAGCGCCCGCTGGCGATCTGCTTGATCGACGAATTGGCATTGTCGCCATTGGCATAGGGCTTGAAGCGGACCGGATCCTCGCCGCCTTCGCCCGAGACGGCTTTTGCGCCGATGCGGTTCATCGCAATGGCAAGCGTTTCATGCGCTTCGGGCGACAGCGCGCCGAGTGACATGCCGGGTGTTACGAAGCGCTTTCGGATTTCCGTAATCGCTTCGACGCTGTCGATGCTCACTGCGTCTTTGGCATAGTTGAATTCGAGCAGATCGCGCAGATAAACCGGTGGCAGGTCGCGGACGCCGCGCGCGAATTGCAGGTAAGTCGAATAGCTGTCGGTGCCGACGGCAGTCTGCAGCAAGTGCATCAACTGCGCCGAATAAGCATGCGGTTCGCCGCCAGCGCGCTGGCGATAAAAGCCACCGATGGGCAGCGTGGCGACGGCTTTGTCGAAGGCCGCTTCGTGGCGTTCGGATGCGTTCTGATAGAGTGAGACATAGCCTTCGCCCGAGATTTTGGCAGGCATGCCGGGGAAGAGATCATTGACGAGCGCGCGCGACAGGCCAACCGCTTCGAAATTATAGCCGCCACGATAGCTGGAGATCACCGCGATCCCCATTTTCGACATGATCTTGAGCAGGCCGTCGCCAATCGCTGTCTTGTGCTTGCTGATGCACTGATCCAGCGACATCGCACCGAACAGCCCGCGCGACTGACGGTCGGCAATCGCTGCTTCGGAGAGATAGGCGTTCACGGTCGTCGCGCCGATACCGATGAGGACAGCGTAATAATGCGTGTCGAGGCATTCGGCCGAACGGACATTGACGCTGGCATAGGAGCGCAGCCCCTTGCGCACGAGATGCGTGTGGACGGCAGCGGCGGCGAGCACCATCGGGATGGCGACGCGGCCTTCGGAAACATGCTCGTCGGTCAGGAACAGTTCGCTACGTCCTTCGCGGATGGCTTGTTCAGCTTCGGCGCGGACATGCGCGATGGCGGCGCGCAGGCCGTCTGCCCCCGACCCCATGTCAAACGTGCAGTCGATTTCAGCGGCGGCGACACCGAAATGCGCCTTCAGGCGATCCCAGTCGCTGTTCGTCAAAACCGGCGTGTCGAGTACGAGGACACGGTCGCGTCCCGAATCCTGATCAAGGATGTTTGCGAGATTGCCGAAGCGCGTTTTCAGCGACATCACCTGGCGTTCGCGCAGCGAATCGATCGGCGGGTTCGTGACCTGGCTGAAATTCTGGCGGAAAAACTGGCTGATCAGGCGCGGGTTGTCCGACACCACGGCAAGCGGCGTATCGTCGCCCATGCTGCCGATGGCTTCCTTGCCGTCCTCGACCATCGGCGACAGGATCAGCTCCATATCTTCCATCGTTTGCCCCGCCGCGACTTGACGGCGGACGAGTTCGGCGCGCGGGAAATAGGCTGGCGCGGCGCCGCTTTCGGGCAAATCGGCAAGTGTCAGGAAATCGCCGACCATGTCGCGATAGGGTGCTTCAGCCGCCAGCCGGTCTTTGATCGCGCGATCCTGATAAAGTTTGCCTTCGTGCAGATCGACGGCGATCATCTGGCCAGGGCCAAGCGCCCCTTTCATCAGGACGGTGGCTTCGGGCACGACAACCATGCCGGTTTCCGAGCCCACGATCAGCAGATCGTCATTCGTCAGCGTGTAGCGCAGCGGCCGCAGCGCATTGCGGTCCATCCCCGCCACTGCCCAGCGGCCATCGGTCATCGCCAGTGCCGCGGGGCCGTCCCACGGCTCCATGACGCTGGCGAGATAGGCATACATCGCGCTGTGGTCGGCGGGCATATCATGCTTGTCCTGCCACGCTTCGGGGATCAACATGGTCTTGGCCGTCGGCGCGTCGCGGCCGCTGCGCGCGATGACTTCGAACACGGCATCGAGCGCGGCTGTGTCGCTCGCGCCCGCCGGGATCACGGGCTTGATGTCGTCCGACGCATCGCCGAACGCGAGGCTCGCCATGCGGATTTCGTGCGCTTTCATCCAGTTCTTGTTGCCGCGGATCGTGTTGATCTC
>JAYTAP010000045.1:0-26405 GCA_043737475.1 Sphingomonas sp.
CGCGGTCTGTGGTTGCGGTTGCCATGTCTGACTGGATGACCTTCAATTGAGCTGCCATTGTTCACTCCCTCGTAGCCGTTCGCGCGCTGCCGTCAACGCGTTGATTAGGCTTGTATCGGGTTTGTTCTGTGGGAACAAGAGTGGAACAAAACTTTTTCAATTTGTTCTTTGTGCTTTCGCGCCTTCGTGTGATTTTGCGCATTCAGACGAAGGCATGATGGCACGATGGCATTGCGCGGGCAGGAATGGCTGAACTGATTTTCTTCAGTGCGCGCACTGGTAGATTACACAGGCGGTTCAAGTGAAGGCGCGTAGAGGGTAAAGATCTTCCATCGTAAGCTTATGTTACTGATAATAAGCATCTTTCATCACATAATCGACCAAGCAGTCTTTCGAGCCGCAGCGCATCGCGAGCAGATCATTGCCAATTCTATAGTATGGAGTTTTGCAACAACCATAATTCAGAAGTTTTACGGATTCATCTGTGAAACGATATTGTTCACGCGCGCAGCCCAATTCGATCCTAATAACTTTTGGCACTTATCCCCTTGCGACAAGTAACGGCTTGTGCTACATAATTGGCATGAGCACGAAAGCCCCAACCCTCCGCCAGTTTCAGGACCGCTTCCCCACCGAGGACGCTTGCCTCGATCACCTTATGCGCACCCGCAACGGCGCTCGCCACGATTGCGAGCGTTGTGGTCGTGAAGCGGCGTTCTATCGCGTCAAGGCGCGCCGGTCCTACGCCTGCGAGCATTGCGGCGGGCAAGTTTACCCGACCGCTGGCACCCCCTTTGATCGCACCCGCACCCCGTTGCGCGATTGGTTCTTTGTCATGTTTCAATTCTGCGCGTCGCGTAACGGCGTTGCTGCCAAGGAGGTCGAGCGCCAGCTTGGCGTTACCTACAAAACGGCGTGGCGCATGTGCCATGAAATCCGCAAATACATGGGAAGCGTTGACGGTAACGATCCGATTGGCGGCTTCACCAAGCAGGTCGAGATCGACGAGACTTTCGTCGGTGGCTATCGCGCTGGCGGTATGGGCGGGAAAGGCAAAACCGTTGTCTTCGGCATGAAAGAGCGCGGCGGCGACATTGTCACCGGCGTTGTTCCAAACCGTCGCAGTAAGACCCTGCTTCCGATCATCCGCCATCACGTCAAGCCGCACACCATCGTGCATACCGACGAATTGCATTCCTACGGCCCGCTCGGTGGCATGGGTTACTACCATGAGACAGTGAACCATGCGCGCGAGGAATATGTCTCGCCAAAGGGGTCAAGCGTCAACGGTATCGAAGGCTTTTGGGCAATGCTGAAGCGCGGCATCAACGGGACTCACATTCATGTGAGTTCGCATCATCTTCCAAAATACCTTGCTGAATTTGAGTATCGTCACAACATGCGTCGAGTCCCGCATTTGATGCTAGATCGGCTGATGGTTTCTTTCGCGCGGTAGGGGCTTCGCCCTGGACCATTTGGTGCAGCAGGGCATCGAACCTTAGCTGCGTATCTTTATCATCGCTCATGCGCTTGGCTCTATCGCAACAGCTTGCTGTCCACCTGCTATGGACATTCCACCAAATTGAAACCCGTTCGGCGAAATGGTAATTTTGCTTTCAAACTCTACCCCTGTGATTTCACCAAAACCCATTTGAATGCCTAACGTGAAACCCTTTTCTTCAAGGCCCTTTTTTAACAAAGTTGCCAATTCCGAGCCGCGCCCCTTGTTGCGCCACACGATAGCGACTGGCTTATTAACATCTAAAGATTGAGCAATTTCTGAAATTAATGCGGGCGTCATTTCTAGTTTTGGTTGACCAACGATTAAGTTGCCGACTTGCCCAATATTATGACCAGTTCCAGCGTGACTTTGCTGGATTATCGGCGACTCATTTCCACTAGTGGAAGTTCCTACAGTATCACTTTCGTTATCATTAGAAGGCCAGAAAGTTGCCCAGATAACCAGAACGATGCTTACGGCTGCAATAAGCCACGGTAAATAAATCGGAGGATCGGCTAGCATTATGGCGAGCCAACCTGCGTCTTTTGGAATGTCCCTTGCAGTCGTGACGGATGAGTAAATCCCCCACAACACGCCAATCCCAGTTCCGCCGCTACCCAGTGCTTTTGGTTTAATTCGCTTTGCCATAATCCAAACTTTACCCCCGCCGACTCCGATACCAGAGTCGTTTCGCAGGCTCGACAGTTAACGCAACTCACGCTACTTGTCCAAAGGGGATAAGAGCCTAACTTTTTGCTCAATACCTTTTCGAAAAGTTCGTTTCGGACATTGGGGCGACCAAATATATGGTGTCGCACGCATATGCAGGTTGAATGAGTAAGGTTGCAGCAATTTAGAAGGTTCTTTTAAAATGATAACCAAAATAACGATCGTGCAAAATCCATAAACCCAAAATTCGGGCGTCCTACGGTCAAACCAGCCCAGTATGCCCGTGCGCTCTTCTGGAGGATCGAGATAACCCATGGCGTTGCTCTAAATGCTAACTGCCTAGAAATGATTAACCAAAAACCACATCGTCAGCTTCACCCTTCCCCCAAAGCCACCTGCGCTGCCTCTGCCAGTTGCTTCACCGAAAACGGTTTCGGCAGGAAATGCACCCGGTCGAGGTCGATCGATTTGCGGAGCTGTTCCTCGGCATAGCCTGACATGAACAGGATCGGCATGTCGGGCAGCTTTTCGCGGGCGGCGCGGACCATGGTGGGGCCGTCCATCACGGGCATGACGACGTCCGAAATGATCAGGTCGAAATCGGTATCGCCGAGGCCGAGGATTTCGAGCGCTTCCTCGCCATTCGACGCCGTCAACACCTTGTAACCGTGGCGGGTTAGCGCGCGTTCGGCGACGGCGCGGACCATGTCTTCATCCTCGACCAGCAGGATCGTGCCGGTGCCCCACAGGTCGGCGGGCTTGTCGGGTTTGGGCGGCGCTTCGATGACGGTCGTGCCGACGTCGGTGTTGACTGGCAGGTAGATGACGAAGCTCGTGCCTTTGCCGATTTCGGATTCGGCGAAGATGAACCCGTTCGACTGTTTAACGATGCCGTATACGGTCGACAGGCCCAGCCCCGTGCCCTTCCCCACTTCCTTGGTGGTGAAAAACGGTTCGAAAATCTTGCCGAGGATTTCGGGCGGGATGCCGCTGCCGGTGTCGCTGACTTTCAGCGCTGTGTAATCGGCGATCGGCATGATGTCCGACCCCATTTTGCGGACTTCGGCGCTGGTCAGTGAATAGGTTTGCAACGTGAGCGTGCCGCCCAAGCCGCGCCCCGCCATTGCGTCGCGCGCGTTGACCGCGAGATTGACGATAACCTGCTCGAGCTGACCGGGGTCGGCGCGGATCGTGCCGAGGCCGCGGCCATGCTGGATGACAAGCGTCACTGTCTCGCCGAGCAATCTCTGCAGTAGATTGGAGACTTCGCTTACAACATCGGGCAATTGCAGGATTTGTGGGCGAAGCGTCTGCTGGCGCGAGAAGGCAAGGAGCTGACGCGTCAGCCCGGCGGCACGGTTCGAATTGATGCGGATCTGCTGGATATCATCATAATCGCTGTCGCCGGGCGTGTGGCGCATGAGCATGAGGTCGCAGTGGCCGATGATCCCGGTGAGGATATTGTTGAAATCATGTGCGACGCCGCCTGCAAGCTGGCCGACGGCTTGCATCTTCGTCGCTTGTGCGATCTCGCGTTTCAGGCGCGATTCCTCGCTGTTGTCTTTCAAGCTGAGCAATACGGCCGCCTCGCCGAGCCCGCGCGCGCCTGCGATGGTCAGTGCAATCGGCTCATCGGGCCGGTCGCGCAGACGCACGGCCATGTCGCCCGAAACGGCCTGACCGGTGGCGAACCGGCGGACGGCATCGGCAACCGCCGTCTTGTCTTCACGGATGACGAGATCGCCGGGATAAACCGGCGTGGTTCCGGCGGGGACTCCGGCGGCACGGATAAATGCCTGATTGAGATAGAGAAAACGTCCGTCACGATCGGCAAGCGCGAGCCCGAGCGGGAGCATCGACAGCAATGTCTGAAGACTGACGTCTGCCCCCTGCCCCAGTTGCACGGCATCTTCATCGAGAAGGACGATCACACGTGCGCCGTCGCCCTGGTCGGCCTCGACCGGAATTTGCAGGAGGCGGAGCGGAAGCCCGGCTGGTCCTTCGGCTGCAAAGCGGACAACGCCTTTGGCGTCGGACGACAGGAGCGTGACGAACTCGCGGCCTGCGACCGGCGCTTCGATCCGCCCGAGCGAACGGATGATCAGCGGTCGGTTTGCGGCGCGGATGCGTCCTTCGGGGCCGATCAGTGCAACCATGATTCCCGCTTCGGCAAGGCGATCACCCCAATCACCTGCAATCGCGCCAAGGGCTTGGGAAACGCGGTCGATCCCCCCTGACAATGCAAAACGCCAGACAAGGCAATCTTCGGCAGCGCCTGCTCGCACGACGTCGCAGTTTATGCGGCGACCATCGCGCGAAATGCCGAGCGCTTCGGCGCTACCATCGCGCCATGCGGCACGGCCGGCTGCCGTCAACCGCGTGACATCGTTAACATCGACGGGCAAAGCCGGCGGTGTCGCCGCGCTGCCGAACATGGCTTCGTGCGCGGAATTGGCACAAACGATCCGGCCACTTCGGTCCGTGATGGCAATGGCCACTTCATTCTGGTCAGCAGCGGTGCGAACAAGCGACCAGTCCACGCCACGTTCGACTTTGGTTTCGCGGGGATAAAGATGGCGCAGGGCAAGGATCAGTGCCGCACCGAGGATGCCGGCAGCGACAAAAGCGGCGGCAATGACGGGCTTGTCGGTGACCCGTAAAACAAGCAGTGCCGACAAGACGGCACTGGCAACGACGGCCGGACCGATCATCCGGTCCGCGTCACGCGCCTTCACGAACCGCGTACCAAGACGCATCAGCCCTTGTCTCTCAGCAGGCGCGCCGCTTCGCGTTTCCAGTCCTTTTCCTTTTCATATTCGCGCTTGTCCTGATGCTTGCGGCCCTTGGCAATCGCGAGTTCGATCTTTGCGCGACCGCGACTGTTGAAATAGATCGACAGCGGGACGAGTGTCATTCCCTGTCGCATAACGGCGGCCTGCATCTTGTTGATTTCGCGCTCTTTCAGCAGAAGTTTGCGCGGACGCTTGGGTTCGTGGTTCTCGCGGTTGCCGTGGCTGTATTCGGGGATGTTGGAGTTCACGAGCCAGACTTGATGATCCTTCACTTCGGCATAGGACTCGGCGATCGTGCCTTCGCCGAAGCGCAGCGATTTCACTTCGGTGCCGGTCAGCGCGATGCCCGCTTCGAAGGTCTGATCGATCGCAAAGTCAAAGCGCGCGCGGCGGTTTTCGGCCACGGTTTTGACTTTATCGAAAGCGAGAGGGACAGGGCGAGCCATCAGCGCAACCCAGCATTTGCCAGGGCCGCATCGACTGCGTTGCGCGAAGTCTGACTTGGGGGCGTCATGGGCAAACGTAGTTCGGGGCTCATCCAGTCGACCACGCGGGAGATCGCATATTTTACCGGACCGGGCGATGCATCGGTGAAGAGCGCCAGATGTAACGGGAACAGCTTTTCGTTGATTTGGTGCGTCTTTGCCGTGTCACCAGCCAGCGATGCGGCCTGAAATTCGGCGCAGAGCTTTGGCGCGACATTGGCTGTTACCGAGATGCACCCCTGCCCACCAGAAGCGTTAAACGCGAGTGCCATTTCGTCATTACCCGACAGTTGCAGAAAATCGGGGCCGCAACCCAAACAGTGCTGCGTTACGCGGGCGACAACGCCGCTGGCGTCCTTGATGCCGATGATGCCCGGGATTTTGGCGAGCTTTGCCAGCGTGTCCGGCTGAATATCGGTCACGGTCCGCCCGGGAACGTTATAGACGATGATCGGCAGGTCGCTGGTTTCGGCAAGGTGCGCGTAATGCGCGTAAATGCCTTCCTGATTGGGGCGATTGTAATAAGGTGCGACGACCAAAGCTGCCGCTGCGCCCGCTGCTTTCGAAAAAGCCATATGGCGGACAGCGGTCGCGGTATCGTTGGACCCGCAGCCTGCGATCACCGGCACGCGACCATCGGCGACTTCGATGCACAATTCGATGACGCGGTAATGCTCGTCATAGGACAGCGTCGCGCTTTCGCCCGTGGTCCCACACGGCACAAGCGCCGACGATCCCTGCTCGATTTGCCAGTCGACAAGCCGCCGGAATGCGACTTCATCGACGTTGCCGTCCTGAAACGGTGTCACCAGTGCCGGAATTGAGCCGGAAAACATGCAGTAGCTCCTTCACCTCGCCCGAAACCCGCCTTAGAGAGCGGTTATGCGAAGCAATCGTTCAGCGCCTGATAAGGACGCCCGTCCCAAAAAGTCCAGCATGACGAAAACATTGCTTGTCGGATTTGCCCTCTTTGTTGCCGGGCCGGCTGTCGCGCAGGACTTGCTGTCGGCGCCACCGACACGGTCGAGCGTGGTTGCAAATACAGCCGGGCTGTCTGCGGCTGTCGCGCAATGGAACGCGCTCCGGCAGAGCGATGCGCTGCCCTTTTCCTCCTATGCCGACTTCCTGCTGGCGCACCCGGGATGGCCGAACGAAGCGGCGCTGCGCAAAAGCGCGGAGCGTGCCTTGCAGCCGGACGTCGCTTCCCCGGGCACGGTAATATCTTTTTTCACGCGCTATCCGCCTTTGACGCCGGGTAGTTCGCTGCGCCTCGCTGAAGCGCATGCAGCGCTGGGCCAGACCGACTATGCGCGGGCTGCATCGCGGCAGGCGTGGATCGGCGGCGCACTGTCGCCCGAGGACGAAAGCCGCGCCCTGACCCGCTTTGCCGGCAATTTTACGCCCGACCTTCATGATCAGCGCATGGAGCGGTTGCTCTGGCAGCGCGCGACAACCGCGGCGCAACGGCAATTGTCGTGGACATCGCCAGCGCGACAGCCGGTTTTCGCAACGCGGCTGGCACTGCTGACCCGCGCGCCGGACGCGGCATCGCAACTGGTACTAAGTGCGGATCGTGCGCGTGGCGATACCGGCTTGTTTGCCGACCGGATTACCTGGCTGCGCATGACCGGGCAGGAAGGCACCGCACAAATGCTGCTTGCGGCACCACGGCAATTGTCGGTTGCGCCGCTGGACCCGGCAAAATGGCTGGAGATGCTCTACGCAACGGCTAAGAACGCATCGGCGCAAGGTCAAGCGCAAGGTCAAGCGCAAGCCGCTTATGACATCGCGCGGCAAGTCGATGACGCGTATGCCACGGGCGTTGTCATTCGCGACCGGCCGATTGGCGAGCGCGATATCTATACAAACCTCACATGGCTGGCGGGAACGACAGCGCTCAATCGCCTGAACCGACCTGCCGACGCCATCGGCATGTTCGACCGTTATGCGAAAGCAGCGCGATCACCGCAGACGATTTCGAAAGGGCTTTATTGGGCCGGGCGTGCTGCGCAGGCCGCCAATCGTCGCGACGAATCCACGGAATTTTATCGGCGCGCTGCGGGGTATTTCGACCAATTTTATGGCCAGCTTGCGAGTGAACGTTTCGGCGTGGCAATATCATTTCCGGCAAGCGCGGGCACTGTCGAAATTTCAGCGAACGAGCGCGATTCGTTCAACAAGCGCGAAGTCGTCCGTGTTGCAGAATTGTTGGGGCAGCAAGGCGACTGGGCCAACCAGAGCTTTTTCATCCGCACGATTTCGATGGCCGCAACCAGCATCACCGATCATGCCTTGGCGCTAGAGCTGGCGCGGCGGATTGCCCGTCCCGATCTTGCCGTCATGATCGGGCGAAGTGCCGGGATCAACGGGTATCGCGACTATATCCGCGCCGGTTTCGCGACGCTGCCGGTGTCTGCCGACAATTTGTCGAACTGGACGATGATCCACGCGATCGCGCGGCAGGAAAGCCAGTTCGACCGCAAAATCGTGTCGCGTGCGGGCGCGCGCGGGACGATGCAGCTGATGCCGGGAACGGCGCGTGAAACTGCCGGATTCATTGGCATTGGTTATTCACCATCGAGCCTCGATGATCCGGCGTATAACATCCAGCTGGGCAGCTGGTATTTCGGGCGGCTGATGGATCGCTATCAGGGCAGTTATCCGCTGGCGGTCGCGGCGTATAATGCAGGTCCCGGCAATGTGAACAAATGGCTGGCAGCAAACGGCGACCCGCGCGTGACCGGTGATATTCTGGGCTGGATCGAAGCAATCCCGCTGACCGAGACGCGGGGCTATGTGCAGCGCGTGCTTGAAAACGCTGTCATTTACGACCTGATCAACCCACGCGGCGGCCAACCCAAACCGAACCCCCTGTCGACATATTTGGGCAAGCGGATTCCGGGATGAGGCTGGCCGGTTGAGCGGCGAAAATCCGATTACGCCCGCAGGCTTCGCTGCCATGCGCGACGAATACCAGCAGTTGATGACTGTCGAGCGACCGGCGGTCGTCGAAACGGTCAGCTGGGCAGCGGGCAACGGCGATCGTTCAGAAAACGGCGACTATATCTATGGACGCCAGCGGTTGCGCCAGATCGACCGTCGGGCAAGCTTTCTCGCACGACGGATGAAAGCGTCACGGGTGATCGACCCGGGCGTGCAAACGGACCTGTCGCGCGTCTGGTTCGGCGCGACTGTCACGATCGGTGACGAAGACGATAGCCAGCGGATCGTTACGCTGGTGGGCGATGATGAAAGCGATGCGAGCGCCGGACGAATAGGATGGAGCTCACCGATGGCGCGCGCTTTGCGGGGAAGCGCAGTCGGCGACGTACGCCGCGTTATTCTGCCCGGTGGCGAGCGCGCGTGGGAAGTGACCGGAATTTCCTACAGTCGATAACGCGAGATCGACGATGCCCGTGTTTGAGCACAATTTACGGGACGCGCGGCGCGACAACTCTGCTATCGGCCGTGCCATGACTGCTTCATCAATCCGCCGCATGTCCGCCACTGACTGGTCGATCCTCGGCGTTCTCTCGGTGCTGTGGGGTGGCTCGTTTTTCTTTCTTGCGCTCGCGCTTGAGGGTTTACCACCTTTCACGATCGTGCTCGCCCGTGTCGGTTTCGCGGCACTGCTCCTGTATTTATACATGCGGATCGTTGGCCAAAGACTGCCTCGAGGGCGCGAGATATGGCTCTCGTTTTTCGTCGTCGCCTTTTTCGCCAACGCCTTGCCGTTCGTAATGTTCGCTTACGGGCAGCAGAGCATCAGCAGCGGGCTGGCGTCGATCCTGAATGCAACGACGCCGTTATGGGGCGTGCTCGTCGCGCATTTCTTTACAGCAGACGAGCGCGCGACACCCGGAAAGATCGTTGGCGTCGCGCTTGGCATCGCCGGGGTGGTCGTCATGACCGGTAGTGATGCGCTCGATGGCCTCGGCGGCAACTTGCCGGGACAAGCTGCCTGTATCGTCGCGACGCTCGCTTATGCCATCGCAGGCGTTTATTCGCGACGGTTCAAAGCCAAAGGCACCGCACCGCTTGCCGTGTCGACCGGGCAACTGGCAGCGGCAGCCGTGCTCGTACTCCCGCTGTCGTTGGTTTTCGAGCAGCCGTGGTCGTTGGCAATGCCCCCGGCGTCGACGATCTGGGGCATGGTCGGCCTCGTGATATTGTCGACGACTTTTGCCTACGTCCTGTTTTTCCGTCTGATCGAAACGGCCGGCGCGACGAATACGTTGCTCGTTACGTTTTTGATCCCGATTACAGCCATATTGCTCGGTGTTTTTGCACTCGGCGAAACGCTTTTACCCAAGCATGTGCTCGGCATGGCATTGATAACGTCTGGCCTTGCAGCGATCGACGGACGTCCCTTCGGATGGTTGCGCACTGTTGCTTCGAGGGCCGTCGTTCCCTAATCGTTCGCGCGTGACGCTCCCGACCGATAACGACCCGCCCTACCTTCGTGGCCTCAATGCGCCGCAACGCGAGGCCGTACTTACGACTGACGGCCCCGTGCTCGTGCTGGCGGGGGCCGGCACCGGCAAGACGGCGGCACTGACGGCGCGGCTGGCGCATTTGCTCTACACACGCAAAGCCTATCCGAGCGAAATCCTGAGCGTGACGTTCACCAACAAGGCCGCGCGCGAGATGCGCGACCGCGTCGGGCGGATCGTCGGCGATGCGGTCGAGGGGATGCCATGGCTCGGCACGTTCCATGCGATCGGAGCGAAAATGCTGCGCCGCCATGCCGAACTTGTCGGGTTGCAGTCGAATTTCACAATATTGGATACCGACGATCAGTTGCGAGTGATAAAGCAGCTGATTCAGGCGGCCGAGATCGACGAGAAGCGTTTCACCGCGCGGGCGCTGGGCGGGCTGATCGACCAGTGGAAGAACAAGGGGCTGATCCCGAAGGACATCGACGCCGGGGAATCAGAGCGGTTCGCCAACGGCAAGGGACAGGAACTTTACGCGCGTTATCAGGCGCGACTGATTGCGCTGAATGCTTGCGATTTCGGGGACTTGCTGCTGCATGTTCTGACGATTTTGAAAACGCACCGCGATGTGCTCGAAAGCTATCAGACGCGATTTCGCTATATCATGGTCGACGAATATCAGGACACCAACTCGAGCCAGTATCTCTGGCTCCGCCTGCTTGCCCAGCAGCGCAAGAACATCTGTTGCGTTGGCGATGACGATCAGTCGATTTATTCATGGCGAGGCGCACAGGTCGAGAATATCCTGAAATTCGAAAAGGATTTTCCGGGCGCAAAAGTCATCCGGCTCGAACAGAATTATCGGAGCACACCGCATATCCTTGCCGCTGCGTCGGGCGTGATTGCGAACAATGGCGGACGACTCGGCAAAACGCTGTTCACCGATCTGCCACAGGGCGACAAGGTCAAAGTCATCGGCGTGTGGGACGGCCCCGAGGAAGCCCGCCGCGTGGGTGAAGAAATCGAGGACTGGCAGCGCAAAGGCAATAGCCTCGACTCCTCGGCGATCCTGATCCGTGCGCAATATCAGAGCCGCGAATTCGAAGACCGTTTCATTGCGATCGGCATGCCATACAAGATCGTCGGGGGGTTCCGCTTCTACGAACGCGCCGAAATCCGCGATGCGCTTGCGTATCTCCGTCTCGTCAACCAGCCGTCGGACGATCTCGCGCTCGAACGGATCATCAATGTGCCCAAGCGCGGGCTCGGCGACAAGGCGGTGGCCAAGGTCCAGCAACTGGCGCGCGCGGGCAATACGCCGCTATCGACGGCAGCGGCGCTGATCCTCGATACCGACGAACTGACGCCGCAGGCTCGGCGCGCGCTCGGCAATCTCGTCGGCGACATTGCGCGCTGGCGCGACATGGCGGGGAGCATGAGTCATCCCGATCTCGCGCGCCAAATCCTCGACGAAAGCGGCTACACCGCCATGCTGCAGGCCGATCGTTCCGCCGAAGCCGCCGGACGCCTCGAAAACCTGACCGAACTGGCGCGCGCGATGGAGGATTATGAAAACCTCGGCGCGTTCCTCGAGCATGTCAGCCTCGTCATGGACAACGACGCGCAGCGCGACACCGAAAAGGTCACGATCATGACGATCCACGCCGCCAAGGGATTGGAATATGACAAGGTGTTCCTTGTCGGCTGGGAGGAAGGCGTGTTCCCGTCGCAACGCGCGCTGGACGAAGGCGGGCTGGCGAGCCTCGAGGAGGAACGTCGCCTTGCTTATGTCGCGATCACGCGCGCCAAAAAATCGGCCACGATCATCCACGCCGCAAACCGCCGAATCTATGGCCAGTGGACCAGCAGCATCCCGAGCCGCTTTGTCGGCGAACTCCCGGCAGACAACATTGACAGTGAAACGACGATGAGCGGCGGCGCAAGTTTGTGGCAGGCCAACTGGTCCGATCGTGCCGATCCGTTTGCCGATGTCGCACGCGGCACGGGTCGCGGGCCGGGCTGGCAACGGGCGACCAGCGGTTTTTCGGCCCAGCCGCAACGCATCGTCGAAGCGCGTGGTTCGGCAATCAGTCTGGGCAATAAGGGTCGCGACGACCTCGAACTCGGTCAGCGGGTATTTCATACCAAGTTCGGCTATGGCCTCATTGCCGAAATCGAAGGCAACAAACTCGAAATCGATTTCGAAAGCGCAGGGCGAAAGCGCGTTCTGGATAGTTTTGTGTCCGCCTGACACGCCGTGCCGATATCGTTAACGCCCCACCGCGGCACACAGTAAAACGGCGTATTTCCGGTTATCGTATATTTGCGCTAAACCATATCGATGAAAAGAACCTCCGCCCGTTCCCACTTGATTCAGGATGTTTATGTGGGCGTACGCATTGCTTTACCTTCAGTTGCCGGACTGATGGCGGGGTTGTGTATCGCCCAATTCGCGCCGACTGTCAGCGCCGCAACAAGTGCGCCAAGACAGATCGTGAAGCCGCATCCGCTGCTGGCTGCGGCTGCCAAATATCCCGAAAACTATACGATCCTCCGATCGATGAAGTTTGCCGCACCGATCAACTTCGGAGACTGGGTCTGGAACGAGGCGAACTCGCCATTGACCGGTCCGGTGCTTATCTCGGTCGACCTGCAGGCGGAGACGCTTTCTGTGTTTCGTGCCGGCCATCAGATCGGCATGACACGGATGATCTATGGCGATGATGAGAAGCCGACCCCAACAGGGGTGTTCCCGATCACGCAAAAGAGTGAAAAGCACCGGTCGAACATTTTCACCAACGCGCCAATGCCATATATGCTGCGGATGACGAACGACGGCATTTCGGTGCACGGCACCGACAAGGTCAAGCCGATTTATGCGACGAACGGCTGCATCGGCATTCCGAATGAATTTGCCAAGCGGCTGTTCGAAGTGGCGTCGCTCGGCGATCGTATCGTTGTGACGCAGGCGAGCAAACTGCGCGAAGGCGTAGCCATACCGGCCACGTGACGGCAACCTAATCGCGACTGTGGGGTTAGACAGTGACCAGACCCGACAGGAGAACGCCCGTGCCTTATATAACCGCCACCGACGATACCGAGCTGTACGTCAAGGAATGGGGGCCGCGTGATGGCCGCCCGGTCATCCTTATCCATGGCTGGCCGCTGAACGCCGACAGTTTCGACGACATCACGCTGGGGCTGGCCAATGCCGGGTTTCGCGCCATTGCCTATGACCGTCGCGGCTTTGGCCGGTCCGATCAGCCGTGGGATGGCTACGATTATGACACGCTTGCCGACGATCTGGCTTGCGTGATCGAGCAGTGCGATGCGGAAGATGCCGCGATCGTCGGCTTTTCGATGGGCGGCGGCGAAGTTGCGCGATATTTGTCGAAACATGGTGCGGACAATGTGAGCCAGGCGGTGCTGATATCGTCAGTGGTACCCTACATGCTGAAAACGGCCGACAATCCCGCCGGCGTTGATCAGTCGGTATTCGACGAAATGACCGCGGGGATGAAGGACGACCGCGCGGCATTCATGCAAACGTTCGCCAAGGGGTTCTTCGGCGTCGGTTTTCTGACCTCACCCGTTAGCGACGGCGTGCTCGACGGGTTTTTCCAGTCGGCAATGATGGCCGGTATCCACCCCACGCTTGCTTGTGCAGAAGCGTTTGCGACGACTGATTTTCGTCGTGATATGACGGCATTCACGGTGCCAACGCTGATCATCCATGGCACGGCCGACCAGACAGTGCCGATCGATTCATCGGCTCGTGAGGCGATCAAGCATATCCCACACGCCAAAATGATCGAATATGACGGCGCGCCGCATGGGGTACTGGTGACGCACAAGGCCGAAGTTTTGCGCGATCTGCTTGCGTTCCTGAATGGCGACGTGGCCGACACGGGGGAGGACCTGTCCGGCGTCGACCGGATCGACCCGACGATTTCGGGATTGCAGCCGGTCTATTGATGCTGTCGGAATGTTAAGGCAGGGGGAGGTGTGGCGACGCTGACCTCTCCCCTTCAAATTCCTGATTTCCGACTTTACTGGATTGCCCGGTTTTCCGCAGTGCTGGCGACCATGGGGATGGTCGTTATTATCGGTTACCAGGTGTATGATGTCGCGCGCGTCGACTACGGAATGAGCATACGCGAGGCAGCCCTCCAGCTTGGCCTCGTCGGCCTTTTTCAATTTATCCCGCTGCTACTGCTTACTCCCGTTGCGGGCTGGGTTGCCGACCGGTTCGAGCGGCGCTTGGTGGCGCGTCTTGCCAACGGGATCGATCTGGGCATCGCGCTCGGACTTGGTGTCTTGACGTCACAGGACGCGATTACCCTGCCACTCTTGTTCCTGTTTGCCGCACTGCACGGCGTCGCGCGGGTGTTCGTAGGTCCCGCAATGTCGTCAATTGCACCGAACCTTTTGCCGCCGGCGCTGCTGCCCAAAGGGATCGCGATGAGCTCGATTGCGTGGCAGACGGCATCGGTCGGCGGACCGGCGTTGGGCGGATTCCTTTATGCAGCCGATCCCGCCGCACCGTACTGGTTCGCCGCAGGGGCGCTTGGTGTCGCGATCTTGGCCCTGACCCCGATCCGCCGCATTGTGCCGCCGCCGATGGCCGCCGATGTCCACCCCGTGCGCCAGATGGTCGATGGCTTGCACTATGTGCGCGATCACCGGTTCTTGCTCGGGGCGTTGACGCTAGACTTGTTCGCAGTCCTTTTGGGTGGAGCAACAGCGCTGCTCCCGGTCTATGCGCGCGATATATTGAATGTCGGGCCCGAAGGATTGGGACAGCTCCGGGCAGCACCTGCAGGGGGTGCAGCCGTCGTTGCGCTGTGGTTCGCGTTTCGCCCGCTGCAGAACAATGTCGGCATTAAGATGCTCGGTGCTGTTGTAGGCTTCGGCCTGGCAACGGTCGTCTTCGGGTTATCGAAATCGATGGTGATTTCGCTCGTGGCGCTGATCGCTTTGGGCGCGTTTGACATGTTATCGGTTTATGTCCGGTCTTCGCTCGTGCAGTTGTATACACCCGACGACATGCGCGGGCGCGTTTCCGCCGTTTCGGGTCTGGCTATTTCCAGCTCCAACGAACTGGGCGAAGTGCAGTCGGGGCTGGCCGCTGCTGCCCTCGGGCCGGTGGGTGCCGTCGTAGTCGGTGGGATTGCAGCCATGGGAATCGCCGTCGGTTGGGCCTATCTGTTTCCCGAACTGCGCCGCGCTCGAACTTTCGATCCCCCGAATTCCCTCTTGCAGGAGAAACCAGCATGAAAGCCGCCAACATTCTCGCCACGATCGGCAACACGCCGCACATCCGGGTCAGCAAGCTGTTTCCGCATCATGAAGTCTGGATAAAATCCGAACGATCGAACCCCGGCGGGTCGATCAAGGACCGGATTGCATTGGCCATGATCGAGGATGCGGAGGCTTCGGGCGCGCTGACCCCGGGTGGGACGATTGTCGAGCCAACATCGGGCAATACCGGCATCGGTCTGGCGATGGTGGCCGCTGTCAAAGGTTATAAGCTTGTGCTGGTCATGCCCGAAAGCATGTCGCTCGAGCGACGCCGGCTGATGCTGGCCTATGGCGCGACGTTCGACCTGACCCCACGCGAAAAGGGCATGAAAGGGGCGATCGAGCGCGCGATTGAAATCGTCGCTGCGACGCCGAATAGCTGGATGCCGGGGCAATTCGAAAATCCTGCGAACATTGCGGTGCACGTCCGCACGACATCGCAGGAAATTCTCGCCGATTTTCCTGACGGCCTCGATGCGATGATAACCGGTGTCGGCACTGGCGGGCATATTACGGGATGTGCCGAAGCGCTCAAGAAAGTCTGGCCGAACTTCAAGGTGTTTGCGGTCGAGCCGACGCTGTCGCCGGTTATTTCAGGTGGACAGCCGGGGCCGCATCCGATCCAGGGAATTGGCGCGGGCTTTGTGCCCGCAAACTTGCACACGCAAGTGCTCGACGGCGTCATCAAGGTCGATCCGGCCGACGCAAAGACGATGGCCAAGCGCGCCGCGGCCGAGGAAGGGATGCTGGTCGGCATCTCATCGGGCGCAACGCTAGCGGCGATTGTCCAGAAACTGCCCGATCTTGGGGCAAATGCCAGGGTAATCGGGTTCAATTATGACACCGGCGAGCGCTATTTGTCGGTGCCTGACTTTTTGCCCGAATGAGCAGCATCATCATCGGCCAAGGCGGCATCGGCTCGGCGCTGGCCGACTGCATCGACGGCGCAATTCGCTGGTCGCGGCCCGATGTCGATCCGACTCAAGAGGAGAGCATCATTCGCGCTGCAGCAACGATCGACATGGTTGACCTTGCGATTGTGACCACGGGCATGTTGCATGATGCCGAGCAACGCCCCGAACGCGCGCTGAAAGAACTCGACCCGGCCAAACTGGCGCGCAGTTTCGCGATCAACACGGTTGCCCCTGCCCTGGTCGCCAAGCACTTGATCCCCAAAATGCCGCGTGACAGGCGCGCTGTCTTTGCCGTGCTCGGTGCGCGCGTGGGCAGCATCGGCGATAACCGCACCGGCGGCTGGCACAGCTATCGCGCGTCGAAAGCAGCGCTGGTCATGCTGATGAAGACCATCGCCATCGAAACCGCGCGAAATCGCCCGGAAGCCATTGTCGTGACGCTCCATCCCGGCACAGTCGACACCGGCATGAGCAAGCCGTTTCAGGGCAATGTCACCCCCGAAAAGCTGTTCACGCCCGCCTTCGCCGCGGAGCGATTGCTGAGCGTCATCGACGGCCTGACGCCCGCCGACAGCGGCGGCCATTTCGCCTGGGACGGCAGCCGCATCGCCGACTGAAAAGCTGGCCACGGCGGCAATCATCGGCTAGGTGAAATGACAGTAAAGTTTCACCGAAAGATTTCCCGAAAATGAGCGACGAGCTAATTCTCGCCGACCCTTCCGACATCACGCCGATCAACATCGTTGACGAGATGAAAACATCGTATCTCGACTACGCGATGTCAGTAATCGTCAGCCGCGCGCTGCCCGATGTCCGCGATGGCCTGAAGCCAGTTCACCGCCGAATCTTGTATGCCTGTCACGAAGCCGGCTATGTCGCGGGGAAGGCCTATCGCAAGTGCAGCCGCATCGTCGGCGACGTCATGGGTAAGTATCACCCGCATGGCGACAGCGCGATTTATGGCGCCCTTGCCCGCCTTGCGCAGGATTGGTCGATGCGTGTCATGCTCATCGACGGGCAAGGCAATTTCGGGTCGATGGACCCCGACGAGCCAGCCGCGATGCGCTACACCGAAGCGCGGCTGGCCAAAGTCACCAACGCGCTGCTCGACGATCTCGACAAGGATACTGTCGATTTCAGTCCCAACTACGACGCATCCGAGCATGAGCCACAGGTTCTGCCCGCGCGCTTTCCTAACCTGCTGGTCAACGGCGCAGGCGGCATTGCCGTCGGCATGGCGACCAACATTCCGCCGCATAATCTTGGCGAAGTCATCAATGCCTGCCTCGCCTATATGGACAACGGAGCAATCACGATCGACGAACTGATCGAGATTATCCCCGGCCCCGACTTCCCCACGGGCGGCCTGATCCTCGGTCAGCATGGCGCGAAGTCGGCATATCACACGGGACGCGGATCGATCATCGTCCGATCAAAGCATGAGGTCGAGGAAGGACGCGGCGACCGGCGCAGCATCGTCCTTACCGAAATCCCCTATCAGCAGGGCAAGAACGCGCTCGTCGAGAAAATCGCCGAAGCCGCCAAGGACAAGCGCATCGAAGGTGTCAGCGACATCCGCGACGAATCGAGTCGCCTCGGCGTCCGCATCGTCATCGACCTGAAGCGCGACGCGACGGCCGATGTGGTGCTCAATCAGCTCTGGCGCCACACGCCAGCGCAATCGAGCTTCCCCGCAAACATGCTCGCGATCCGTGGCGGCCGCCCCGAAACCTTGAACCTGCGCGACATAATCGAAGCGTTCATCAAGTTCCGCGAAGAGGTCATCACGCGGCGCTCGAAATTCGAGCTGCAAAAGGCGCGCGACCGGGCGCATATCCTACTCGGCCTTGTCATCGCGGTCACCAATCTCGATGAAGTCGTCCGCATTATCCGTGCCTCCGCCAGCCCCGCCGAAGCCCGCGACAAACTCATGGCGCGCGTCTGGCCGATCGAGGAGATTCGCCCTTACATCATGCTTGTCGAAGCGATCGAGCCTCAGGCCGACAGCGACACCTATCAGCTGTCCGAAATTCAGGCGCGCGCGATCCTAGAACTCCGCCTCAATCGCCTGACCGCGCTCGGCCGCGAGGAGATTGGCGATGAGTTGAAAAAGCTCGCAGGCAGCATCGTCGAACTACTCGAAATCCTCGCCAACCGTGTGCGCCTGTACGAAGTCATGCGCAGCGAACTGACCGCGATCCGCGACGAATTTGCAACCCCGCGCCGATCGATCATGTCGCCTTCGTTCGATGGAATTGACGACGAATCGCTGATCGAGCGCGAAGACATGGTCGTGACCGTCACGATGGACGGCTACATCAAGCGCACCACGCTCGACACGTTCCGCGCACAGCGACGTGGCGGTAAGGGTCGCGCAGGCATGTCGACCAAGGACGAGGATGTCATCACCGAATTGTTCGTGACATCAACACACACGCCAGTGCTGTTCTTCTCGACCGCAGGCAAAGTGTATCGCAAGAAAGTCTGGCGCCTGCCCGAAGGCGGACCGAATACGCGCGGCCGGCCGATGATCAACCTGCTGCCATTGGCGCCCGGCGAGACGATTTCGACGGTGCTTGCGCTGCCCGAAAACGAGGATGAATGGGGCAAACTCCATGTCATGTTCGCCACCGCAAAGGGCGGTGTGCGCCGCAACAGCATGGACGCGTTTGCGAATATCCCGAACAACGGCAAGATCGCAATGCGCTTCGACGAAGACAGCACCGACCGCCTGATCGGTGTGGCGCTGCTGACCGAGGAAGACGACGTGTTGCTTGCCACGCGGCAGGGCAAGGCAATCCGCTTCGAAGGCACCGATGTCCGCGAGTTCCAGAGCCGCACGGCCACCGGTGTGCGCGGCATGACCCTGAAAGGCGACGACGAAGTGATTTCGCTGTCGATCCTCCACCGTTCGGGGGCAAGTACCGAAGAACGCGAAGCCTATCTCCGCGCCGCGCCTTGGAAGGACAATGAGAACGTCAGCACCCTGCCACCCGAGCGCGTTCTCGAAATGGCCGCTGCCGAACAGTTTATCCTGACCGTCTGCGCCAATGGCTATGGCAAAAGATCGTCGGCTTTCGAATATCGCCGCACCAATCGAGGCGGTCAGGGCATCGGCAACATTGACAATATCGAACGCAACGGCCCCGTCGTGGCGAGCTTCCCCGCGGCAGACGGCCAGCAACTGATGCTCGTCACCGACCAGGCCAAGCTGATCCGCATGAACATCAGCGACATGCGCGTGATCGGGCGCAACAGTGCAGGGGTTCGTTTGTTTGACGTCGGCAAGAGCGAGCATGTCGTGGGGGCTGCGCGGATCGAGGCGGAGGATGAGGTCGTGTCGGATAATGGCGACGCGGCCACCCCGCCAGAGTGATAGTCGCCTACAAAATCCTGACCGCCGAGCAGTGGGCACAATTCGAAGCTGATGGCGTCTTCACCGGCGCGCCGGTCGATCTAGCCGACGGCTATATCCACATGTCGACCGCGGACCAGCTTGACGAGACGATTACAAAGCATTTTGCGGGGCAAAGCGGTCTTATCATCGCGACCATCGATCTGACCCACCTTGGCGACGCCTTGAAATGGGAAGCCTCGCGCGGCGGGGCGCTGTTCCCGCATTATTACGGGGAACTGCCTATGGATGCGGTGATCGAAACCAAGCCTCACAAATGATCGTCGAAATTCATTCGCTCGTGGAGAACACGAACGACCTGAATCGAATCCTCGCGAAAAACGAGAAAGGCAAAATGTGACCCGTAACGAATCCGCTTCAAACTAGGTCTGACATTTTCAGAGTCGCGCGCCTTGTCCACGCCGCTCGCCGCCCGACCCAAAGCGGCATGAATTGTGCCAATATAGTGATCGGCCTGCTGAACGTTCCATGTCGATGCGGTATAGTTCCAAATCTCAATCAGATCGGTTTTGGCACGTTCCAGCAGGACAACAGCCCTCATTTCTGTGCTGCATGTTCCGCATGGCGATCCGCAAGGAATTGATCAAAATCAAACAGACCTGACACGCCACTCGCCAGCCCTTCATCAATTGCATCCTGAAGCGCAGTCAGCTTCGCTTCTCGGTCCTCGATCAATCGCAATCCGGCTCGTATCACATCGCTTGTCGATCCGTATCGGCCCTGTGATACGAGGCGGTCAGCCATAGCTACGAAATGTTCCGTGAGGGCAAAAGACGTATTCTTAGTTGGCATGATCAGGCTCCACCAGCAGGATACCATATTTTGGTAACCACGCAAAGGGCGACAAGCGCGCAAACTTCCGCTATGCGCCCGCGATGTCCCCATTCGAAACGCTCCCGCCGCTTCTCGCCGAAGCTTTGACCACCCGTGGCTACGAAGCCCCCACCCCCGTTCAGGCTGCTGTCCTCGAACCTGAAGCGCACGACCGCGACCTGATCGTCTCCGCGCAGACTGGTTCGGGCAAAACCGTTGCCTTCGGCTTAGCGATGGCTGAACAATTGCTCGGCGATGACGGGAAGGTCCGCTTCATCCGCGAGCCGCAGGCGCTCGTCATCGCGCCGACGCGCGAGCTTGCGCTGCAAGTCAGCCGCGAACTTATCTGGCTTTATGGCAAAGCGGGTGCGCGCATTGCGACCTGCGTCGGCGGGATGGATGCCTCGAAGGAGCGCAAGATGCTGAGCCAGGGCGCGCATATCGTCGTCGGCACGCCGGGTCGTCTGTGCGATCACCTCAATCGCGGCGCGCTCGATCTGCGTGCGCTCAGGGTCGCGGTTCTCGACGAAGCTGACGAAATGCTCGACATGGGCTTTCGCGAAGACCTTGAGAATATTCTCGACGCCAGCCCGTCCGAACGCCGCACACTCATGTTTTCGGCAACCATGCCCAAGGCCATCGTTGCGCTCGCCAAGCGGTATCAGAAAGATGCGCTGCGTATTTCGACTGTCGGGGCGGATCGCGGTCATGGCGACATTACCTACCAGGCCGTCACCGTTGCGCCGTCGGATATCGAAAACGCCGTCGTCAACCTGTTGCGCTTCCACGAAGCGGAATCCGCCATGCTGTTCTGCGCCACGCGCGACAATGTCCGCCATCTCCACGCCAGCCTGATCGAGCGCGGTTTCCATGCGGTCGCGCTTTCGGGCGAGCATAGCCAGAACGAACGCAACGCTGCATTGCAGGCGCTCCGTGACAAGCGCGCGCGCGTCTGCGTGGCGACCGACGTTGCCGCGCGCGGAATCGATTTGCCCACGCTGACGCTGGTTATCCATGTCGAACTCCCGCGTGATCCCGACGCGCTTCAGCATCGCTCAGGCCGCACAGGTCGCGCGGGTAAAAAGGGAACCGCGATCCTCATCGTCCCGCATCCCCGCCGCCGCCGTGTCGAAGCGATGCTCCGCGATGCGCGCGTTACAGCTGACTGGATCGGTGTCCCAACCGCCGACCAGATTCGCGCCAATGATCGCGAACGGCTGCTGATCAATCTGCTCGAACCGGTCGAGACCGATGACGAGGACAAGGCCCTTGCCGCGCGCCTGCTCGCCGAGCAATCGCCCGAAGACATTGCCGCCGCGCTTGTCCGCATGCACCGCGCGAAAATGCCCTCGTCCGAAGAAATGCTCGACGTCAGCGTGCGAGCGCCGCGCGAGACCCGTGATACCGGTGCGCCCCGTGCCGGGTTCGAGGACACGGTCTGGTTCCGGATGGATTGCGGCCGCAAGCAGAATGCCGATCCGCGCTGGATTTTGCCGCTGCTTTGCCGTCGCGGTCACATCACCAAATCCGAAATTGGCGCAATACGCATCGGCCAGGCCGAAACCTTCTTTCAGGTGCCACGTGCGGCAGCTGCCAAGTTCAAGGACGCACTAAAACGCACCGAAGGCGGCGATCCTGACGGTGAGGACGGCATCCGGATCGAACAGCATGCCGGGCCCGCCCCCGAAGCGCATAAGGGACCGCGCAGAGACGGCCCGCCCGCGGGACGCCCGCCGCTGTCCCGCCGTGATGGCCCCTCGGCACCGCGCCGTGACGGCCCCCCGCGTGGTGCAGGCGGCCCTGGTGGCAAGCCCCCCTATCGTGCAAAGCCGACTCGCGCGCCGCGCTAACGCATGGGGTTAACCATCCTCGTCGATGCCGATGCCTGTCCGGTGAAGGATGAAATCTACAAAGTCGCGCTGCGCCACAATATCGCGGTCAAGATCGTCAGCAATAGCGCGTTCCGCGTGCTTGCCCACCCGCTGGTCGAACGGATTGTCGTCGGCAGTGGCTTCGATGAAGCCGACGACTGGATCGCCACGCGTGCTGATAGCCAGAGCATCGTGATCACCGCTGACATTCTGCTCGCCGACCGCGCGCTGAAGGCAGGTGCGACGGTCCTTTCTCCCACGGGAAAGCCCTTCACTGCCAACAGCATCGGCACGGCGATCGCAACCCGCGCGATCATGGCCGATCTCCGCGCAGGCGGTGACGCGATCGGCGGCCCGGCGCCATTTGCGCAAGCAGATCGCTCGCGGTTTCTCTCGGTGCTCGATGAAGCATTAACCCAGATCAAGCGTCGCGGATTTCCAGAGCGGCGATGACATTACCGCCTGACAAGTTTCTTATGCCCGACTAAAGCACCGAAATCATACGCTCACGGTCGTCAGTGCTCAGTAAACGGGAAGGTTCGGTTCAAATGCCGCGTAAAAAGATCGAGCTCGAAACCCCTGGCCTCGAAGTTGTCGAAAATGGCTCGACGAGGGAAGCCGAGCAACAGTCATTTGCGCAAGCCGTCGATGCCGTCGGTGCGGGATCGATGCTAGGCTATCGCCTCGAGCAGCAGGCGGCACTTTCGAATTTTGGCATGGAAGCGTTGAAGTCTTCTGCGGTATCGGATTTGCTTGACCACGCAGCGAGGACGGCCGCGCTTGGCATGCGTGCGAACCTGTCGAAAATCCTCGAATATCGCAAAGCGGAAAATGATCTTCTGATCCGCGCCGGCGTCGGATGGCGTGACGGCGTGGTGGGGGTGGTGACGTTCGGGGCGGATCTCGAATCTCCCGCTGGCTATGCATTCCATACCGGGTCGCCCGTCATTTCGAACCATCTCGAGGGCGAAGACCAGTTCCGCACGCCCAAGCTGATGATCGAGCACGGGGTAAAGCGTGCGATCAATGTGTTGATCACTTATGGCGGTGGCCGCTGGGGCGTCCTTGAAGTCGACAGTCCCTCGGCAGGCGAATTTGAGGCGGCCGATCTCGCTTTTCTTCAGGGGCTGGCCAATTTCATCGGCGTGGCTCTCGACAGGCAGGTCGCCGAGGACCGGCTTTCGCAAGCGCTCGATTATCAGAAGATCATGGTTCAGGAAGCCAGCCACCGCGTAAAAAATAATCTCACTATCCTGTCGAGCCTGCTCATGATGAAAGCAAAATCGAGCAAATCGGTCGAAGAAGCCGATGCGCTCGGCGATGCATCCGACCGGGTGATTGCTGTGGCGCGTACGCACGATCGCTTGTGGCGCGATGCCGGTGGCGACACGGTCGACCTTGGCGCGCTCCTGACGGATCTTTGCAAGACGCTGGAAAACCAGCTGGAAACGATTGAAATTCGTTGTTCGGCCGAGCCTGTCGAAATGGCAGCGGATAACGCCGCGTCCTTTGCATTATTGGTAACAGAATTGATCACCAATGCCGCTAAGCACGCCTATAATGAGCGCGGCGGGGTCGTTGAAGTTCGGCTGACAAGTGATGGTGCAGAGCACTTACTTGAAATCAGCGACAAAGGTGTCGGTGTCGGCCCGAATTTCAGCATCGAAACGGCCGGCGAAGAAAGCCTCGGCATGAATCTCATTCAGGCGCTGACCCAGAGTCTCGATGGCACTGTCGACGTCGTGGATGGTGGCGGGGCCACATTCAGGGTAAGATTCTGAGGCGCAGACTTATGACGCACGACATCCACATCATCGGCGGCGGCCTCGCCGGATCCGAAGCCGCCTGGCAGCTTGCCGAAGCAGGCCACCGCGTCCGCCTGTCCGAAATGCGTGGTGGCGGCGATAAGACCGCGGCGCACCGGACCACTGACCTTGCCGAACTCGTCTGTTCGAACAGCTTCCGGTCGGACGATGCGGACTCGAATGCCGTCGGCCTGCTGCATCAGGAAATGCGCGCGCTTGGGTCGCTGATCATGGCACAGGCGGATGCGCACCGTGTTCCTGCAGGGTCGGCGCTCGCCGTCGACCGCGATGGTTTCTCAGCGGGCGTGACACACGCCATTGACGATCATCCCAACATCACGCTGGTCCGTGAACGGATCGATGCTCTGCCCGACGGTCCTACGATTATCGCGACCGGCCCGCTGACCGCGCCTGGGCTTGCCAGCGCGATCGGCGCGCAAACGGGCGAGGATGCGCTCGCCTTTTTCGATGCGCTTGCCCCCATCGTCCATCATGACAGCATCGACATGGACATTTGCTGGCGCGCCGCACGCTGGGGAAAGTTTTCTGATTTCTCGGCGAGCCTCGGGGGGGACGGCGCGGATTACATCAATTGCCCGATGACGAAAGCGGAATATCTCGCTTTTCACGCCGCGCTGATCGATGGCGAGAAGTCGGTGTTCAAGGAATGGGAAGAGAATACGCCTTATTTCGACGGGTGTATGCCCATTGAAGTCATGGCCGAACGCGGGCTCGACACGTTACGCTTCGGGCCGATGAAGCCAGTCGGGCTCGATAATCCAAAGACCGGGCACTGGCCTTGGGCCGTCGTGCAACTGCGACAGGACAATGCGCTGGGCACGTTATGGAACATAGTGGGATTTCAGACGAAGCTGAAACATGCCGAACAAGTCCGCGTCTTCCGCATGATACCGGGCCTGCAAAATGCCGAGTTTGCCCGGTTGGGCGGGCTGCACCGCAATACGTTCATCAAGTCGCCGGTGCTGCTCGATGAAACGTTGCGGCTGAAAAGCGCGCCGCATGTCCGCTTCGCCGGGCAGATCACGGGGTGCGAAGGCTATCTTGAGTCCGCCGCCATAGGGATGCTCGCGGGTCGCTTTGCCGCCGATTCCACGCTGACCCCGCCCCCGCCGACGACAGCTCTCGGTGCACTCCTCGCGCACATCACCGGCGGCGCGGATGCCAGCACGTATCAGCCAATGAACGTCAATTTTGGTTTATTTCCGCCGCTCGACCTTGAGGGCAAATCGAAGAAAGCCGATCGCAAGCAGCTCTACACGGCGCGCGCGCGCGGCGCATTTCGTGACTGGGTCCCTACCCTTCCTCAACTGCATCAGTCGGCGCAGCTGGCGCGCGTAGATTAGGCGGACAATATGGTTTGCCCTTGGGCTTGCGGATAATCCGCGTCGTGGCGAATTCGGTCGCGTTCAACGCGCTGTCCCGATCTTTGTCGGCAGCAGCGAACTTCGTGACGGTTTTGACAGCATATTCATCGAACGAAATCCGTCCGTCGGCATTGATGTCGAGCTTCGCGAACCCCCTCTGGCGCGACGCCAGATATTCCGCGCGACCGACAGCACCGTTCCTGTCCTTGTCGTAGCGCGCAAACCGTTTTTCCTCGCGCGTGCGCTCGCTGGCTTCGGGTGGCGGGGCAAGATCGACCATACCCAGCGGCAAATCCGGTCCGGCAGCGGGCGCGGACCGGATCGGCGACGGCTTGTTCGCTTGCGCCTGCCACACGAGCAATCCCGCCGTCATCAAAAGCACTGCCGATCCTACGCCTGCTAAAAAACGCCACATCGCCGAACCCCCCCAAAATTCCACGCCGAGGATAGCAGTGCTTCAAGTCACGACAAGACAGCGCGCAAGATTACCCATCGCGACACCGGCATGACAATTTCATCACGTGATTGTCGTGCTTTGCTTTTCGCAACAAGCGCCAGAACCCGGAGTGGTTTCGGCCCGTTTATCGAAACGCGTGCGAACATTGCCAGCGCTCGTTCGCGCGTGACGCCGTCAGAACAGCGCATCGCAAAATCGATCAACGCCCAGCCCGCACCGAGGCCCATCGAGACATTCGCGCCCAGTATCTTTGCCGATAAGGCAAACAGCCGCTCGCCGCGCATCGTAGCATATGCGCGCAATTGCTCGTTGCTTAGCGGCAACGGCTCAAGCAAGACATCCCAACCTTCAACGAGCGTCGCCAGCGCAATGCCTTTAACGTCATGGTTGCGCATCAAGCGCGCCAGCTCGACAAGAACTGGCTCGGCAGGAACGCTTCCGCTGTCGAGCCCAACGAGCTGTTCATGCCACCACGTCAACCGCATCTGCCCGATCAAAGGCTCAGTCGTTGTTGCAACGACGCGGCCGAGCGCATCGTCCAGCATCCATAATGCCTTTAGC
>JAYTAP010000046.1:0-26376 GCA_043737475.1 Sphingomonas sp.
TTGCCGATCCCGCGTGTCCCGCCGGTCAATAGGATGTTGGTCATTACCGCGACTTAGCGGCTCCGGCACATTGCGTCACCCCGGCATGAGGGACGCCAATGTCAACGATCAGGCAACACGCCGCACATAATCCCCGGCCGCATCCTGCAGGCTGGCCAGTTTGCGGTTGACGCTGTCGAAGCCACTTTCGAGGCTGTCGATCTCGGACGCGACGTCTTCGGTATCGGCGCGGATCGCCGCAATCGTCGTCGACATTGTATCGGCAGCGAGCGCGGTTTCATCGACGGCGGCCGTTATCATCGTCACGGTCTGCGCCTGGATTTCCATTGCGGCCCGAATGCGGTGGGCACTGGCCTGAACCTCCGAAACAGTATCACGGATCGAACTGTTGGTTTCGACTGTCGATTTGGTGGCGGACTGGATCGCGGCGATCTTGGCGGCGATATCGTCGGTCGCGCGCGCCGTCTGGTTGGCCAGCGATTTCACTTCCTGCGCAACGACCGCAAACCCGCGTCCGGCATCGCCCGCGCGCGCCGCTTCGATCGTTGCATTCAGCGCGAGCAAATTGGTCTGCCCCGCCACATCACGGATCAGGCCAAGGATCGATTCGATCGATTTTGCAGTGTCGGATAAAGCCTGTGACACTTGCACGGCATCGCCTGCCTGTTGCGAGGCACGCGTGGCAACGTCGGCGGCAAGCTCGACTTCGGTGCGGGCGTCTTCGATGGCGCGGATGAGGCCCGCGGCAGTATGTGCTGCGTCACGCATCGCTGTCGCCGATTGCTCGGCAGCAGCCGCAACTTCAGACGCTTTGCCGAGCATACCGCGTGTCGCGAGCGATGCGCTACCCGCCTGATGCTGCAATTGTGTGCCAAGGTCGGAGGCGGCATTGACTTCGCCTGCGATCCGCTCACGAAACAGGTCCGCGCGCAACGTCCGTTCTTCGCTTGTCTGGCGCGCCTTCAAGTGGCTGATAAATGTTGCCATGATATCGGCTTCCATCAGGGCAAGGCGCAGGACCGCGTTCGACAGCCGCGCATAGCGTTCGGCATCGTCACCGACTTTCGAATAAAGGATGGCCGTGGTCACCTGATGGGTTGCCGCAAGCGAGGCCAGCACCGTTGACAGCGGAACGCCGGCTGCTTCGGTCGACCATCCATAATCGCGTGCCATATCGGCCCATTTTTGATGGCACGCCGCACTATATTTGGCTTCGGCGTAGCGTTCGGCGGTCTTGATAGCGGTTTCGAGGTAATCGCCGGTCAGGGGGCGCACGACGGTGGCCGAGGCATTGTAATGACTCCAGAAAGATTCGGCGATCGCGCGTTCGCTACCTTTGATTATGGTCCACACGTCGCGGCAATCGGCATCAAGCGCGCCGTCGCGATCGAAATCGGCAAGCCTGGTATCGAGCGGGATGCTGATCTGGTCCGCGGTAATCGAAAGTTTGGGAGGCTTGCTGTCGTGCCGCTCGGTCATTGCTGTGCTTGCCTTGTCGATAAAATATGGTGCGTGAACGAATAGCACGGCATTGGTAAACAGACCGTTAGCTATTGGCTCCCGCCTTCTTTGTTGCATCGCGGCACGGCGTGGCTAAGGACGACGCAACCGCATCGGGAAAAATAGAATGAGCGTAACGCGCACACGGCCGACGTCGCCGCATCTGACTGTTTACAAATGGGGTCCGCACATGCTGGTCTCGATCCTTCAGCGGATCATGGCAGTCGGCCTCGCGACGGTCGGCATTCTGGGCTTTGTCTGGTGGCTCGTCGCGCTGGCCAGCGGGAAGGAAGCCTATGCAACTTTCCTCGGCTGGGCGACATGGCCCCCGGCCTTTGTCGTGCCCATCGGTCTGACGTTTGCGGTGTTCCTGCACGGCGGCAACGGCATCCGCCATTTCGTGCTCGATACCGGCGCTGGCTATGCGCTGAAGGGAAATCGCCTTGGCGCAACGATTGTGATGGTCGGCGCAGGCATTCTCACGGCATTGATGTGGACGTATATTTTTTCGAGGATGATCTGATGCGCGGTGGCTCTGAACTCGGTCGCGTCCGCGGCCTCGGCTCGGCAAAGGAAGGCGCGCATCACTGGTGGCGTCAGCGTGTCACGGCATTCGGCAATCTGTTCCTGATCCTCTGGCTGATCTTCTCGCTGCTCCGTCTGCCCGATCTCGGTTTCGAAACGGTGAGCAGCTGGCTGCAGTCCCCTATCGTCGCCGTTCCGATGGCGCTGATCGTCGTCAACACTTTCTGGCACATGAAAATGGGGCTTCAGGTCGTGATCGAGGATTATATACATGATTCAAGCCGTATTGTTGCGCTCGCCGCACTCCATATATGGACATTCGGGGCCGGAGGCCTCGCGCTGTTTTCTATTCTGAAAGTAGCCCTGACAGGGACGCCCGCTTAAATGTCCGAAGCTTACAAGATTATCGATCACAGCTATGACGCCGTCGTTGTCGGCGCAGGGGGATCCGGTCTCCGCGCCGTTATGGGCTCGGCCGAAGCGGGCCTGAAAACCGCCTGCATCACCAAAGTCTTCCCCACGCGTTCGCACACCGTTGCGGCGCAAGGCGGGATCGCGGCATCGCTCGGCAACATGGGGCCGGACCACTGGACCTGGCACATGTATGACACGGTGAAGGGCAGCGACTGGCTCGGCGATCAGGACGCGATCGAATATCTCGTCCGCGAAGCCCCGCAGGCGGTTTACGAACTCGAACATGCCGGTGTCCCATTCAGCCGCACCGACGAAGGGAAAATCTATCAACGCCCCTTCGGCGGCATGATGCAGAACATGGGTGCCGGTCCCCCCGCACAGCGCACTTGTGCTGCTGCGGACCGCACCGGCCATGCGATGCTCCACGCGTTGTATCAGCAGAGCCTGAAATATGACGCGGATTTCTACATCGAATATTTCGCGCTCGACCTGATCATGGAAGACGGCCCCGACGGCAAAGTCTGCCGTGGCGTTATCGCGATGTGCATGGAGGATGGCAGCATCCACCGTTTCCGGTCGCATGCGGTGGTCCTCGCGACCGGCGGCTACGGCAAATGCTGGTTCTCCGCCACATCGGCGCACACCTGCACCGGCGACGGCGGCGGGATGGTCCTGCGCGCGGGGCTCCCGATGCAAGATATGGAATTCGTCCAGTTCCACCCGACCGGGATTTACGGCGCAGGCGTCCTCATCACCGAAGGCGCACGTGGCGAAGGCGGCTACCTGACGAACTCGGAAGGCGAGCGGTTCATGGAACGCTATGCCCCGTCAGCCAAGGATCTCGCCAGCCGCGATGTCGTATCGCGCAGCATGGCCGCCGAAATCCGCGAAGGCCGCGGCGTCGGCCCGCACAAGGATCACATCTACCTCCATCTCGATCATATCGATCCCGCCGTCCTCGCCGAACGGCTGCCCGGTATTACGGAGACCGGCAAGATTTTCGCTGGCGTCGACCTCACGCGCCAGCCGCTCCCCGTCACGCCGACCGTGCACTACAATATGGGCGGCATTCCCTGTAATTATCATGGCGAAGTCGTGACGCTGAAGGACGGCAATCCCGACAGCATCGTCCCCGGCCTGTTCGCGATCGGCGAAGCGGCGTGTGTGTCGGTCCACGGTGCCAATCGCCTGGGTTCGAACAGCCTGATCGACCTCGTCGTCTTCGGCCGCGCAACGGGCAAGCGTCTTGCCGAAATCATCGTTCCCGGCACCGCGCACAAGCCGCTACCCAAAGGTTCGGAAGAACTGGCGCTCGGCCGTGTCGATAAGTTCCGCCATGCCGATGGCGCGTCGAAAACCGCCGAAATCCGACTCGATATGCAGCGCACGATGCAGAAACACGCCGCTGTCTTCCGCGACAATGAACTACTCGACGAAGGCAAAACCCAGATCGACAAAGTTGCCGCGCGCATCGCCGATGTCCAGGTGTCGGATCGCTCGCTGATCTGGAACACCGACCTGATCGAAACGCTCGAACTCGACAACATGCTCCCCCAAGCTGTCGTCACCATGCACAGCGCCAGCAACCGCCACGAAAGCCGCGGCGCGCACATGCACGAGTCATTCCCCGACCGCGACGATGCCAACTGGATGAAACACACGCTGGCCTGGCGCGAAGGCGCGCAAGTCGCCATCGATTACCGCCCGGTCCACGATTACACGCTGACCGACGAGATCGAGTATATCAAGCCGAAGGCGCGGGTTTATTAACCGTTACTGCTGAGGTCTCAACAATAATGAATACCGCTGCAGAGACGCTGCTTTGGACGCAGGTTGCAGCGGTTGGACAAGTCGCCGGCGCGTTTGCGACGACTGTAGCAGTTTGTATCAGTCTCTGGATCGTGCTTTCAGAACGCGCCGTCAGTATGAAATGCTCGGTAGGGATACGAATTGTCGTTGGTGGCGCGCTGCCCTCGTTTAATATTGTTTCTTTCGACATTACCAACACTGGGCACCGAAGCTTTCGGATATCTTCGACAGGCTGGAGAACTGGTTGGAATATTCCGATTTTGAACCGTTTTGAGATACCGTGGGCAAAGTATCAGTATGCTATCCAGATGACGGCAGATGACCTCGGTTCGCCGCGTTTGCCAATGGACCTAGCACCCGGGCATCGAACTACAGTTTTTACTGATGCTGCTCGTTTTGCGGGTAAGAATGACAACAAACGTGAATCCTTTTTCTGTCGTAAACTTCCCTTTATGGCGAAGGCGCTCAGTGCTCCAGTGTACGGCTGTGTAGATATTCCCGGACAGAAGACGCGGTTTTTCCGTGTTGAAAAGGACTTGCGCCGTTTCGTTGCAACCGGCGAGGTCGTCAACGACACGGCTCAAAAGCTTAATGATCGACGGGTGGCCGGTCTTGGCGAATAAATTGGTTGGGAAAGCCTGATGTCACCCCGGGCTTGACCTGGGGTTGTGCTCCATTTGTCACCACTCAACGAACTTCGAGAATTTTGGACAGCCAAGATCCTCTGGTTCGTTATCGGACAGTCACAAATATGCACTTGACCATAACGACGTGCGCGATACGTCTTATCTGCGAAAGTCGGGGGTATTTATGCGTTTGGGAACCGGAATTATTTGTGCTGCAGCCGTGTTTGTCGCGGCAGTTACGCCTGCCGTCGCCGCGGAACAAATCTACACCCTCAGCGGCACCATCTCGAACGAGGGGCAATTCGGTGCGCCGATTCCGCAATGGAAATTCGCGAACGGGCAGGCCTTCACCGCAAAGCTGACTTATGATGCCGCGCGCGTCACCTCCAGCGTCGATTATCTGACCACACCCGACTGGAACCTGCAGTTCCATTATTCGCCGATGGTCGCGCTCGAAATTACGATCGATACGCCTGGCGGGCCGTACCGTCATTCGGTGCCGACGCTCGATCTGACGGGCTCGGCGTTTCAATATGCAGCGGTCGGCGCGGGAACCGGCGGCTGGAACGGCATCGACATGCGGTGGCAGAATTATCCGGTCGGCTGGACGGCGGGTCCGCCCTCGGCTCCGCTGCCTGCGGATGCTTATGTCGGGCGCTACTCCCCGCATTCGGCATTCGTAACGATTTATGGACCCACAGCCGGCGTCATTGCTGATCCATCGGTCGTACCCGGCGATCTGACATCGGTATTTGATGGCGTCGGGCCCGATGGTACGCGGTCGCTCACTATTCGTTTCTCCGATTCCTTTGCATGGACCCCGGGCATGGAGCGGCTCGACGGCATCGTGAACATGCGCATCGATCGGTTTGCGCTGGCAGCCGTCCCTGAACCCGGCACGTGGATGATGATGATTGTTGGCTTCGGCATTGTCGGCGCAGGATTGCGGCAGCAGTCGTCACGTAAAAGTCCGTCGCCTCGCGTGATTTAGCGCATTAAGGGCGCTTTACAGGAGCGCCCATGACCATCTTTGACCAAGCCAAAGCCCGTGCTGACAACATCGCGCCCGCGCCTGCCGACACGCCCGTTGCTGCTGCCGCGACGGCATTCGGTTTCGGCCTGCTGGTGATCTTCATCTACTTTGCGCTGACGTGGCTCGGTGCGCCTTATTGGGCCGCGTGGATTGGAGCCGCCGCAGTTTATGCCGCGATTGCTTATGGCGATTGCCTGCTCGGCTGGAACCGTCACCGCGCCGAATATAAGGACGCGCTGGCCGAGCTGAAGCTAACCGCCCCGCCGCGCTCGATGCATTAAAACCGCAGCCCCATTTCACCGAGCAATGCCGGAATGCGCTCCTTGAACGGAAAAAACCCCTTGGTCGCATGCGGCCAGAATGCACTGTCCCAATCGCGGCGAACACGCACCAGCGACAGCCCTGCTGCCCTGATCGCGGGCTCAATCGCCGCCAAAGCATCCGCCACCGGACCCACCGGCGCATCGGCCGTCACAACGACTTTGGCATTTGCCGCCAGCGCCGCTGCAATCACGGCATCGGCACCCATTGCCCCCGTCGTCGTTTTGCAGTTGAAATACTTCCCCGCCCGTTCACGCGCATCGTCTGTCGCCGCGGTAACGAACGCCGCTGCCTTGTCGCCCCACGGCCACCCCGCCACCACCGGCGCTGCCAGCACCGCCCGCACAGCCATGTCCTTGGCAAACACGCTTTCGGGATGAAGGTCCTCGCCGATCAAAAGCAGCAACGCCGGTGTGCGCGGATCGACCATCGGCAGCGCAGCAATCGGCGCAGCTTTGGCAATGGGCGCTTCGCTCAGCGCCACGGCCTCGCGCGCCAGACCCTTGGGTGAAAACCGCCCGCCCGTATAACGCGCAATATTGTCCGCCGTCGCCAGATACGTCTTGCCCGCCGTCTGCAGCCCCGCCACCCACCGCCACGACAGCGTGTTCGACGCCGGATCGGCATCGACCAGATGGCGCATGAAGAAATCCGCGCCCAGCGTCCACGGCAGCTTCAACGTAAAAATCCAGATCGACGCAAACCACATGCGGGCATGATTGTGCAAATAACCAGTCTCGACCAGCTCGCGTGCCCAATCGTCGAAGCCCTCGATCCCGGTCGTGCCTGCTTCAGCGGCTGCAACGGCTTTAATCAGGCCGCTGCCACGCTCGACCGCATCGCGCTCGGCCACGAACCGCGTCCACACTTCGGGCCGCATCTCGAGCCAGCCCTTCCAATAGGTCCGCCACAGCACCTCCTGCACGAACTTTTCGGCGACGGCGCCTGAGTGCCGCGCAAGGACAGCGGCAACGACTTCCTCCTCGGTGACCAATCGGTGTCGGATATAGGGTGACAACACCGAAACATTGCTGCGCGCCTCCGGCCCATGATCGGCATTGCGCCCGTCGGTATAAATCCGCCCGGCACGCGGCACAAAATCGTTGAGGCGGGCGAGGCCCGCACTTCGTGTGGCGGAAAAGGTCAAGCGGTGTCACGCATAGAATTTAAACTCGTGAAGTTGCCGGACATCAGCAAGTTACTGCCAGCCATAACGTGACCGTCACTGGTCTGGTAGTGTCAAACGCAGTTACCACATCATATGCCCGACAAGATCGCGCGGCGCCGAACGGTGAACGCCCTTATTTAACGTCGCCCCGAAACAATTGTGATCCAAGGAGATTAACTTGGGTTGGAGATGCTCAAAGGATCGCACAATGAACAAATTGATCTTAGTCGCACTCGTTACCGGCACGCTGGCTACGGGGTGCACAAACGCCGATTACGGCCGACCCGGCTATGCCACTGGTGATAACGCACATCGCGAATACCGGCGTTATGACCACAATCGACCTGACCCCGCCTACAATGGTTATTATGCCGACCGATATTATCGCGACGATCCCAGCTATCGCGAACGTCGCTTGGCGCGAAACGACCGGGTTTATCGCGGCGAAAACGGCCAATATTATTGCCGCCGCTCCGATGGCACGACCGGATTGATCGTCGGTGGGATCGCCGGTGGCATTCTCGGCAATATCATTGCACCGGGCGGGTCGAAGACGCTGGGCACGATCATCGGCGGCGCGGGCGGCGCGGTCGCCGGCAGTGCGATCGACAAAAATGGCGCGCGTTGCCGTTAAGTCAGTCTGAGGTGGGCAACGGAGGTCAAGCCAGTCCGCGCGCCTCGGCAATCCGTTGCTGCCAAAGTGCAGGGGCAGTCATGTGCACCGACGCGCCCGTCGCATCCACGGCAACGGTGACGGGCATGTCCTCGACGGTGAATTCGTAGATCGCTTCCATGCCCAGGTCTTCGAAGCCCACCACGCGCGATGCCTTGATCGCCCGCGAAACGAGATAAGCCGCACCACCGACTGCCATCAGATAGGCCGCCTTGTGTTTGCGGATGGCGTCGATCCCGGCGGGGCCGCGCTCGGCCTTGCCAACCATCGCGATCAGGCCGGTTTCGGCGAGCATCATCTCGGTGAACTTGTCCATCCTCGTTGCCGTCGTGGGTCCGGCGGGGCCGACAACTTCACCCGCGACCGGATCGACCGGGCCGACATAGTAAATCGTCCGGCCCGCAAACGAGACGGGCAGTTGCTCGCCCTTGGCCAGCATATCCTGGATGCGCTTGTGCGCTGCGTCGCGGCCCGTGAGCATTTTGCCACTGAGAAGCAAACGGTCGCCCGGCTTCCAGCTTGCCACGATTGCGGGCGTCAGCGTGTCGAGATCGACGCGGATCGCGGCCTTGTCGGGCGTCCAGTTGACGTTGGGCCATTCGCTCAATCTGGGTGGTTCAAGGAAGACCGGGCCGTCCCCGCGCAGCGTGAAATGCGCATGGCGTGTCGCCGCGCAATTTGGGATCATGGCCACCGGCTTGGATGCCGCATGCGTCGGCCAGCTTTCTATTTTCACGTCGAGGATCGTGGCCAGCCCGCCGAGCCCCTGCGCCCCGATGCCGAGTGCATTGACGCGATCGAAAATCTCGATCCGCAGCCGCTCGGTTTCTGTCGCCGCGCCGCGCGCTTTTAGCGATGCCATGTCGATATCGCCCATCAACGACTCCTTGGCGAGGATCATTGCTTTTTCCGCCGTGCCGCCGATGCCGATGCCGAGCATCCCCGGCGGACACCAGCCCGCGCCCATTTTCGGGATTTGCTCGATCACCCAGTCGACAATGCTATCGCTGGGATTGAGCATGGCGAACTTGCTCTTGTTTTCGGAGCCCCCGCCCTTGGCTGCAACGGTGACTTCGACCACAGCACCCGGCACCATTTCGACGTTCACGACTGAGGGTGTATTGTCCTTGGTGTTCACCCGGCTGAATGCGGGGTCGGCAACGATCGAAGCGCGCAGCTTGTTTTCGGGAAACAGATAGGCGCGGCGGACGCCTTCATCGATCACGTCCTGCAGTGAGCGGTGCGACTCCAATCGACAATCCTGCCCCCATTTCACGAAGACGGTGACGATCCCGGTATCCTGACAGATCGGCCGGTGCCCCTCCGCACACATGCGGCTGTTGGTCAGGATTTGCGCGATGGCGTCCTTGGCAGCTGGGCCCTGCTCGGCTTCATAAGCAACGCCGAGCGCACGGATATAATCCATCGGGTGGAAATAGCTGATATATTGCAGGGCGTCGGCGACGCTTTCGATGATGTCCGCTTCGGTAATGGTGATCATGCGCGGGCACTAGCGAGGCGACCGCGAATTGCCAAACCGGCAAGGACCTAATGTCGATCGCTTGTGTTCGCTCTCTTGAAGCAAGAGGAACATAATCATGGACGACGCGCGCATCTGGGCATTTGAAGAAAGCCTGTGGAAAGCCGATGCCGAGCATTATCGTGAATCAATCGATGACCAATGCCTGATGGTCGTGCCGCACCCACCGTTCGTGATGGAAGGCGCAGAGGCAATCGAGTCCGTCACAAACACGCCGCGCTGGACCGAGGTCGTTTTCTCCGATCAGCGCATCGCGCGACCGCAGCAAGGAATAATCGTCGTCGCATATGACATCAAGGCAACGCGCGACGATGTCGAACCTTATGAAGCGCATTGCACATCGACTTACCGCTGGCTCGCGCATGACGAGTGGCGCGTGGTCCAGCATCAGCAAACGCCGAAGCTGGCCGTCAGTCAATCAGGCCACTGACACGATCGGCAATTGCCTGATCCGCTTGCCCGTGACTGCAAACAGCGCGTTGACGAGCGCCGGTGTGGCGGGCGGCAAGCCGGGTTCGCCGATGCCGCCCATTTTCGCGCCACTTTCGATGAAATGGACGTCGATCGCGGTCGGACTGTCGGCCATTTTCAGGATCGGATAGTTGTCGAAATTGGTTTGGACCACCGCACCTTTTTCGAGCGTGATCTGCTCACCGATCGCCGAAGACAGCCCCATGATGATGCCGCCTTCGATTTGTCCGGCGGCATTGCGCGGGTTCACGGTCGTGCCGCAATCGACCACGGCCCAGACCCTGCCGACTTTTGGACGGCCGTCTGCGCCCACTGACGCTTCAACAACATGGGCTGCGATGGTGCCGAAACTTTCGACGATTGCAATGCCGCGGCCGACGCCTTTGGGAAGCGGTGTGCCCCAGCCTGCGCGTTTTGCGACTGTTTCCAGCACAATGCGCTGGCGCGATCCCGGCTTCAGCTGATCGCGGCGAAATTCGAACGGGTCCTCGCCCGCTGCGTAGGCCAGTTCGTCGACAAAGCTTTCGTTGAAAAAGCCGTGCTGGCTCGCGTTAACCGAGCGCCAATAGGCGTTGACCTGGTTCGAGATATATTCGTGATGCCGCGCTTCGACCTTGGCAATCATATAGGGCACTTTGGCTTCGGCCCCGGCATCGTCCATCTGCGCATAGTCGGAAGCCCAGGCCGCGATCTTGCCATCCTTGTCGAGGCCCGCCTGCAATCGCGCCGACACCTGCGGGCGATAGGCACCCTGGCGGACATCGTCTTCGCGGCTCCAGATCAGCTTGACCGGATAGGCGACTTGCATAGCGATCTTGACGATCTGGTCGATGATCTGGCTGTAGGGCGGGAAGCGTCGCCCGAAACCGCCGCCCATGATCATCGGGTGGAACGTGACGTTGGCGAGATCGAGACCGGCTGCTGCCGCCATCATCGTCCGCGCGCCGAGCGGATCCTGCAGCCCGCCCCAGACATTGAGCTTGCCGTCCTTGGCATGCGCGACGAGCGCAAAGGGTTCCATCGTGGCCTGATGGAGAAACGGCGCTTTGTAATCTGCTGTCAGCAGCTTGCCGCCTTCTGGCGTCGTCAGTTTCGCGCCAGCCGCGTTAAGCTTGGCCTGCGCTGCATAAATCGACTGCGTCGACAGCGCGCCATGCCCGCCATCGCTGAATTTCGGGGTGAGAGCAGCGATCCCCTTGCTGGCCTGCCAGAACCCCTTGGCAATGACGACGACGGCATTGTCGAGTCTGATGACTTTTTCGACACCTGCCACGGCAAGCGCGGGCGCAGGATCGACCGACGTCAGCTTCCCGTCGCGCACTGGCGCCATCATGATCCGCGCGACGCGCATGTCGGGCAGCGTCTTGTCGATGCCGTAAATCGCGCTGCCGTCGACTTTTGCGGGGATGTCGAGGCGCGGCGTATCCTTACCGATGAACTTGTAGGCCAAACGGTCTTTCAGTGGCGGATTGCTGTCGAGCGAGCGACTGGCGGCCGCTTCTGCAAGCTCGCCGTAGCGTAGCGTTTTCCCGGTCTTGGCATGCGTGACGACACTGTTGGCAGTCGTCAATTCACTCGCCGGAACATCCATCCGGCTCGCCGCTTCGGCAACCAGCGCCATTCGCGCCGCAGCTCCCGCAGCACGCATGCCGTTCTGGCCGGTAAAGCGCACTGCCGATGACCCGCCGGTCACCTGCATGTTCATCGACCGCGCCATGATGCCCAGCAGCGAGGCGGGCAACGCATCGACGATGCCGGGCTGTCCCGACATGTCGCCAACGAAGCCACGAATAACCGCCGCATTGGCAAAGGACGGATCGACCGGCGCGTTGACGACACTGATCTTTGCCCAGTCGGCATCGAGTTCGTCGGCAACCATCTGCGCGAGTGCCGTCTGCGATCCCTGACCAACATCAACGTGCGGCGAATAGATCGTCACGCTGTCATCCGCGCCGATCTTCAGCCATGTCAGGAACGAGCCTTCGCCCGGTTTCGTGGTCAGCCCAACCGCGCGACCGCGGACATTGCCGTCGTTCCACAGCACCCCGAACACCCCCGCACCTGCAATGGCCACACCACCGATGAGGAAAGCGCGCCGCTTGATGCCTTTGCGCTTCATCGGCGCTACGGGTGCTTCGGCGATATCGAGCGTGGGATTGTCGGCCATGTCGTTCTTCCCTTATGCTCTGACGGCGGCGCGGATGGCTTCGCGGACACGCGGGTAAGTGCCGCAGCGACAGATGTTGGTCATTGCTTCGTCGATCTGTGCATCGCTCGGCGTGCCCTTTTTCAAGAGCGCAATCGCTGTCATGATTTGCCCCGACTGACAGTAACCGCACTGCGGCACTTGCGCGGCGATCCATGCCGCTTGCACCGGGTGCAGCGCACCGTCGGCGTTTTTGACCCCTTCGATCGTCGTGATCGCTTTGCCGGCAACCTCGTTGATCGGCACCGAGCACGACCGCGTTGCTTCGCCGTCGACATGAACGGTGCACGCACCACAGGCCGCAATGCCGCAACCGAACTTCGTGCCCGTCAGACCGAGCTCCTCGCGGATCGCCCATAGCAGCGGCGTATCGGGTTCGCCCTCAAAAGCGACGGGCTTGCCGTTCACGGTTGCAGCTATCGACATGTTGACCTCTACTTTTATGATACCAAAGCGTAACATAAAATTCGTTCGCAATCAAAACGGATCCTGGAACGACATGCTGCAAACCGGTGCTGCCGACCACAACCGCATTCTCGCCAAAGTCGCCGAATGGGCGGGCGCGCCGATGGCACTGGCAACAGTGATCGAGACATGGCGCTCGGCCCCCTGTCCGGTCGGCACGCACATGCTGGTTCACAGTGACGGCGCATTCGTCGGCTCGGTGTCGGGCGGCTGCGTCGAAGGCGACGTGCTTCAGGCCGCGGCCGACGTCATCGACGGCGCTTCGGCGACCGTCCGGCGCTATGGTGTTGCCGACGGTGCGGCTTGGGAAGTCGGGCTTCCCTGCGGCGGCAATATCGCCGTGCTCGTGCAACCGGTCGGTTGTCAGGGTTTTTCGCCTGAGCTCTTCGATCGGATCATCGCTGCCAACGCAGTCGGCGATGCTCTGAAGATTGCAACTGATTTGGATTCGGGCATCAGCGAGGTCGTGGCAACGCGCGACGCTGATCGCTTTCTCAACGTTTACGCGCCGCCCAAACGGCTCATCATCGTCGGTGCGGTCGAAATCGCAGCAGTGCTGGCGGCAATCGCCCAACAGATCGGTTTCGCCGCCACTGTCGTCGATCCGCGCGCGCGGTTCCTGACCGAGGATCGCTTTGCGGGCGTCATGCGTGACGACCGCTGGCCCGACGACGCCGTGACCGCGCTGAAACCCGACAGCCGCACCGCGGTCGTCACGCTCAGCCATGATATCAAGATCGACGATCCCGGACTTGTCGCAGCGCTTGCCAGTCCGGCAGCATATGTTGCGGCGCTCGGGTCTAAATCGTCGCACGCCGCGCGGCTGGTGCGATTGCGCGCGATGGGCATCGCCGAGGACCAACTGGCGCGGATCGAAGGGCCGGCAGGAGTGCCGCTCAATGCGATCAGCGCATCCGAAATCGCGCTGTCGATCGCGGCGGGTATGGTGCGGGTGATGAACGATGGGCTCCGCTAAGATTGCTGGCGTCCTGCTTGCGGCCGGACGCGGCACGCGCTTTGGCGGCAACAAGCTCGAAGCGATGCTGGGCGACAAAATGCTTGGGGCTCATGCTGCGCAGACGCTTGCACGAGCGGGGTGCGCGCACCTGATCGCTGTGCACGATCCGGCACATGTCCGGCTTGCCAGCGCGCTGAAGGAGGAAGGCTATTCGCTGATCGACAACGATGATCCGGCGGCGGGGCAGGCGCATTCGCTTATCCTGGCTGTTCAGCGCGCGATGGCCAGCGATGCCGATGCAATCCTCGTCTGTCTCGGAGACATGCCGTTTGTCGGCGCAACGCATATTGCCGGGCTGTGCGCCGCATCGCGTGCACATCCGGGCTGTATCGTTGCATCCACAGCCGGAACGACCGCTTCACCGCCTGCGATTTTTCCTCGATCGACATGGCCGCACCTCCTGTCGCTGCGCGGAGACGCTGGGGCTCGCTCGCTCTTGAAAGAGGCAATTCATGTCGCCGCAACAGCGCATGAACTGACCGACATCGATAGCCAGATCGCTTTGTCGGCGCAGCAACCTGCGCATATCGGACCGGATTGAGACGAACCGAACTGGCCTGGACGGACCTTTTATGCTAATGCTCTGTTTACGATTTCCGGTATGGTGTTCTGTTGAGCCGCTGTATCGGGGTAACAGGGGTTGCTTATGCGTAATTTTTCTGTCGTCGATGACGTCCCCGATGGCGGGCGTGAATCATGGGCATGACGCTGGCGGCAAAGGCTGCACTCTGCATTTGCCCGACTGTCGTCATGGGCACAGCCGCGATCTCTTTGCCGAAAGCGCGGCAGGCCGTCCACAAAGCGACTGCATCGCGCGGCAAAGCTGTTAAATCGCAGCCGCAGCGTCAGAACCGTGCGAAATCGTCACAAACCGCTGCACTTGATTTGCCGTGCCCGCCAGCATTTGCCGGTCTCGCGCTGCCGATCGCGGGCGCAGGGTTGCCGATCGTCGACACCTCCGGTTTGAGCGTAGGCCCCGGTCCGGCCGGTTTCGGCGGCGGTGGTTTCCCGGGTGGCGGCGTCAGCGGTCCTGTCTTTGTCAGCGGCGGCGGTGGCGGCTCGGGCTCCGGCGGCACTGGCGGTGGCGGTGGCTCGGGTGCAACGCCGGGTGACGGCACAACGATCATAACACCTCCCGATCGCACGGCGCCGATCACAAGCGCTGTGCCCGAACCCATGACATGGATCATGATGGTCGGCGGTTTTGCCATCGCCGGGAGTACGCTGCGCTGGCAGCGACGGCGGTCGTCGGCGGCTCGCTGGACCCCGAAGTACCGGCTCAGCCAGCGCACAAAACACGGCGTTCTCGCGGTGGCAGTTATCCCTGAAGCGATGGGGACGATGGCAATGGCGGGTAATGGCGTAACGCTTGCAAAACTTGCGTTGTGTGTCTGCCCGCCCGCCATGATCTTGGGTGCGGTTGCGACGGTGCCCGCGGCGCGACAGGCCGTTCACGCCGCCACCGCGCCGGCAATAAAAATCGCTAATCCATATTTGAATTATAAACCCGCGCCGCTCGCGCCGTGTCTGCCCGTCGTGCAAACCGCACAATCGCCAGCCGCTCTCGCTGCACCGGTTCTGTCGATGGCCAATCTCGATCTGGCGGCACTGCCGATCTGATCTGATCGGCGCGGAACGAGTATTTATTTTCGTTCCGCGCTCGTTCTCTTGCGCGGTTTGCAAAGGCCGGAAATCCGGCGCGTCGCTGCGCTGCGGCATTGGGCAGCATCGTCCAACCGAATCAAAATTGCGACGAAACGAGTCGCTGAAATGTCATTTACCACCTTGCGTCAATTCGCCGTTAGGGCACTATGGGTGGTGACTTCGGTCCGGGGCGACACAATTACTGGTATGACTTGGGGATGGCGCTATGGCAGCCGTGGCAAGTGATTCACGGCCTGTGCTGCGTGGAACAGATGAAAAACATTTGCGCTGCATTGCCCCCAAAAATGCTACAAGGGAGGTTCGCCTCCGAGTCGAACAGATAAAGAACGTGAGTAGGGGCGTGGTATGGATTTCAAAGGTAGCGAAGCAGTGATGAGTGATATGGCGACCACCCTGTTAGAGGCCTTAACAAGTGTTGCAGGCGATGATGCGCCGGTCAGCGATTCGAAGCGGATCAATGCGCAGCTTTATGCTGTCGAGGTCGATCATTCGCGCGATGCGCTGCTCACCGATTTCGGCAAGGAGACGCTGAAGGACCGCTATCTGCTGCCCGGCGAGAGCTATCAGGATCTCTTTGTGCGCGTTGCATCCGCTTACGCGGACGATCAGCCGCATGCCCAGCGGCTTTATGATTATATCTCGCGCCTGTGGTTTATGCCGTCTACGCCGGTGCTGTCGAATGGGGGAACGGGGCGCGGCTTGCCGATCAGCTGCTACCTGAATTCGGTGCCCGACAGCTTGGAAGGCATTGTCGAGACGTGGAACGAGAATGTCTGGCTCGCGTCACGCGGCGGCGGCATCGGCACCTATTGGGGTGCGGTGCGCGGGATCGGTGAACCGGTCGGCCTCAACGGCAAGACCAGCGGCATCATTCCGTTCGTCCGCGTCATGGACTCGCTGACGCTTGCGATTTCGCAGGGCTCGCTGCGTCGCGGCTCGGCGGCCTGCTATCTCGACGTGTCGCATCCAGAAATCGAGGAATTCCTCGAAATCCGCAAACCGTCGGGCGATTTCAACCGCAAGGCGCTGAACCTGCACCACGGTGTGTTGCTGACCGATGCGTTCATGGAAGCCGTCCGCGCGGGCGAGGAATGGAATCTGCTCAGCCCCAAGGACGGCAGCATTCGCGCCACGGTCGATGCGCGTTCGCTGTTCCAGAAGCTCGTCGAAACGCGCCTTGCAACGGGCGAGCCCTATATCGTCTTTGCCGACACCGTGAACCGCGCCATGCCGCGCCACCATCGCGAACTCGGACTCAAAGTTTCGACGTCGAACCTGTGCAGCGAAATTACCTTGCCCACCGGCCGTGACCATCTCGGCAATGACCGCACGGCGGTGTGCTGCCTGTCGTCGGTCAATCTCGAAACCTGGGATCAGTGGAACGGCGACAAGCAGTTCATCGAAGACATCATGCGCTTCCTCGACAATGTCCTGACCGATTACATCGACCGCGCTCCGCCCGAAATGGCGCGCGCGAAATATAGCGCCAGCCGCGAACGCTCGGTGGGTCTGGGCGTCATGGGCTTCCACAGCTTCCTGCAAGCGCGCAACCTGCCCTTCGAAGGCGCGATGGCAAAATCGTGGAACCTCAAAATCTTCAAGCATATCAGCCGCGAAGCAAACGAAGCCTCGATGATGCTCGCCACCGAACGCGGTGCCTGCCCCGATGCCGAGGAACGCGGCGTCATGGAGCGCTTCAGCTGCAAGATGGCAATCGCGCCGACCGCATCGATCAGCATCATCTGCGGCGGGACGAGCGCCTGCATCGAACCGATCCCCGCGAATATCTATACGCACAAGACGCTGTCGGGGTCGTTCTCAATCCGCAATCCTTATCTCGAAAAACTGCTCAGCGAGAAATCGAAGAACAGCGATACGGTGTGGAACTCGATCCTCGAACAGGGCGGCAGCGTTCAGCATCTCGACTTCCTGAGCGCGGAGGAAAAGGACACCTACAAAACCAGCTTCGAAATCGATCAGCGCTGGCTGCTCGAACTCGCCGCCGACCGCACGCCGTTCATCGATCAGGCGACCAGCCTGAATCTGTTCATCCCGGCGGACGTCGAGAAATGGGATCTCCTGATGCTTCATTTCCGCGCATGGGAACTTGGCGTGAAGTCGCTTTATTATCTCCGCAGCAAATCGATCCAGCGCGCCGGCTTTGCAGGCGGTGTCGAAGCCGACAACACCGCACTGGCGCCGGTGATCGAACTGGCGGAGAAAGATTATGACGAGTGTTTGGCATGCCAGTGATAGCGATCGATCATGAGCAGTGCGCTGATCATGATCGGCGTCGCGCTCCTGTGCGCGCTGGGAGCCGTATTCTTGTTCTTTCGCCCGACACGAAGCGAAGCCGCCGTTTACCGAAACCGCATAGCCGCCACGATGCTGGCCGCAGCCGCGCTCGCGCTTGTCGGCTCCGCCTGGGCGCTGCACGGCTTGGCGGCTTAATGTTTTTTATCAGCCAAGTTCATTCGAACACGGTGACAGAATCTAAAATATCCAATTTGAAGGGAGTTCGGACATGGGAATGATGGGTCATTCAAAAGGCGCCGGAGCCGGTATTTTGGCTGACGTATTAGGACAATCAGCTTCTTCTAAATTAGCGGCACAAACGCCAAACTCTAGATTAGCATCTGCGCTTTTTGGCGGTTTGAGTCAGGCTGATGCGCGAAAAGCCGCTGCTTGGGCCAAGGCTCGACCCGTAGGGTCGTCCTTAAATGCGCTATTGAGTGGTGATTTTCGAATTGATGACTTTGGTAATTTGATCCGCTGGCGAGATTATGGCGATCATATGTCAAAGTATGGTTGGGAAATTGATCATGCTCAGCCATCCATATTAGGCGGATCAGACCATCATTCAAATCTCCGCGCTCTTCACTGCAGCACCAACCGCAGTCTTGGTGGCGCACTGGGCAACGCCTTAAACCGCAATCCAATTTCAAGGTAAGAATCATATGTCCCTCACCGAAGCCCGCACCCAGTATAAGCCCTTCGAATACCCTTGGGCCTATGATTTCTGGAAACGCCAGCAGCAGATTCACTGGATGCCCGAGGAAGTGCCTTTGGGCGAGGATTGCCGAGACTGGGCGCAGAAGCTCACCGATCATGAGCGCAACCTGCTCACGCAGATTTTCCGCTTCTTCACGCAAGCCGATGTCGAAGTGCAGAATTGCTACCACGAACATTACGGCCGCATTTTCAAGCCGACCGAAATCAAGATGATGCTCGCCGCCTTTTCCAACATGGAAACGGTCCACATCGCGGCTTACTCGCATCTGCTCGACACGATCGGCATGCCTGAAAGCGAATATGGGATGTTCCTCCAATATGAGGAGATGAAGGCCAAGCACGACTATCTGAACACCTTCGGCGTCGACAATGACCAGGATATCGCGCGCACGCTCGCCATGTTCGGCGGCTTCACCGAAGGGCTGCAGCTGTTTGCGTCGTTTGCGATGCTGATGAACTTCCCGCGCTTCAACAAGATGAAAGGCATGGGCCAGATCGTCACCTGGTCGATCCGCGACGAAAGCCTGCATTGCGAAGGGATCACCAAGCTGTTCCACGCGTTCACCAAGGAGCGCGATTGCCTGACCAAGGCCGTCAAGGACGACATCCTCGATTGCTGCCAGACGACCGTGCGATTGGAAGACGCGTTCATCGACCTCGCGTTCGCCGATGGTCCGGTGTCGGGCATGACCGCCAAGGACATCAAGAAATACGTCCGCTACATCGCCGACTGGCGGCTCAATCAGCTGGGCTTCAAGCCGATGTTCATGATCGACGAACACCCGCTGCCATGGCTCGCGCCATTGCTGAACGGCGTCGAACACGCCAACTTCTTCGAAACCCGCGCAACCGAATATTCGAAAGCAGCAACACGCGGCAACTGGAACGAAGTGTGGGATTCGTTTGACCGTCGCGGGAAGGCGAAAGCCGGGCCAGCAGCGAATGAGGATGATGGCGCGGGGGTTGTGGATATGTTCGGGCAGATAGGTGTCGCCGCTGAATGATCGGAAAGCGCTTCCAACTGGACCCCGACAAGGATGTGATCAACAAGGCCAAACATGATGTGCCGCTCGATCTGGGCATCCAGATTTTTGATCGCGACTATATTGAGGAAGAGGATAATCGCTTCGATTATGAGGAAACGCGCTTTGTTGCCACGGGTCCGGTTGAGGCACTCAATGACAGGATATGCGTTGTCGTCTATACGTGGCGTGGCAATGTGCGGCGATTGATTAGTTTCAGGAAAGCAAATGACAAAGAAATCGGAAAATATCGTCGAAGTCACCCCTGAACGTCTTCAGGCGGCAATCGATTGGATGACACCCGAGAGGCTGGCTGCTTTCGACGCGCTGACCGACGAAGACATCGCCGCGCAGATCGCCAGCAACCCCGACGCCGCCCCCGAACTCGATGACGCCTGGTTCGAACGCGCCCGGTTGGTGATTCCGCTGAAGGGGCGGCGAGCGGCTTAGCCGGAGCAATGACCGACAACGGCGCGGCTTGGAGCAAAAGATGTCGGTAGCTGAGCCGTTCCAAAATGGTGTAATCCCGTCACAACCAACATTGTTAAATTAAGTTGACGAAGGGGGATTCTCAGCGAGTCCTGAAAGACCTATGGGCATGCCACCATAGGGGCAATAATCATGCAAAACGTATCCCACGCTGTCATGTCACAACGGGTCGAACCAAATGATAGCCCCGATGATTTTCCCACTCCACCGTGGGCTACTCGCGCGTTACTAGAGCATGTAGTCCGACCGAGCAGTCTAACAGATTTGACATGTCTCGAACCCGCTTGCGGCGCGGGCCACATGGCCAAAGTATTAAAGGAGTACTTTGGAGAGGTCCGATGCGCTGATACTCACGACTACGGCTACGCCGTGACCCGAGATTATCTAACGGTTCCTTATGAAGCAAAGGCCGTAGACTGGGTAATCACAAATCCACCGTTTCGACTGGCTGAGGAGTTTGTTATTCGTTCACTCGAGGTTGCTCGTCGTGGAGTTGCAGTCCTTGTCCGGACAGTTTTTCTTGAAAGCGTTGGACGTTACAATCGGCTGTTCAATATTTATCCACCTACAAAATTCGCGCAGTTTGTAGAGCGAGTTCCGATGGTTCGGGGGCGGCTGGACGAAAAGGCAACAACCGCCACAGGTTATGCATGGTTAGTATGGGAGCATGATAATGCTCAAAAATCTCAAGTGGTTTGGATTCCGCCGTGCCGACGCAAGCTTGAAAAATTGAATGACTACACTAATACACAGCCGTTGTTGCTTTGATTGATAGTCCGGGGGGAGGTGGATGTTGAAAAATAGTCTTGGAATACCCGCAGTTCGTGATCGCTTACGTGAACTGGCCGACGAACATGGCCTTGATGAATTAAATGATCTCGCTGACCAAATGTATCGCAAATCAGCCAAGAAGCGGGCGCCGGTCCGCAGTCCGAAACTTACTCCAGAAATGGCCAAGCAGATTCGTGATTACGCGATGATCAACCCCACTGCGCATCAACAGGACATAGCGGAAAAATTTGGCGTTAATCATGGCCGTATTTCGGAGGCTTTGGATAATCAGGTATAAACTTCCAGTACCTGTTTACGGCGATAGGTAACTTTTCTCCTCCATCGAGCTGTTCTCAACACCCTCCGCCGCCGGAGCGAAACGCTTGGGTGCGCTGCTGTCGGCGGGGTTGGTGGTTATCCTGACACACAAAAATCACCATCTTTGTAACTTGACCTTTACAGCAATGTTGCTATTATGTTCTATCGCGAATGGATAGGGATGATCGTCAATGCCCGATGACAAAACCCCTTCGATCAATCGCACGTCATTCGAAGACCTGAAGCGCCTCAACGACCACAGCGCCGAATATTGGTCGGCGCGCGAACTTCAGCCGTTACTTGGCTACAGCCAGTGGCGGCGCTTTGCCGATGCAATCACGCGCGCGATGGCGTCGTGCGAGCAATCGGGGAATAATGCCGAGCATCACTTTGCCGGCGCCGGCAAACCGATCACGGGCGGTAAAGGTGCGGTGCAGATGGTCGAGGATTACCACCTCTCGCGCTTCGCTTGTTACCTGATCGCGCAAAATGGCGATCCCCGCAAACCGGCCATTGCGCAAGCGCAGAAATATTTTGCGGTTCAGACGCGGCGGCAGGAATTGTCCGATCGGCACGCCGCCGATGTCGAGCGGCTCGAACTGCGCAAACAAACCGGAGAGGAATTCAAGACCCTGTCGGGGGCCGCACGCCAATCGGGCGTGGCGGATCGCATGTTCGGCGTGTTTCACGACGCGGGCTATAAGGGGCTGTATGGCGGGCGGGGAATGGAAGCGATCAAGGCGCGCAAACGCATTCCCGAAAAGGAAAAGCTGATGGATCGCATGAACGCGACCGAGCTTGCCGCCAATCAATTCCGCATGACACAGACCCGCGACAAGCTGGCGCGTGACAATGTGCGCACGCAAAACCAAGCCATCGCCACGCATGAAGCCGTCGGCAAGGAAGTCCGCAAAGCCATCGAACAGATTGGCGGCACTCTCCCCGAAAACATCGCGGCTGCCGAACATATCAAGTCGGTCGAAAAGCGGATCAAGTCAGCCATGCCCAAACTTGCACTCGATAACCGTGACGCTTTGGGGCTGCTTGGCGTGCGGGAAGCAGAAGACCGGTGACGCCTTTCCGCGCTAAAATCTGTGTTGGAAAACTTCGAGAACTTCGCACCCTCGCCAGGCCCCACCATCCCCATATTTCCGCGATTCCTTGGACTAACTTTTGACTAACTTTTGAAGGCGCAAAAAAAGCCCGGCCTCTGTTCGGGGCCGGGCTAAAGTTTGGGGTGGATCGTCCAACGCGAACGATCCCGAGAGGTCACGAAGGGCAAACCGGCTTTCGGATAAAAAGGTCCGCGTCCGTAACAAAAAATTTGTCGGTGCCGATGACGTTCCCCGCTCTTGTGCGTCGCAATGTTTCTGCGCAGTCTCCACACGATGGCAAACAAAGTCTTCGACGAAATCTGGGGGAACAGCCGCGAACGCAAGGCGCGTGCTTGCTTTGCCGAGCTTGGACGCTGGATGGCGGATACACCGCAAGCCGAAATGGCGCGGCGTCAGGCATCCGCCGAAGCGACTTTCCGCCAGCTTGGCATCACATTTGCCGTCTACGGCGATGACGACGCTGCCGAACGGATCATCCCGTTCGACATCGTGCCGCGCATTTTCACGGCCTCCGAATGGTCGCGGCTTTCGGCTGGCCTCGTGCAGCGCGTCGAAGCGATCAATGCATTCCTGACCGACATTTATGGCGCGCGAAAGATCCTCGACGATGGTGTCCTGCCGCCCGAGATTATCCTGACCAACCCGCAATTCCGTCCCGAAATCGTGGGGTCCGCGCCGCCACACAATATCTGGTCGCATATCTGCGGCATCGACCTCGTGCGCACCGGGCCGAACGACTTCTACGTGCTCGAGGATAACGCCCGGACACCTTCAGGTGTCAGCTACATGCTCGAAAACCGCGAAGCGATGATCCGGCTGTGTCCCGAACTGTTCCGCCACTATCATGTCCGCCCGGTCGACAGTTACGGCGACATGCTGCTCGAAATGTTGCGCAGTGTGGCCCCCATCGGTGCAGGCGCAGACCCGGTGTGTGTGATCCTGACGCCGGGACGGTTCAATTCGGCCTATTACGAACATAGTTTTCTGGCCGATAGCCTCGGCATCGAGCTGGTCGAAGCAGCCGATCTCGAAGTCGATGATGATTTCGTGTGGATGCGCACGATTACGGGGCGCGTTCGCGTCGATGTGATCTACCGGCGTGTGGACGATGATTACATCGATCCGCTGGTTTTCCGGCCTGATTCGATGCTCGGCATTCCGGGGCTGATCGCGGCCTATCGTGCCGGGCATGTCGCGATCGTCAACGCGCCGGGGACGGGGATTGCCGACGACAAAGCGATCTACAGCTATATGCCCGACATCGTGCGCTATTATTCGGGTGCAGAACCGCTGCTGCCGATTGTCGAGACGTGGCGATGCCGCGAACGCGATGCGCTCAAATATGTGCTCGAGCATTTGCCCGAGCTGGTCGTGAAGCTCGTCGACGGGTCGGGCGGTTACGGGATGCTGGTCGGGCCGACGTCAACCAAACAAGAGATCGAGGATTTTCGCGCCGCGCTGATTGCCGAACCTGAACGCTATATCGCGCAGCCGACGCTGGCATTGTCGACCGTGCCGACGCTGTGCGACGAAGGCATTGCGCCGCGCCACGTCGACTTTCGGCCGTTTGTGCTGACCGGCACTAATGGCGTGAAGATTGTCCCGGGTGGCCTGACGCGTGTCGCGCTGAAGGAAGGATCGCTAGTCGTCAATTCAAGCCAGGGCGGGGGGACAAAGGATAGTTTCGTGCTGGCGAACGAGGGGAAGGGTTAGTGCTCTCGCGCACGGCATCTTCGCTTTACTGGCTCGGCCGCTATGTCGAACGCGCCGAGTTCACGGCGCGGCTCGTCGAGGCCACAGTACGTCTCGATGCGATGTCTTCGCGTCCCGCTGGTGAAGCGGCATGGGAAAGCGCCCTGTCGGTAATCGAAGCGAACAAGACATTTGCGGCAACGGGCGAAAAACTGACACCGCGTACTGTTGCGCGGTTCCTGACGCTGTCGACCGATCACAAGGGTTCGGTCGTTTCCTGTCTCGACCGTGCGCGTGACAATGCCAAGTCCGTGCGCACGGCGCTGAGCCGCGAAGCGTGGCAGACGATGAACCGCGCATGGTTGCTCTTTCAGAACCGGACCAGCCCCGGCAATACCGAAGCGACACTCAGTCTGGTCAACGAAGCGCAGGCCGAAACGCGCGGGTTCGAAGGGGCGATCGGGCGGATGCTGCGCAATCCGGCAAGCTGGTTCATCCGGCTTGGCGCAACGATCGAACGTGCGGACAACACAGCAAGGCTGCTTGACGTCAAATATCACATCCTGCTGCCTGAAGGCGAGCGCGTCGGCGGCACGGTGGATCGCGATCAGTGGACGACGATCCTGCAGACTGTGTCGGCCGTCAATGCCTATCGCTGGCTCTATCGCGAAGGTCTGAAGCCCGCGCTGGTCACCGAATTGCTCATGCTACGCCGCGAGCTGCCGCGTTCGCTGGCTGCAAGCGCCGAAGAGGTCGTGCTACATCTGAACGCACTGGGCAAACAGACCGGTCTGCAAGGCGAAGCCGACCGACTGGCGCGCCTGCGCCATGCCCGGCTCGGCGAAACGCGGATCGAAAGCGTGATGAAACACGGCCTTCATGAATATCTCGAAGATTTCCTCACGGAAAACGCCGCCATCAATGCCGCCATCGCGCGGCAGTTCCGGTTCGTCTGATGCGCCTGTCTATCGACCATCACACGGTGTACCGGTTCAGCCAGCCACAGGCGCGCGTCGTCCAGCTTTTGCGTGTGACACCCAATGATTACGCCGCGCAGACCGTCATCGACTGGCGGATCGACGTCGATTGCGATGCGCGGCTGCGCAACGGCCGTGATGGCTATGGCAACGCGACGACCATGCTTTATCTCGACGGCCCGATTTCTGAAATCGCGCTTACGGTGCGCGGGCAGGTTCTGACCGAAGATATGGCTGGCGTCGTCGAGGGCGTAGAGGAGACTTTGCCACCGCTGTTCTACACGCGGAGCACGGCCCAGACAGCGGTTGATGCGACCATCATGGCTCTTGCGCGAAGTGTCGGCAGTTCGGACAGTCTGGAACAAGCCCATGCGCTCAATGCCCTTGTTGGTGGTGCCATGAACATTGTGGGCGGGCGCGGGCTTCCCGCGCGGACACCGGCGCAAGTACTCGATAGCGGCACCGGATCGGTCCGTGATGCGGCGCACCTTCTCGTTGCTGTTGCGCGCGCCAGCGGCTTTCCGGCGCGCGTTGTCGCAGGACATTCGCTGCACGGACCGGATCGGGGTATCCGGCAGTCAACACATTACTGGGCAGAGATTCATGAAAAACGCGTCGGCTGGGTCGGGCTCGATCCGTGTTCGGGGGCATCGCCCGACGAAAGCTATGTCCGCGTTGCTGTCGGGCTCGACGGCGCGGACGTCACCCCGGTTTCGGGCACGCGACGCGGCGGCGGGATCGAGGAACTCGACGTGGATGTACGGGTCGAGGCAGAGCAGTAGCGAATGACATATTGTGTGGGAATGCTCGTCGAGGCCGGGCTCGTCATGATTGCCGACACGCGTACCAACGCCGGGATCGACAATATCTCGGTGTTCAAGAAACTGCACTTACTGGCCGATGACGGCAACCGGCTAGTCGTGCTGGCAAGCGCGGGCAGCTTGTCGGTGACGCAATCCACCCTGTCGATGCTCGAGGAGGGGCTGCCCTGCCACGACGGCAGTGGTATTGCGCGCACGGTTGCCGCACAGCCGACGATGTTTCGCGTGGCGCAATTGGTCGGTGAGGCGGTCAGCACCGCGCGACGCGCGATCGGCGTCACGCTGGAGGGAACCAAGATCAACGCCGGTGTCTCGCTGCTGCTTGGCGGGCGCGTGGGCAATGAACCACTGGCGCTTTACATGATCTATGCCGAGGGAAATTTCATCGAATGTCAGGTTGATGCGCCGTTCCTCCAGATCGGTGAGCTGAAATATGGCAAGCCGATTCTCGATCGCGCGTTGACCTGGCGCTCGCCGCTCGACGAAGCTGTAAAAGTTGCGCTGATTTCTTTTGATTCGACAATCCGGTCGAACCTCTCGGTCGGGCTGCCGCTCGATCTGCTTGTCGTGGCAACCGATCCGGCCAAACCGAATATCAAGAGAAGGATCGACATCGACGACCCCTATTTCGATGCGCTAAGCGCCACGTGGGGCCGGTTGCTCAACGAAGCACGGACGCAGATACCCGACCCGCCGTTCATGCAACCGGTCACGCAATGAGGAAC
>JAYTAP010000047.1:0-10522 GCA_043737475.1 Sphingomonas sp.
GCTAATTTAACCAAGCACCCGACGCCTTAAAACCGTCGGACCTGGAGCCGCCGCCCACATGTCCCTTCATCTAAACTGACAATGTCAAAGAGCGCAAAATACCGACGCCAGATTATCCCCCGTTTTGATCCGGGAGGATCGAGCGCCGATGATAGTGCAGACACGGTGGCAAACCCGAAGGCCGTCGCCGCGACAGAAAGAGCCACTAGGCCGATAGGAGATTCGCGTCAACACCTGTTGGAAATTTTATTTCAAATAAATGGCACCACTGGTGGCAAATGCAGTTGCGCGCTAAGTCCGCCGTCATAACTGGGGCGGCGTCCACGTGACACAAATCAAGGCAGACCCGGCATTCGCCGACCGCGTGCGCCGCGCCGTATTCTGGCGGTCGGGCAGCCAGATCGTTGCACAGGTCGTTTTATGGTCAGCAACGCTGATTGTCGTCCGGCTGCTAGCCCCTTCCGATTACGGTCTGTTTGCAATGACACAGGTCGTCTCGGTAATCTTTGCAGTGTTCAACGGCAGCGGTTTTGCAAGCGCGCTGATCCAGGCCGAATCAGTCACTGACAAAGAGATTGCTCAAGTGTTCGGCGTGATGCTGCTGCTGAACGGTATCCTTGCAGCCATCCAATGGTTCGCCGCGCCGTTTGCCGCAGTCCATTTCAACCGGCCCGTCATCGCCGACATGGTTCGCGTGATGGCGCTTTCCTACCTCGCGATGCCGCTGATCTATGTGCCGAGTGCCATTCTTTCGCGGGGTCTCGATTTCAAGCGGCAGGCAATTGCCAATTTCACCGCCGCGCTTGCGAGCGCCATTACCGCGTTGACCTGTGCGCTGTCTGGGCTGGGGGTGTGGACGCTCGTCATCACGCCGCTCGTCATGTTTTATGTCCGCGGCATCGGCCTGATGATCGCCGCGCGCCTGTGGATCATACCGCGTTTCGATTTTCGCGGGATGCGGGGAACTGTCGCCTTTGGCGGTGCCCTAACAGTCTGCCAGATATTATGGGTAATCCAGAGCCAGGCCGACATCGCCATCGCGGGCAGTCGCTTCGACCCCTATCATCTCGGACTTTATTTCGAGGCGCTGTTCCTCGCGCAGATATTGACATCGAAATTCATTCCCCCGCTGAATGAGGTGGCTTTTCCGAGCTATGTCGAGCTGCACAATAGGGGTACCGAGATTGCAACGGCGTTCATAAGCACCGTGCGACTCACGATGTTTGTCGCTGCCCCGATTTACCTGGGCATGGCAGCGACGGCGGGTCCGCTCATCGAAACACTGTTCGGGCCGAAATGGCTGGAGATGATCCCGTTCGTGCAATTGCTGGCGCTGGCCATGCCGTTTTTTGCGCTTCAGGTCATTTTTTCGCCGGCAACCAACGCGATGGGCAAACCCGGCATTTATGTGAAATCGAGTCTGGCGGGTGCGTTGATCATGCCGGCGGCGTTCCTGATCGGCATACAGCAAAGCCCGATCGGCCTTGGCTATGCCTGGCTGGCCGGTGCGCCGTTGCTGCTGCTCTTCACGATGCTGCTGTCGCTGCCGACGATCGGTGCGCGCGCGCGCGATATCATGCGAGCCGTCGCACCCAGCGCCGTCGCCGCCGCGATCATGGCAGCGACCGTAGTATTTGCGGAAATGCAACTCCTGTCCGCCTTGTCCGCGCCCGCCCGGCTAGTGCTTCTCGTGCCACTTGGGGCAGCAATTTATATCGGGCTGTCATGGCGGTTTCAGCGCAACACCATCGACGACCTGGTCGGATTTGTGCGCAAACGGAAGCCGCTCTGAATGGCGCGGATGCAAGTCGCAATTTTTGCGCATAACGAAGAGCGGCGGATTGCCCGATGTATCGACAGCCTGCCGCTGGGTTCGGACGCGTTCGAATTTCATCTGCTGGTCAACGGAACGATAGACCGGACGGTTCAGATTGCGTACGAACTCACGCTTAACCTTCCCAATTTTCACATTCACGATCTTACCGAAGGCGGCAAGGCGCGCACGTGGAACTACTTTGTCGATCGGATATTCGACGACGCGACTCCGGCCTGCCTGTTTGTCGACGGTGATGCCGAACTGGAGCCCGGCGCGCTCGACGTAATGGCGGCCACGCTGGCAGCAAACCCATACGCCAATGGCGTCAACGCCATGCCTGTCACGGGCCGAAATCAAGCTGCCTACCGCGCGGCAATGCTCCACGAACACGGGCTATTCGGCGCGCTTTATGGACTCAGTGGGGCATTCGTCTCGCGGGTGAAAGCAAGTGCCATCCGCCTGCCCGTCGACCTGATCGGCGACGACGGGCTGGTCGCGGCGCTTGCAAAGAGCAATCTTGGTCCTGAGTCAGCGTGGGACAAACAGCGCATCGCCAACTGCGAATCGGCGCAGTTTCGATTCGAGGAGGCCGACTGGCGCGTGCCGACGACATGGGCGTTACAGTATCGCCGGATGATCAATTACAGCATCCGCCGTTATCAAAACCTGATCATTTCGCAGATCATGCGCGGCGCTGGCCCGTCAGGGCTGCCCGCGACAATGCGCGAGACCTACGCAGCGCACTGGCACCTCTTCGATGTCCGGTCGGCATACGCGCCATTCGATTGGCTGGCGCAACGTCGGATGCGAACCGGTTGATCCGTGCATGACACCGTTTTATTCATTTCGCCGCTATAGCTGCCTCTGATGCTCGAAACTGCAATCCGTTCTGCCGCAACCACCGCTTCGGGCAAAGTCATCGTTGCCGAATTCAACGAGCTGTGCCCGTGGCTGATCGACCGGTGGATGACCGAAGGCCTGCTCCCCAATTTCAAACGGATGCACGGGCACAGTGCAGTTTTTGAAACCTTTGCCGATGTCACCGACCCGCCCGATCTCGAACCGTGGATCCAATGGTATTCGCTACACACGGGTTTGTCGTTCGATCAGCACGGCGTCTTTCATCTGACCGAGGGCGCGGCCGCCACGCACGACGATCTGTGGCGGATCGTGCAAGCAGCGGGGCGCAAAGTTATTAACTTCGCTGCCATGAATGCCCGCCCGTTCGACTTTCCCGGCAGCGTCTACGTCAGCGATCCCTGGTGCGAAGACGGTAATGCGTCACCGCCTGCGCTCAATATTTATAACTGTTTCGTCGGGGCGAACGTTCGTGAATATTCCAATCCCGACGCACGGCTGACGTTAGGTGATTACGCCCGGTTTTTAAGTTTCATGATGACGCACGGCCTGCGCGCGCGGACGATCGGCGCGCTTGCGAGCCAGCTGATCGAGGAACGTCTCAACGATCGCCGCCTGTCGTGGAAACGCGCGACACTGCTCGACCGGATGCAGATGGATGTATTTTGCCACTATTATCGCAAAACCGATCCCGCGTTCGCGACCTTTTTCGTCAACTCAACAGCGCATTTGCAGCATAGCTACTGGCGGCATTTCCAGCCCGAGGCCTTCACGGTGCAGCCCGATGCCGAGTCGTCAATGCTCTATGGCGACGCCGTGAAAACCGGGTATATCGCGATGGACCGGTTGCTCGGCGAGTTTATCGCTCTGGCCGATATAACCGGCGCGATGCTTGTTCTTGCAACAGCGCTCAGCCAGCAGCCTTATCTCGCAGCCGAGCAAACCGGCGGCAGGCATTTCTACCGTCTGCGCGATGTTCATGCTTTTTTTCGCCGCTTCGCCCTGCCGCATGGCGATATCGATCCGACGATGACGCACCAGTATTTCGTGCGCTTTGTCTCGGAGACCGATCGCCAAGAAACCCACAAAGCGCTCACCGCATTCAAACTTGCCGATGGTCGCGCGCTCTTCGATTTCAACGACCGCACGACCGACGGCCTCTATTTTTCATGCGACGTCTCCAGCGAAATCGACAGCGCAACGGTGGTCACAACAGCTGATGGCCAGACGCTCAAATTTGGCGACATCGCCTATAAAATCGATGCGACGAAATCGGGGTGGCATCACCCTGCCGGCGCTTTGTGGTTTCGCACCGGCAACCACGAAAAACATGAAACGCCTGTCTCGATCCTTGATATTTTCCCGACGATGCTAGATCTGCTCGGTATCAAGAACTCAATGAACGATCGGACGGGGAAGTCACTGATCGATCAGCTGGCAATATAGTCGCGCATCGCCGCCGCCTCTGCTTCGATATGGTCGATCCGGTGCTTGACAAGATCGCCAATTGAAATGAACCCGATCACGGTGTCGCCGCGCACCACTGGCAGATGGCGGATACGGCGTTTGGTCATCAGCGACAGGCCCGACATCACCGGCGTATCGGCATCGACCGTCATTGCAGGCGCAGTCATCAGATCGCCGATTCGCGCCTCAAGCGCGGCGGCCCCGACTTTGGCAATCGAATAAACAACGTCGCGCTCCGAAAAAATGCCGACCACGCGGCCATCGTCGATCACCGGCACAGCCCCGATGCGCCGTTCGGCAAACATGGCGACTGCATCGGAGACCCGGTCGTTGCTGCCAACGGAAACGACTTCGCTTCCCTTTGATGCAAGGATGGCCCCGATCGTCATGATCTTTCTCCTGCGTGTGCGACTCCATGCCGCGATGGGTTGATCGTCTCATGAACGCAGGCCAAAGGGAAGCAATGAGCAGGCAAGGACTCGACGACCCCGATCAGGCGCGATTCGCCTGGACACGTTTCCGCAAGCTGATGATCTGGATGGCACTTGTCTCGACGGTGACGGCAGGCGGCGGTCTATTGCTGCTGCGCGCAATGATCGGGCCGGTTCCGTTCCACATGGCGGTTGCGACGGGAGTCGGCACGTTCATGTCGGTGATGCTTGCAGCCGCTTTGATGAGCCTTGTCTTTCTGAGCAACGGCACAGGCCACGACGCGACAATCGTTGATCCGTTCGAAGACCTGAACCCGTGAATCCTGACGACCCAATTCTGCGTGTTGTTCCGCAACCCGCGGACATCAATGCAAACGGCCATATCTTTGGCGGCTGGGTGCTAAGCCAGATGGATATTGCGGGCGGGATTGTCGCCGGGCGGATCGCGCAAGGGCGATGTGCGACCGTGGCCATCGAAAAAATGGATTTCCACGCCCCGATCCTCTTGCGCGATCTTGTTTCGATCTATGCGAGCATCGAACGGCGCGGGCGTACATCGATCGCCATCCGCCTCGACGTCATCGCCAGCCGTGATCGTGGTCAGCAGGAAGTAAAAGTAACCAGCGGCGTTTTCACGTTCGTTGCCCTCGACGACGATTTCAAGCCAAGGCCGCTGCCGCCAGCTTAAGCCGCCTGCCCATGCATTGCGTCCATGCTGAGCACGGTCCCCGCTTCGATCTCCGCCGCTTTTGCTTCGACCAGCCGAACAATATGATCGAGGATGTCGGCATCGCCGACATGATGATCGGTCACGCCGCGCAGATAGACCATGTGCTTCCCGTTGCCGCCGCCGGTCAGGCCGATGTCGGTTTCGCGCGCTTCGCCGGGGCCGTTCACGACGCAGCCAAGCACCGATAGCGACATCGGGGTGCGGATATGTTGCAGGCGTTCCTCGATTTTCTGCACCGTGCGGATGACGTCGAAACCCTGTCGCGCGCAGCTCGGGCAGCTGACGACGCGAACGCCGCGATTGCGGATGCCAAGCGATTTCAGAATTTCGAAGCCGACGCGGACTTCTTCTTCAGGTTCCGCCGAAAGCGAAACGCGGATAGTGTCGCCGATTCCGTACCACAGCAGCGAACCGATCCCGATGGCTGACTTCACGGTGCCGCCGACAAAGCCACCGGCTTCAGTGATCCCGAGATGCAGCGGGCAATCGACGACTTCGGCAAGCTGCTGATAGGCAGCGACCGCCAGGAAAAAGTCCGATGCCTTCACCGCGACCTTGAATTCGTGAAAATCATGGTCCTGCAGCAGCTTGATATGATCGAGCGCGGATTCGACGAGCGCTTCGGGACAGGGCTCACCATATTTCTCGAGCAAGTCACGCTCGAGGCTACCTGCATTGACCCCAATCCGGATCGCGCAACCATTCGCCTTCGCCGCGCGAACGACTTCTGCAACGCGCTCGCTCGACCCGATATTGCCCGGATTGATGCGAAGGCAAGCCGCGCCCGCATCCGCCGCTTCGAGCGCGCGTTTGTAATGGAAATGAATGTCCGCAACGATCGGCACGCTGGCCGCGCGCACGATTTCGCCGAGCGCTGCCGTTGACTCCACGTCGGGGCATGAAACGCGAACGATATCGACGCCTGCGTCTTCGCAGCGGCGAATCTGGTCGATCGTTGCGCCCGGATCCGACGTCAGCGTGTTCGTCATGGTCTGGACCGTCACGGGCGCATTGCCGCCGACGGGCACATTGCCGACCATGATCTGGCGGGACTGACGACGCGTAATATCGCGCCACGGGCGTAATGAGGACATGAGCCGCGCTATAGCCGCCCTGCCCGGTTGCGCAAAGGGGGTCCGGCTCGCTATCGAAGGCAGCACAGGGAGCGGAGCAAAAGCATGGCCGCAGCATTCATCGGGGCGGACTGGGGCACGAGCAACGGCCGTTTCCTGCTGGTCGATCCAGATGGCGCCTGCCTGGGCGAACGCAGCGTGCCGGGGATCAAGCGGCTCGGCGGCCCCGACGCAATCGAAGCCACTGCTTTCGACGCACTGACCGGATGGCCCGATGTGCCCGTCGTCATGGCAGGGACCGTCGGCGCAAATATCGGCTGGCAGTATGCCCCCTATGTCCGGACGCCTGCCGCCGCCGGAATCATGGCCGCGCATGCCCTGCGCTTTACGGCGCGCGGGCGGCATTTCGTGATTCTCCCCGGCGTCGATACGATCCGCACCGATGGCCAGCCCGATATCATGCGCGGCGAGGAAACGCAGATTTTCGGCGCGCTGGCTGGCGAAACCGGGCTCGTCTGCCTGCCCGGCACGCATTGCAAATGGGTGCAGGTCACGCGTGGCGCGATAATTGCGTTCCATTCGACAATGACCGGCGAACTGATTGAGCTCATCGGACTGCACAGCATCATGCTGTCGCCCAAGCGCGCGCCGGTTGCGAAAGGGGGCGCGGTTTTCGATGCCGCCGTTACAGCAATCCGTGACAATGCAGGCGGAATGGAAGCGCTGCTTTTCACGACGCGGACGCGGCAAGTCAACAGCATGATGCCAGCAGACGATGCCGACGACCATCTGACCGGCCTGTGTATCGCCGCAGATGTCCGCTCCGCGCTGACACTCAATCCCGACGCGCGGTCGGTGACCCTGATCGGATCGCCGACGCTGACCGGGCTTTATGCAAAGGTAATGGCAGTATTCGGCATTCCATCGCGCCAGATTGACGGACAGAGTGCCGTGCTGGCCGGACTCACCCGCGCTTATCAGGAGATTTTCGCATGAGCCCTTTTGCCGTTCTCGACGTCAAGAATATCCTCGGCGAAGGTGTTCTGTGGGACGCTCGCATCGGCAGCGCGGTGTGGACCGACATTCAGTCGTCGCGCTTCTGGCAGTGGCAACCGGGTAGCGAGCCCGAGAGTTTCCCGCTGTCCCAGCGTCTCGGCAGCATCGCCCTGACCGAAACGCCGGGGACATACCTTGGCGGATTCGAACATGGGTTTGCGCGCTTTGTCCCGGCCACCGGTGCATTCGAAATGCTCGCACCCGTCACCGCCGACCATGCGCATCTCCGCCTGAACGATGGCCGCGTCGATCGCACCGGCACGTTCTGGGCAGGAAGCATGGTCGAAACCAAAGGCCAGCCTCTCGGAAGCCTCTGGCGCTACGACGGTGGCAGTCTGGCAACGGCGTTTTTCGATGACATCGTCATTCCGAACAGCCTGTGCTGGACCCGCGACGGGACGCAAATGTATTTCACCGACACCATGACGCAGACGATCCGCCGCTTTGCTTTCGATGCCCAACATGGTCCCGTCGGCGAACCCGAAATCTTTGCGACGACGAGCGGACATCGATACCCCGACGGCAGCTGCATCGATGCCGAAGAACATCTCTGGAATGCGCAATGGGGATCAGGTGAAGTCGTCCGCTATCGCCCCGACGGCAGCATCGAACGGCGCATCACCCTGCCCGTCAGCCAGCCAAGCTGTGTCACCTTCGGCGGTGCGGACCTTAACTTGCTAATGGTCACGACGGCACGCCAGACCTTGAGCGCTGAAGCGCTTGCCGGACAACCGCTGGCAGGCGCTCTGTTCGTTTTCGATCTCGACGTCACCGGTTTGCCCGAGAACATTTGCACGCGCTGTTAATCAAACGAAGAGCATCGCGAGTTAGGGAACGGGTCTCAGGGAGATACCGGCATGAAGTTTGTTCTGCTCAAATCATGGGGCGGCGATTATATGATCGTTGCGTCCAACGTTGCCTACCTTCGCACCGACGAAAACGGTCAGACCAAAGTCGGCCTCGTCGGCGGAGACTCGATCTTGGTCGCGGGCACGATGGAAGAAAACGCTGCCAAAATTCGGGCCGAGTGATTTATAATCGGGCTGCGCGTCGCAAAGCTTCATTGACACGACTCTGCCAACCCGGCCCGCTAGCCTTGAAACTCTCGATCACATCACGATCAAGCCGGAGCGAAACATGCCGCTTCGGCTGCTCAAGCTTTGGCCGACCACGACGTACCAGCGTTTTGCCACGATAAGCGTCAGCTTCCGCTGCCCAAGCGTCAGTCAGTTTCGGCGCCTGATCCGGATCGTTCCAGCTCTCGTCGATAGATTTTGCGTTCGTCATCATCTGCAATCCTCATCGAGATAACGCGCACGGCGTCACCCCTTGGCGTCCAGACACAAACGACCGGCCTGTCACCAAGCGCGCCAAGCATGATATAACGAACTTCACCGTAATCCGCTCTGTCGTCCGTACGGACCAAATAGAAGCTGTCAAAAACATCCGTTATCGATTCAAAGTCGAGGTCCCGGGCTTCTAAGGTTTGTAGCCGCTTGGCTGGATCGTACTCGATCTTCATCGTGAGAAATTCCGTGTCGGGCGGCAATGCCCTCAAATGTCATCATCAAAAATCTCCCAAGCTCAGATCGGCGCACCGAGCAGTTACAACGATTGTTGTAGCACAAAAAAGGGAAAGCACAAGCATTGTTGTAGCACATCAATTCATCTGCTTTGGGGGGTGTGCTCCAATTTCCTCGCAAATGCCGCTGCATTGCGCCCGACGGCATCGGCCGCCATGCCGGCGCGGTAGATCGATCCGCCAACGCCAAAGCCATCCGCTCCCGCCGCTTGAAATGCGCTGACATTATCGATCGTCACACCGCCGACGACCAGTACTGTCGCGGACGGAGGCAAGACTGCCCGCATTGCTTTGACCGCCGCGGGCGTTACCATTTCGCCGGGGAACAGCTTCACGGCATGCGCGCCTGCACCCAGCGCTGCGAAGGCTTCGGTCGGCGTCAGGCATCCGGGCACGGACAGCATCCCGCTTGCGACTGTTGCTGCAATCACATCAGGCTGCATATTCGGTGAAACGATGATCTGGGCGCCGACCTGCTTGCAGCGCTCGACATCACCAACAGACAATACCGTTCCCGCGCCGACAATTGCGCGGCCGGCAAAGCGCTTGGCCATGCGGTCGATCGAGACAAACGGGTCGGGCGAATTCAGCGGCACTTCGATGATTGTCACGCCCGCCGAGATGATCGCTTCGGCAATGTCGTCGATCGCTTCGGGTGTGACACCGCGCAGGATGGCGACAACGGGCATTGCCGCCAGCCGCGTGAGAAAATCCGCACGCAGCGTCACAGCACGCGCGCCAAGGCATCGGCCCAGCCGTCGAGTCGTTTCTCACGCGCTGCTGCGTCCATCTGCGATGCAAACCTCGTCACCGGGCCGCGCATCACGGCCGCCGCGTCGAGCGAAGGATACAGCCCCGCACCGACCCCCGCCAGCATCGCGGCTCCCAACGCTGTCGTCTCAACGAACGCCGGCCGCTCGACATCGATCGCGAGCACATTGGCCAGATCCTGCGCCAGCCAGTCATTGGCGACCATCCCGCCATCGACGCGCAACGTCGCCCAGTCCGCGCCGTCCGCCGCAAATGCGTTTTTGAGATCGTTCGTTTGGTGCGCCATCGCTTCGAGGGCTGCCCGCGCGATATGGGCCTTGGTCGCTGCAAAGCTCAAGCCGGTGATCGCCGCGCGCGCGTTCGGAACCCAGTGTGGCGCGCCGAGCCCCGACAGCGCGGGCACGAGGTAGACACCGCCATTGTCGGGAACACTGCGCGCAAGCGGCTCGGTTTGCGCCGCGTGCGCGATCAGGCCCAGATTGTCGCGCAACCACTGGATCAGGCTTCCGGCCACGAACACCGATCCTTCCAGCGCATAGTGCCGTTCGCCACCGATCTGCCACGCGATCGTCGAGAGCAAGCGGTGGCGCGATTGCGGTAACGTCCGCCCGGTTTGCGTCAGCACGAATGCACCCGTCCCGAACGTCGCCTTGGTCTGGCCCGGCGACAGGCAGGCCTGCCCGATCAATGCCGCTTGCTGGTCCCCCGCCATGCCACAAATCGGGATCGCGCCGCCGA
>JAYTAP010000048.1:0-1614 GCA_043737475.1 Sphingomonas sp.
GGCAGGCGACATCTTCCAGGTCGTCCTCGCCCAGCGCTTCACTGTGCCGTTTGCGTTACCACCGGTCGATCTCTACCGCGCGCTGCGTCGGATCAACCCCTCGCCGTTTCTTTACTTTCTCGACCTGCCCGGCTTTGCCATCGTCGGTTCGTCGCCCGAAATACTGGTTCGCGCGCGCGGCGGCGAAGTGACCGTCCGCCCCATAGCAGGCACTCGCCCGCGCGGAAAAACGGCCATCGAAGACGCCGAGAACCGCGCCTCGTTACTCGCCGACCCCAAGGAGTGCGCCGAACATCTGATGCTGCTCGATCTCGGTCGCAACGATGTCGGTCGAGTAGCAAAGGGCGGAAGCGTTACCGTAACCGACAGCTATATGGTCGAATTTTACAGCCATGTGATGCACATCGTCTCGAATGTGGTTGGCGAACTGGCCGATGACCAGGACGCCATCGACGCGCTGTTTGCCGGCTTTCCGGCAGGCACAGTAAGCGGCGCGCCAAAGGTCCGCGCCTGCGAAATTATCGCCGAACTGGAACCCGAAACGCGCGGAGCCTATGCCGGCGGCGTCGGGTATTTTTCCCCCAATGGCGACATGGACAGCTGCATCGTTTTGCGCACAGCCGTGGTTAAGGATGGCATGATGCACGTTCAGGCAGGCGCAGGCATCGTCGCCGACAGCAGCCCGGCCTATGAAGCGGCTGAGTGCTTGGCCAAAGCAAGCGCTCTGATCGCTGCGGCCCGCGAGGCTGTGAAGGTTGCCGGAGAGGCAGTGTTCGGGCAATGAAACAAACCATCCCTTGCCAACTTGTCAGCATAAACCGCGTGACATTTTTCAAGCGTGACGAGTTGACCATTGATTTAATCTGCTGCGAAATTTCAGCAAACGGCGTCCATTGGACATATCATGAAGAAATGACGTATTGGACGCAGTTAACAACTGAGCTGCAAGCACTTCCGGGCTTCGCAGCCAACTGGTTCGAACGTGTCAGTCAACCGCCTTTCGCGGCTTCGAAATTCGTAGCTTTCCAACGGCCCGCAACATGATCCTCGTCATTGACAATTACGACAGCTTCACTTGGAACCTCGTCCATTATCTGATGGAGTTGGGGGCCGAGGTCGACGTGGTTCGAAACGATGCAATTTCAGCGGGTCAGGCCATTTCTTCGGGCGCGCAGGCTTTTCTGATTTCACCCGGGCCGAAGACGCCGAATGAAGCGGGCGTGAGTCTCGATTTGGTTGCCGCCTGTGCCGATGCGGGTAAGCCTTTGCTCGGGGTGTGCCTCGGCCACCAGGCAATCGGCCAGCATTTCGGCGGGCGCGTGGCGCGCGGCGGGTTGATGCACGGCAAGACTTCGCCGGTGACGCATGACGGCAGCGGGCTGTTCGTGGGCCTGCCCTCGCCCTTCACCGCCACGCGCTATCATAGCCTGATTGTTGAGGACATCCCGGACAGCCTGATCGTCAACGCGACATCGGACGACGGCCATATTATGGGCTTCCGCCACGTGGATCTTCCCATCCACAGTGTACAATTCCACCCGGAAAGCATCGCGACCGAACATGGCCACGCGATGCTGGCTAACTTCATGCGGCTTGCGGGCATGGAAGTGCGAG
>JAYTAP010000049.1:0-4259 GCA_043737475.1 Sphingomonas sp.
CAGTCGATCCTGCGTGAAGCACCGGGCGTCATGCTCGTCGATAAACGCGAGGACGGTGGCTATGTCACGCCGGTCGAATGCGTCGGCGATTATGCGACATTCATCAGCCGTGTGCGTGAAGACCCGACCGTCGATAGTGGGCTGTCACTGTGGTGCGTGTCCGACAATCTGCGCAAAGGCGCGGCACTGAATGCTGTCCAGATCGCCGAATTGCTGGGGCGGCAACATCTGAAGAAAGCGGCTTGAGCGATTGATAGCATGATGCTATCAAGTCTTTATGGGACAGATTGTAATTCGGCAGATCGACGACATTGACCTTGATCGGCTGCGCGCGCGCGCGCGCGCTGGAAAGACGTCAGTGGAGGCGATTGCGCGCGAGGCTATTCGCAAAGAGGCGCGGCTGACGGTCGATGAAAAGCTGTTGGTCGTGCGCGAGATTCAGGCCAAATTCAAGGCAGCGATAATCCCCGGCGTTCGGCAGTCGTCCGGCGTCAATCTGATCCGCGACGACCGCGATCATGATCATTGACGCTAGCGTGGTGTTCAAATGGATTGCCGAAGAAGAAGGGAGCGACCGTGCGCTAGCTCTTATCGGCCAGCGACTTGCCGCGCCATTGCTGATGCTGAGCGAAGTGGGAAACGCGCTTCGCAAAAAGTCCGTCAACGAAGAGATCGATCCTCTCGTCGCATTCGACGATGACCTCGGACGTATCGCGTTGCTTGTTGACCTGGTCGATGAACGTGTTGCGATGTCTCGTGCACTCGTAATGTCACGAGCGCTGGCCCATCCGATCTACGACTGCGTGTATTTGGCTTTAGCTGAAATCGAAGGTGCGACGCTCGTTACGGCGGATGTCAAATTTGTGCGAAAAGTCGCTCAGACGATCTGGGCACCTCATATAATATCACTCTGAAAGGCAGATGAGCGGATGGAAGCTAATGCTTTGACAGAAAACTTCATTTCTTTCGATGGCACCAAATTGGCGTGGCATGAAACAGGCGAGGGGCGGGCGCTCGTTCTGCTGCATGGCTATTTCTCCGACGCGCAGACGAACTGGATAAAATTCGGTCATGCCGCGACGCTGGCAGCCGCGGGATTTCGCGTCATCATGCCCGACCTGCGCGCGCACGGGCAAAGTGCAAAGCCGCATGCCCGGGAGGCTTACCCCAAGGATGTGCTGGCCGACGATGGATTCGCACTGATCGCTCATCTGGAACTGAGCGATTATGATCTTGGCGGCTATTCGCTGGGCGGGCGGACGGTCGCGCGGATGCTGGCGCGTGGTGCGACGCCGCGGCGGGCGATCATCTCGGGCATGGGCCTGACGGGCTTGACCGATACCCAGGCGCGCGTTGCGCACTTTGCAAAAGTCTTTGCCGGACTGGGCACCCACCCGTCCGGATCGCCTGCCTGGCTGGCGGAGGCATTTCTGAAGACAACCGGTGGTGACCCAGTCGCCCTCGAGCATTTGCTCTATACCTCGGTCGACACGCCGGTCGACGCACTGGCCGTCATGCACGTGCCACTGGGTGTGATCTGTGGCGTTGATGACCATGATAACGGATCGGCGGCCGCGCTGGCGAATCTTGTGCCGGGCGCGCAACTCATTCCGATCCCCGGCAATCACATGAGTGCGGTCGCCAAGCCGAAACTCGGCGAGGCGTTTCGAGATTTTTTAGTTGCAAATTAACGCCTGTATTTTATGTTACTGACATGAATGTCATTAGCCGAATAATTGAAAACCGGTATCAGCCGCTGGTTGCGCTCGACGCGATCCGGAAATTGATCCGGAACAAGGAGGACACCTCGCAGGTGTTCCGCCTGCTTGTGGCGCTGCGTGGTATGTCATTCCTGCGCAATGTGAAGCGCTTCGGGGAAACGCCGTTGGGGCGGCGCATTAACCGCGAAAAGCGCGATTTGGTCGATGTCCTGGTCGATCGCCCTTATCTCGAAGGGCTTCCCGCGGGCAGTCTTGGCCGCGAGTTCATTGCCTTTATGGACCATTGCGGGATCACGCCGCAGGGGCTGACCGAAGCGGCGCGTGAGGCAGGGCTCGACGAATATCAGCTGACCGAGAACGAGCGCCGTTACGAAATGCGCGTGCGCGTTCAGCATGACCTGTGGCATGTGGTGGGCGGCTATGGCTGCGACGGTTTCGGCGAAGTCTGCAACGTCGCTTTCTCCTACCCGCACACCAAAAACATCGGTTTCATGGTCATTGCGATCGCCGGTGGCTGGAACTACCGCAAGGCTTTTCCCGGCGAGCCGATCATGAGCGCGATGTGGCAGGGGCTGCGGCGCGGCTTTGCGGCGAAATGGTTGCCAGGGACCGATTGGGAAGCGATGTTGCCGTTGCCGCTTGCTGACGTGCGCAAGGCGCTTAACATTACCGACTTGCCGACCAAATATCTGGCGGCGCCTCGTGCGATCGAACAGTCTTATACAGCATCGCCCGTTCCGGCCTGAATCCCGTTGACCTGACCTGCGCGCGCGTTCACTCTGCGCGCAACAATATATCAGGTTGAGGAAGTGGCTTATGAAAACCTTTATTTCCGCAATTGCGCTTGCCATTGCGACGCCGGCACTTGCGCAAAGTGCTGCGCCGACAGTCGCTGACGCCGATGCATTCATCGTTCAGGTCGAAAAAGAATACGCCGATTTCGGCCAATATGCTGCGCAAGTGGCGTGGGTGAACAACACCTATATCACCGAAGACACCGACGCACTGAGCGCGCGCGTTGGCACGCAGGGCACCGAAATGGGCGTGCGCTTTGCCAAGCAGGCCGCGGTTTTCGCCAAGCTGCCGGGGCTATCCTACGACACGAAGCGCAAGCTCGATTTTCTACGCGCCGGCTTGACGCTGCCGGCGCCCTCGACCGACGGCGCTGCGGCCGAACTCAACACGATCGCGACGCGGCTGAACTCGTCATATGGAAAGGGCAAGGGAACGCTGAAGGGCGTCGAAACCAACGGGTCGGATATCGAAGCGGCAATGGGGACGAACCGCAATCCGGCCGAACTCGCCGAAATGTGGGCAAGCTGGCACAACAACGTCGGCACGCCGATGAAAGCCGATTATGCGCGCATGGTCGATATCGCCAATCAGGGCGCGCGCGAGTTGGGCTATGCCGATACGGGCGCGATGTGGCGCTCGGGCTATGACATGGACCCCGATGCCTTTGCCGCGCTGACCGACAAGCTGTGGGGCGAAGTGAAGCCGCTTTATGATGCGCTGCATTGCTACACGCGCGGCAAATTGAATGCGAAATATGGTGACGCGGTTCAAAAGGCGACGGGTCCGATCCGTGCCGATCTGCTCGGCAACATGTGGGCGCAGGAATGGGGTGATATCTATGACGTCGTGGCGCCACCGGGTGCGGGCGACATCGGTTATGAAATCGGCGATCTGCTGAAAGCGAAAGGCTTTGTCGAGACCGATCCGAAGGAAACCGATCCGGCCAAGCGCGGCAAGTGGGAGAAAGAAGTCTTCAAGATCGGTGAGGGGTTCTTCTCCTCGCTCGGCTTCGAGGCGTTGCCCAAGACATTCTGGGAGCGGACGCAATTCATCAAGCCGCTCGACCGCGAAGTCATCTGCCATGCCAGCGCCTGGGATCTCGACGCCAAGGACGATCTGCGCGTCAAAATGTGCACCAAAATTAACACCGGCGATTTCGTGACGGTGCACCACGAACTGGGCCACAATTATTATCAGCGCGCTTACAAGGCGAAAACGGTCATTTATCAGAACGGCGCAAACGATGGCTTCCATGAAGCAATCGGCGATACCGTCGCGCTGAGCATCACGCCGCAATATCTGGTGCAGATCGGATTGCTGAGTGCCGACAAAGTGCCGAGTGCCGACAAGGACATCGGTTTGCTGCTGCGCCAGGCGATGGACAAGGTCGCGTTCCTGCCCTTTGGCCTGCTTGTCGACAAATGGCGCTGGCAGGTTTTCTCCGGCAAGTTGACGCCGGCGACATACAACAAGGGCTGGACCGACCTGCGCGTGCAATACCAAGGCATCACGCCGCCGGTGGCACGCGACGACGCGACGAATTTCGATCCGGGTGCCAAATATCACATTCCAGGCAATACGCCGTATACCCGCTACTTTCTCGCGAGGTTATTGCAGTTCCAGTTCTATGAAGCCGCGTGCAAGCAGGCCGGGTGGAAAGGGCCGCTGCATCGTTGCTCGTTCTATGGTAACAAGGAGGTGGGTAAGCGTTTCAATGCGATGCTCGAAATGGGCGCATCAAAG
>JAYTAP010000050.1:0-1570 GCA_043737475.1 Sphingomonas sp.
GAACGTTCCTCGACGATCTTCAGATCGATCGGCAACGCGCCCGACCGCAATGCAATCGCCAGCTGGTTCGCGCTTTCGACGGTGAAGCTACCCGAAATCTGCGATATGCCTCCGAAGATCGGCTCCCTGATGACCGGAGCGGAAATAACCTGTCCGTCGAGAATGATCGCGAACAGCTTGTCCGTATTCTGCTGCGTCATCCGCGCAAATTTCTGACCGCCCTCCCCGTCGAACTGGATGGTGACAGCAGGCTCGTTGGTCTGCTGATCGAATGTCGGATCGGCTTTCACCAGCTTGTCACCGGCAATTCCCCCCAGTCGGCGCACCGCGATGTTCGGCATGCCGGTCGGGTTCGACGGATATGGCAAAACCTGACTGCCAACCCGTGCTTTGCCCTGCGCCGTCTGGTCGGGGTCGGCCTGTTCGTCGACCAGTTTGAATTCGAGCTTTGCAGTCTTGCCGATCAGTGCCTTCAACGCCGCCGGGTCATCCAGCCCTGGCACCTGCACCACGATCCGATTGTCGCCCTGACGAATGATCGTTGGCTCCAGCGTACCGAGCGCGTTAATCCGCCGGTCGATCACGTCCTTGGCGGTATCCATCGCCTGGTTCATCGCGCTCTCGGTACCCGAACCAGCCGCGCTCAACACAATGCGATTGCCATCATTGACGCCGATATTCCAATCAACCCCGCCGGTCGCGTTGCTGATCAGCGGCAGCAATGCCTCACGCGCGGCATCGACCTGGCTGGCGTCGGTGACAATGAAGCTCAATTGCCCGCCGGTGCGCGACACATTGTCTACGGCGATGCGCGGATCGGCACGGCGCATGGCACCGCGCACTCCGTCTTCGAGTGCCTCAAGCCGGGCTTCCTCCAGTTGCGAGGCGTCCGCCTCCAGCAAAATGTGGCTGCCTCCGGCCAGATCGAGACCCAGATTAATCGTCGGCGTCGGCAGATACTGCGCAACCTGCGCCCGAATATTGGTCGGCAACAAGCTCGGGATCGCGAACAGCACACCCGTCAGGATGATGATGTTGAGCATCCATACGCGCCAACGGGGGAAATCTAGCATATTCAATATCCGAACGGATTAAGAAGACAGGACTTTATTACTCGCCGCCAATAATGCAGCGACATTGCGTCAGTCGTTGGCGGGTTTTACCGAGCGCGATTGCACGTTGGTCAGCGTAGCTTTAACCGCTTTGACCCGCACGCCGGTCGCGATTTCAACCTCGACATAGTCGTCTGCGACTTTGGTTACCTTACCCATCAGGCCGCCGCCGGTGACGACCTCGTCATTTTTCTGCACGGCGTTGATTTTGACTTCATGTTCTTTCGCGCGCTTTTGCTGCGGGCGGATGAGGAAGAAATAGAAAACGACGAAGATCAGCAAAAGTGGGAAAATCTGCACGAACATGCCAGAGCCACCGAAACCGCTGTCAACCGCAGCAGTCAAAACTAAAAGCGAATCCATGTATATTCCCCGCAATCGATATGAAAAACCGCTGTTCTCGCGGCATGGTTAAACAATCGGGCGCGACTATCACTTGGGGGGACGTGACGCAACGT
>JAYTAP010000051.1:0-50772 GCA_043737475.1 Sphingomonas sp.
TCACGGGCAATCTTGCCAAGGCCCACGAGACCTATTCGCAGTGGCTTAATCAACGAAAAGGCACTCCTTGTGGCGGACAGGGTGGGATTCGAACCCACGGTGAGCTTCCACCCACGACGGTTTTCAAGACCGTTGCCTTAAACCACTCGGCCACCTGTCCGCGATGGCGCTTCATAGCGACGACGCGGGCGAGCGTGCAAGGCTTGCGACAAAAGCATTTCATGCCAGCAGACTACCGTGTATCTGTCGACGGATGCGGTTGTTAAGATATGTCGGCGCCTTGGCGCTGTTTGGCACACTGCCTCTCTCAGGCTTGGGCGGCGGCCGCGCGGTTGCCCAGAGTGATACCGGATTTGCCGGTTATGTTTCCGGTTTGGGGCGGCAGGCGATTGCGCAAGGGGTCAGCCGCTCGACAGTCGAAGCGGTTATTCCCACGCTGACGTTCAACCCTCGCGTCGTTGAACTGGATCGGGCGCAGCCTGGAGGTAATCCAGGCGTCATCCCGCAATTTGCCCCTTACCGGGCGCGCCATGTCGATGCGCCGCGGATTAACCGCGGGCGAGACAAATATGCGCAGCTTCGTCCGCTGCTGGCGCGCGTTGAACGCGAAACCGGCGTGCCCGAAGGGATCATGATTTCGATATATGGCAACGAGACAAATTATGGCGCGTATACCGGTGACTTCGATTTACCACGCTCGCTTGCCAGTCTTGCGTATGAAGGGCGGCGACGCACACTTTTCGAAGGCGAGTTTATTGCAGCGTTGAAAATCATTGACTCGGGTATTCCGCGCGAAGCTATTGAAGGTAGCTGGGCCGGCGCGACGGGATATCCACAGTTCCTGCCCTCGATGTATCTCAGACTTGCGCGCGATGGCGATGGCGACGGGAGAGCCGACATATGGCGCAACGAAGCCGATGCGCTGGCGTCGATCGCCAATTATTTCGTGGCTTCGGGGTGGAAACCGTATCAGCCTTGGGGCGTTCCCGTGCGCGTGTCGCCCGAGCTCAATCGCGCCACAATCGTCAATCGATCGGAAAGTCCGCGTTGCCCGCGTGTTCACGACCGACACAGCCGATGGATGACGATCGCAGAGTGGCGCGCGTTGGGCGTCTTGCCAATTGCGCAGACGCTGCCTGATACGACGCTGGTGACGTTGCTAGAACCGGACGGCCCCAATGCCACAGCATATTTGTTGACGGGGAATTACCGGGTTATTCTCGACTATAATTGCTCAAATTTTTATGCACTGGCCGTGGGGCTTTTGGCCGACGCGGTCGCCCGTTAACGCACCCGCCGAAGAAGCCTCATTCGCATTGGGAATGGCATCAACGATAACCGAAGACGATCGGCAAACATGTTCGAACCGGGTGGCCTGTAAAATGTACCTCGGTTCGTGTGTGGATACCGAAAAGTCGAACGTGACGCTGGCAGCGCTGGCGACAAAGAGCTATCCGGACGGGCTTATCGCCCAAGCTTCTTAAGGATCACCATGAAGCCCTATATCCCCATGACGGCGCTTCTGGTTGCAGCTGGTTTTCCCGCTACGGCCGCCGCACCGCCCTACGACACGACCGCGCCCGTGGCCTACATGGTCGATCTCTCTTCGGGAGCGGTGCTTTATGCCAAGGATGCGGATCGACGGATGCCGCCAGCCTCAATGGCAAAGATGATGACGGTTTACGTTGCGTTCGACATGATCAAAAAGGGTGAGCTGAAATTCGATCAGATGATGGATGTGCGTCCTGAAACATGGTCAAAATGGCACGGTCCGGCGGCAGGATCGACAATGTTTCTGTCTTCCGGCGAAAAGGTCAGTGTTGAAAACCTGCTTAAGGGGATCGTGACGTTATCCGGTAACGATGCCTGTATTGTCCTCGCCGAAGGAATTTCGGGGACCGAAGCAGCGTTTGTCCAGCGGATGAATGTTGCCGCTAAAAAACTCGGACTTACCAACAGCCAGTTCGGCACGTCGAACGGATGGCCTGACGAAGGGCGAACGTACACGACCGCGCGCGACCTCGCGACCCTGGCAAGGGCGACGATCGAGGATCATCCTGTTCTCTACAAACGCTTCTATTCATTGAAGGAGTTTACGTGGGGCAAGACGCTGAACGGTGAAAAGCCGATCACGCAGCCCAATCGTGACCCGTTGCTCGGCCGGGTTGCTGGTGCTGATGGCTTAAAGACAGGGCATACCGAGGAAGCAGGTTACGGCTTCACCGGGTCGGCCGATCAGAGCGGACGCCGATTGGTAATGGTCGTTGCGGGGCTGGACAGCTTTAATGGCAGGATCACGGAATCGGTCAAGTTCATGGACTGGGGCTTCAAAGCCTGGGCGTCCAAGCCACTTTTTGCCAAAGGCAGGAAGATCGAAACAGCTGAGGTACAGCTCGGCGACGCCGCAACTGTCGGCCTTGTTGCGCCACGCAATCTCTCGGTTACGTTTCCAGCGGGTGCGGTGGCAAATATGACGATGAAAGTGGTGTACGATGGTCCGATCAAGGCGCCGATCAAGGCTGGCCAGCATATTGCCGACCTTGTCGTGACCACGCCCGAAACCAGCGCGCAGGCTATGCCGTTGGTCGCCGAGACCGATGTTGGCGAAGCAGGCTTTCTTGACCGCTTGTGGGCGGGGCTGCGATCGCTCGTCGGCGCGTGACGCGCGGTCGGTTTATCACGCTGGAGGGCGGCGAAGGAGCCGGAAAATCGACGCAGGCCGAAAGGCTTTCCGAGGCATTGCGTGCCCGCGGATTGCAAGTCGTCGTGACGCGCGAGCCCGGTGGCACGACGGGCGCCGAGGCCATCCGGGATTTGCTGATGACTGGCGCCGAGGATCGGTGGAGCGCGCGAGCAGAGGCCTTGCTATTCGCAGCAGCGCGGGCAGATCACGTTGAAAAGATTATTCGTCCCTCGCTTGATCGCGGTGCATGGGTGGTCTGCGATCGATACATCGATTCAACCCGGGCGTATCAGGGCGGCTCGGGGGGACTGTCCGATAATGACATTTTGGCGCTGCATGGGATCGGTAGTGGTGGACTCATGCCCGACAGGACGTTCCTGTTGACGGTCACTGAGATTGAAGCTGCAGATCGTGTGCGGGAGAGGGCGGGCGTCGCCGATGACCGTTTCGGTGGTCGGGAGGCCGCTTACCACCAGCGACTAAATGCTGCTTTTGTTCAATTCGCGACGGATGACCCAGCGCGCTTTAGGCGGGTGGACGCGTCGGGATCGGTAGAGGCAATCACGTTGCAGTTGATGCATGATCTTGGCGACATGTTGTGAGCCTTTACGGTCTTGATACTCAGGCCGCCACGTTCCGCGCAGCGATGGCGGGACAGCGACTGCATCATGCCTGGCTGTTCGTGGGGCCACGCGGCGTCGGGAAGGCGAGCTTTGCCGACTATGCAGCGCGACTGCTACTCGGCGCCGACGATGACGAATCCCAAGGCGCGAAGTTGCTCGCAGCTGGCTCTCATCCGGATTTTCGGCGGCTCGAGCGCTTGCCAAACGAAAAGACAGGCAATTTGGCGCGGAACATCACGGTCGATCAGGTGCGCCACCTTCGGGCACTTTTCGCCACGGGCACTGCGATCAGCAACCGCCGCGTCATCATCATCGACAGTATCGACGATATGGAACGCGGCGCAGCAAACGCGGTGCTGAAAAGTCTCGAAGAGCCGCCAGCGAGCACGATTTTTTTGCTGATCAGCCATCAACCCGGCAGATTGTTGCCGACGATCCGTTCGCGGTGCCGCACGATGGCTTTTGCGCCACTCGACGACAACGCCATGAAACTCGTGCTCGAAACTAAAATCCCGCAGCTACCATCCGATGCGCGCGCGTATCTAATTGCGAATGCTGGCGGGTCGGTCGCGACGGCATTAGCATATGCAGAAAATGACATGGCCGCAATTGACACAATGCTCGAAAAACTTGCGCGCACTGGCGATCCCACGAATGGCGTTCGGAGCAAACTGGCGCAAACACTTTCGCTCAAAGCAGCGCTACCCCGCTATGAAGCATTTCTGGAAAGAGCACCGACATTTATTGCAGCGAAAGCACGGTCGGGAGAGGGCTTATATGTGCAGCGCGCTTTAACTGCCTGGTCAGGGGCCTCCAAACTCTCGCAAGTCGCGATCGCGCAATCTCTGCCGCCAGAAACAGTGGTATTCGAAATGGCGGGGTATGTGGCAAGCCTTGCTACGGCGGAGCGCGACGCTAAAGCCTGAGGCATGTCCGGCGAACCCTATTATATCACCACTGCTATAAGCTATCCCAACGGCAAGCCACACATTGGCCATGCGTATGAAGCGATTGCCGCTGATGCGATCGCGCGCTTCTACCGGCTTGCAGGTCGCGAAGTGCGCTTTCAAACCGGGACAGATGAACACGGCCTGAAAATGGTGCAGACCGCACGCGATCAAGGCGTCGACGTGCGCGATCTCAGCCTGGAAATGTCGGATCGGTTTCAGGCGATGTGTGACAAGCTGAACATCAGCTACGATCATTTCCAACGCACCACCGATCTCGCACATCACGGCGCGAGCGTTGCTATCTGGGATGCAATGAAAGCGAACGGTGACCTGTATCTGGATCGTTACGAAGGCTGGTATTCGGTACGCGATGAAGCCTTTTACGAGGAAAAGGAGTTAGTCGCCGAAGAAGGCGGGCTAAAATTGTCTCCGCAAGGCACGCCGGTTGAATGGACAGCCGAAGAAACATGGTTTTTCAGGCTGTCCAAATATGAGAAATTGTTGCTCGAACTATATGATAAGCAAACCGATTTCATTCGGCCTGATAGCAGACGCAACGAAGTCATGCGCTTTGTCGAAGGCGGGCTTCGCGACTTAAGTATTTCACGCACCAGTTTCGATTGGGGCGTCAAAGTGCCCGGGTCGCCGGATCATGTGATGTATGTCTGGGTTGACGCTTTGACAAACTATCTGACCGGTCTTGGTTACCCCGACGCGACAGAAGACATGGCTAAGTTCTGGCCGGCAAGCTTGCATCTGATCGGCAAGGATATCGTCCGGTTTCACGCGGTATATTGGCCGGCTTTTCTGATGTCAGCGGGATTGCCTTTGCCCCGGCAAATCTTCGGCCACGGTTTCCTGCTTGCCCGCGGTGAGAAAATGTCGAAGTCGATCGGGAATGTGATCGATCCAATTGAATTGGCCGATGCTTTCGGCGTGGATGCGCTGCGCTATTTCCTGCTGCGCGAAGTCAGCTTCGGAAACGATGGCAGCTACAGCGAGGAAGCCATTGTAACACGGGTAAATGCCGAACTAGCCAACAGCTTCGGCAATCTGGCACAGCGAACGCTCACGCAGATTTTCAAGAACTGTGATGGATACTTGCCCGTCATTCGCGGGCACAGCGATGCCGACAATGCTTTGTTCAAACTTGTCGGTCAGGCTGTGAGCGAAACCATACCGGGCCATTTCGAAACGCTCGCACTTTCACAAGCTGCCGAGGCCTGGATGCAGGCGATCTTCGCGTGCAACGCATATATCGACGTGCAAGCGCCGTGGACGCTTCGGAAAACTGACCCGGAGCGAATGGAAACCGTGCTGGCCACGCTATTCATTTGCATTGCGCAGCTCGCCATCGTCATTTCACCAATCATTCCCGAGAGCACGCGAAAGCTGCTCAATTATATGGGCATCCCTGCCGATGTCCGCAGCTTGGCAGGCATCGAAAGCCATTGGTATTCGCCGCTTGCTGAAAGCGACTTCCAGATCGGGGCACCGGTGCCACTATTCCCTCGTCTCGAACTGTCGGCAACGGCGCTCGCCTGATGTTCATCGATTCGCATTGTCACCTTAACTACAAGGGTGTGGTCGAGGACCAGGCGGCCGTGCTCGACCGGGCAAGGGCGGCCGGTGTGTCTACGATGCTCAACATTTCAACGCGCGAAAGCGAATGGGACGATGTCGTCAACGTCGCTGAGAATCATCATGATGTCTGGGCGTCGGTCGGGATTCACCCGCATGAGGCCGATGCTCACCCTGATGTCGATACTGCTAAGCTGATCGACCGTGCCAAACATTTGCGTGTCGTCGCAATCGGCGAAACCGGCCTTGATTTTTATTATGACAAAAGCGACCGCGCGCAGCAACGAACTAGCTTTCGAAGTCACATCGCTGCGGCCCGCGAAACGGGTTTGCCGCTGATTGTCCATACACGAGACGCGGAGGACGATACTGCTGCGATCTTGGCCGAAGAGATGGCAAATGGGGCCTATTCCGGCGTCATTCACTGCTTCACCGCCAGCGATGCTTTCGCCAAAATCGCGCTCGATCTCGGCTTATACATCTCGATCTCCGGTATCGTGACGTTCAAAAATGCCAAAGACTTGCAGGCGATAGCTGCGACGATCCCGCAGAGTCGCCTGCTCATCGAAACTGACTCACCATTTCTTGCACCTGTGCCGCATCGCGGTCGTCCGTGCGAACCAGCTTTTGTCGCTGATACGGCGCAATTCTTGGCAAATTTGCGTGATGAACGTGTGGAGTTACTTGCTGGCTATACGTCCGAAAACTTTCGACAGCTTTTCGAGAAAGCCGCATGATGAAAGACGGCATGACGTTCGTATGGGGCATTGGCGCACTCGCGCTTGTCGGTTCCAGCCTCATCGCGCAGAAACTGCCGTTGGGCAAAGCACTGAAGATGGTGTTGGCGTGGCTGGGAATTTTTGGGGTCGCATTTGTTCTTTTTCTGTTCCAAGATGAGGGGCGGGCCATTTGGCAACGCGCAACCACGGAATTGTCGGGCGATAGCGGGCAGATCGACGGCACGACGCTGCGGTTAAAGCGTCAGGACGATGGTCATTATTGGGTGCGCGCTTCGCTAAACGGAACGGTCGTGCTATTTATGATCGACAGCGGCGCAACGACAACGACATTGTCGCAAGCCTCGGCGCGAGCCGCCGGCGTAAAGCCGGCAGCCGGTTTTCCGGTTCTCGTGGAAACCGCCAATGGCACGGTCGAACTTCAGCGCGCGGAAGTCGAATCATTCGCCGTTGGAAGTATCGTGCAACGCAATGCACAGGTGTTGATCGGCAGCGAAGGTCTTGGTGAAACAAATCTGCTCGGAATGAGCTTTTTGTCGTCGCTCAAGGGGTGGCGTGTCGAAGGCAGCACCTTGATCCTCGAACCATAAGCATTTTACATAATACATATTATCGGACAATTCTATGTCATGTGAAAATGCCCCCCTTTTGAGACTCTGCGCCATTGTCGCGCGACTGCGCAATCCTGTTACTGGATGTGAATGGGACCGCGTGCAGACATTTGCATCGATCGCTCATTACACGATTGAAGAGGCATATGAAGTTTCGGATGCAATCGCTCGCAACGATCCAGCAGCAATCAAGGAAGAATTGGGTGACCTGTTGTTTCAGGTTGTCCTGCATGCGCGGATTGCCGAGCAAGCTGGACTTTTTGCACTCAGTGATGTCGCCACGGCGATTGCCGACAAAATGGAACGCCGCCACCCGCATATCTTTGGGGATGCTGCCACCCGGCCCGACTGGGAGAACATGAAGGCCGCTGAACGCGCAACGAGCAGCGCGGTCGATGGCGTTGCGCTCGCGTTGCCCGCATTGATGCGTGCCGAAAAGCTGCAAAAGCGTGCGGCTCGAACGGGGTTCGATTGGCCGGACGCCGCCGGACCGCGTACCAAGATTTTGGAAGAACTTGCCGAAGTCGATGCTGCAACGACCGATGATGCCCGTGAGGACGAAGTCGGTGACTTGCTATTTGCCGCCGTAAACCTCGCACGGCATCTCAGGATCGATCCTGAAGTCGCTTTGCGAAGGGCAAATACCAAGTTTGAACGTCGTTTTCGCGCGATTGAGGTCGCGGAAGGCTTTTCGGCGCTGTCGCTTGCTGAAAAAGAAGCGCTCTGGACAGCAGCCAAAGCTGCTCAGCGCGTCTGATACCGGGCAAAATCGGCGTCACTCAGGCGTACGGAAATCAAAGCTGTGCCATCTGCACTGCGCTCTCGCTCGACCGTGCCGTGTGCGTGTAGCCATGCCCGTGCAGCTCCGTCATTCGGCGCCAATTCGATATGGCGGACCCGCCGCGCGACTGTCAGTCGATCAGCAAGCATGAGTTGCAGCGCGTCTATACCAGCGCCTGTGATTGCAGAAATTGTGACAGCATCATCACGGCGGCTGCATTCCGCGCGAAGACGCTCGCGATCGTCGTTATCGAGGAGATCAATCTTGTTCCAGATTTCCAGAACGGGGGTGCCCTTGTCAGCGCCCGACACGCCAAGATCGGCAAGCACTTCGGCAACGTCGTCAGCTTGGGCATCGCTGTCCGCGTGCGAGATATCGCGGACATGCACGATCAGGTCAGCCGAGGTTACTTCCTCTAGCGTCGCCCGGAACGCCGCGACAAGCTGTGTTGGCAAGTCAGAGATGAACCCGACGGTATCTGACAGGATGATCTTCGACAGTCCGGGCAGCGAAATCTCGCGCATTGTCGGGTCGAGCGTTGCAAAAAGCAGGTCTTCCGCCATGACGTCACTTCCCGTCAGACGGTTAAAGAGTGTCGACTTTCCGGCATTCGTGTAGCCGACGAGAGCGACGACGGGCCATGGTGCGCGCTTGCGCCGTTCGCGATGCAAGCCGCGTGTCCGGACGACCTGGTCAAGATCGCGCCTCAGCTTGGCCATTCGATCACGGATCAAGCGTCTGTCTGCTTCGATCTGGGTTTCGCCGGGACCACCGAGGAAACCGAAACCGCCGCGTTGTCGTTCGAGGTGAGTCCAACTGCGCACAAGCCTTCCTGCCTGATAATCGAGGTGGGCAAGTTCGACCTGCAGGCGTCCTTCGGCACTCGCCGCGCGCTCACCAAAGATCTCGAGGATAAGCCCAGTGCGGTCGATGACCTTCGACTTTGTTTCAGTTTCCAGGTTGCGTTGCTGAACTGGTGTCAGCGAGCCGTCGACGATCAAAAGTTCAGCGTCGTGAGCGCGCAGCCTGGCGGTGATTGCCTCAATCTGGCCACTGCCAAACAATGTTGATGCTTTGGGCGCGCGGACATGCGGCGCGGCCCGATCAACGACGTCGATTCCGATCGCTTGGGCAAGGCCCGCAGCTTCAGCAAGACGCGACGCGACATTACGCGAGCCGCCTTTGCGCCGGTCCGGGTAAATTACGACGGCCCTCGCCCCGCGGGTAAGGCCTTCTTCGCGCTGAAGTTCAAACCCTGTCAAAACGTGGAATTAATCCTCATCGTCTGTACCTTCTTCGGCAAGATTGAGCGGGTGTGCGGGTTGGACTGTTGAAACAGCATGTTTGTAAACAAGTTGGACCATCCCGTCGCGCTGAAGCAACATGCAAAAAAGGTCATAGGCTGCAATCTCGCCTTGAAGCATCACGCCGTTGACGAGGAACATTGTCACAGGGTTGTTCTGGCGACGCACGGCCGTCAGAAAAATATCCTGCAGCTGCTTGGGTTTGCTGGTATCTTCCGCAAATGCCGCAGCAACGGGCGCAAGGTCCAGCGGGTTTGCCGGCATCACGGTTGAGATCGCGTGTTTGTAAATTAGTTGCGATTGTCCGTCGCGGCGGAGCAACACCGAAAAATTATCGAACCAGGTTATGATACCCTGAAGTTTGACACCTTTGACCAAAAACATCGTCACCGGCGTTTTTGCTTTGCGTAACGAATTCAGGAACAAATCCTGTAGATTGTTGGGCTTGTCTGCCATGGCTTCGCCTTCGGGTTTTGGCGGAAAACATAGTTCCGCAGATTGAGCCGCTCGTGCGACCTGAGCCCGTGATAGCAAATTTTGCGTTTTTGCAAAGGTGCTACTGATCACCTTCTTTGATATCGGCAATACCAAGGATTTTCAGCTTGCGGTGTAATGCGGACCGCTCCATGCCAATAAAACTTGCCGTTCTTGAAATATTGCCGGAAAAGCGTCGGATCTGCACACGAAGATATTCGCGTTCAAACGTTTCGCGTGCCTCTCGAAGTGGCGTACCCATAATGCCGATACTGGCACTACCATGGCCAACCACGGGTTCGCCAAGAACTTCCGGCGGGAGCAGGTCAATATCGATTTGCCTCAGCCGATCGCCGGGTGCCAGAATCATGACCCGCTCGACGATGTTGCGCAATTGGCGAACGTTGCCTGGCCATGCATAAGCCTGCAATGCAGCTAGAGCGTCGGCGGCGATTTCTGGCGTCCCGACCCGACGCTCAGCTGCGTAGCGCGCCAAAAAGTGCTCGACCAATGGCGGAATATCCTCGCGACGCTCGGCCAACGGCGGCAAGTGAACCGGAACGACATTCAAACGATAATATAGATCTTCGCGAAAGCGCCCTGATGCGATCTCGTCTGCCAATATCCGCGACGTCGCCGACACGACCCGCACATCAACACGGACAGTGCGCGACCCTCCGACACGAACAAAACTCTGGTCGGTCAGTACGCGAAGGATTTTAGCCTGCGCGGTTATCGGCATGTCGGCGATTTCATCGAGAAACAGCGTGCCGCCATGCGCCTGTTCCAGCAGGCCAGGGCGAATCAAGTCACTGCCGTCCTCCGATCCGAATAACTCCTCTTCGACGCGTTCGGGCTCCATTCGGGCGGCGCTTACGACAATGAAGGGCCCCGGTGATCGGTTCGACCAGCTGTGCAACAGTCTGGCGGCAACTTCCTTGCCGACGCCGGCAGGCCCCGTAATCAATACGCGGCTCCCTGTACCAGCCACGCGCTTTAGCGTCGCGCGTACGGCATTGATGGAGCCCGACACTCCGTTCAGTTCGTCATCGCCACCACTACGTGCTTTGAGCACTTCGTTTTCACGCCGCAATCGCTGGGTTTCGGTTGCGCGCTCGACCAGCAATACCAGGCGTTCAGCTTCGAAGGGCTTCTCGATGAAGTCGACAGCACCCCGTCGAATAGCCGCCACTGCTGTATCAAGACTGCCGTGGCCCGAGATGACGAGCACCGGAAGCGATGGATCATTCGCCTTCAACACATCAAGCAGGTCGAGGCCGTCAAGGCGCGATCCCTTCAACCAGACGTCCAGCAGCACGAGGCTCGGACGCCGCTCGGCAATCGCAGCAAGGGCGGCGTCGCTGTCTGCAGCTGTCCGCGCTGTGTAGCCTTCATCTTCAAGAACGCCGGCGACCAGATCACGGATGTCACGCTCATCGTCGACAACGAGAATATCAAGCGCCATCAGTTAATCCCGACCCGGGCAAGATCGGATGGCAGAGGCTCGTCTGACGGTTCTTCGCTGCCTCCGATCAGGGGCTGCAGCAGACCGGGATCGAACCATAAGCTTACGATTGTGCCGCCGCGCGGGCGATCCGAAAACGCCATTGTGCCCAAATGCTCCTCAACAATCTTTTTGACGATAGCCAGGCCGAGCCCCGTCCCGCCCGCTCGCGTCGTCATATAAGGCTCTACCAGCCGGTCGCGCTCAATCGGCAAGCCGACACCGCTGTCCGCGATTTCGATACAAATCATGCCGTCGGGCGACACCATTATCGCCATTGCAATACTGCCTGTGGCGTTTTCACCATCGGGCAGCTGGGCAATGGCTTCGACTGCATTTTTTACGATGTTGGTCAGTGCCTGACCAAGCTGGCGCCGATCGCATATCATGATCGGTTGTTGGTCGGATGCTTCGAGCGTGAACGTGATCGCGGGGTGCGCCACTTCATGAAGAAACAACGCCTGCCGGGCGATATCGACGAGATACTCTTCGCGGAACACAGGCTTGGGCATCCGCGCAAACGAGGAGAATTCGTCGACCATCCGCCGTAAATCGCCGACCTGTCGAACAATTGTGTCGGTGAGACGGGTAAAAGTTGCGGGGTCTGACGTAATCTCCGACGCGTAGCGCCGCTTCAGTCGTTCAGCAGCCAACTGTATCGGCGTCAGAGGGTTTTTGATTTCATGGGCAATGCGCCGCGCAACATCTGACCATGCCGCGCGCCGCTGATCGAGCAATTGCTGCGTGATGTCGTCGAAGGTGAGAATATGCCCGCGCTCATCGCTTACAATCTTGACAGCTAATGTGCGGAGTTCGGCACCCGATGCCAGTTGAATGATCGTTTCGCGCTCGCGCCTGTCGATCGCTGCATCGAGTTCCGGTGCCAGTATGTTAAGTGCCAACCCAACCGGTTCTGTGCCTTCGGTCGCCAGAAGCGCCTGTGCGGATGTATTGATCAATCTGACGGTTCGCTCGTTATCGACGGAGATCACGCCTGCAGAGACCCCAGCCAGCACAGCCTCGATAAGCGCGCGACGACCTTCCAGAGCGCTGGTCTGCGCTTCAAGTCGTCGGGTCATCGTGTTGAATGCCGTCGCCAGTGTGCCCACTTCGTCGCGACTGCTCGGGGCAGCAACACGCGCCGACAAATCACCCGCAGCAACCTTTCGCGATGCGCCGACGAGTTCGCCCACTGGCCTGACGAGACGGTCCGCAACGCTCAAGGCGATCCAGACTGCCACTCCAACGATCAGTAACGAGATCAGGAACAGGGCTGCGTTGAACTGTAGCTGCAACCGCCGCGATCGATCGAGCAGGCTGTCATAGTCGGCGAGCACATTTTTGGCTCGCGTCGTCTGCATCAATGCTTGCCGATCAGAGATGCGCGACGCGTAAAGATAAATGCTCTTCCCCGGGTACAAGCGCGTGACAGCTTCGATACGGTCCGTGCTGTCGGAAACCACAACAGCTTTACCGGCAGCAAGTTCGGAAAGGATTGCAGACGACACTCTCTGCTCAACAGGACGTGCGTCGGGATTGACCATCGCAATTGTTTTCGGGCCCGACGGCGCGATTTCTATGATCGCCGACTCGCTCAAGTTTCGTCCGAGAACCTGTAGAGCGTACCCTTCTGCGAATGCCGGCGACTGCGTTGATGATCCCGTTTCGTCGAGATAGTTGCGAAGGTCGCCGGCCATCGTCGCTGTTTCGTTGGCAACATTCTGGCGCTTTTCCTGATAATAGCCTTGCGCCAAGCTATTTGCGTTTTGCAGCATGCCGCGTGCTTGATCGGAAAACCAGAACTGGACGCCATATTGAAAGAGCAATGACGAAAAGACGACCACGAGCAGCATCGGCACGCTGGCAATCAACGAGAATATGCCGACAAGGCGGACATGGAGGCGGCCTCCCCCGCCGACCGGCGATGCAGCGGCTCGCCGTTTTGCCACGCGTCGTCCGATTAAAACAAGAAGTGCAATCGCGGGCAGAAGATTTGCAACGAGCATGAAAGCGACGACTGGCGGGGTCAGCAGTTTTTGACCCGGCGCGCCCTGGGCAAGGATCAAGTAACTCATCGTCATTATCAGAACCAGCAGTGCCGCAGTGCCGATTTCGACATAAGGCACCCAGCGTCGTCGCCCAACCACGACGGTCAAGCGCCTTCGTAAATGTGCCATTCGTGCCCGCATCGTTGCATGGTTACAACAGCAACGTGATATTTCCAACACAGTACCTTGGGCGCGCGTTTAATCCGATATTTCGTATTCAATCGCCTCGAACACGCGGGCCTCGTTCAACGCCCACGCTGCCGCACGCCCCTCGGCCATAATAAGCCACACACGCCCGTCGATGGTCGCTTGCGCCGTATCGGTCGCTGATGGTGTCGACGAACCTGTCGGATGCGAATGATAATAGCCAAGCACCTTATAGCCCCCTGCTCGCTCGACGCGCAGCGCAGCAAACAGCACTTCAGATTCGATTTCAAAGCAGCGGCGCGGATCAAGCGCAACGTTAGCGGTTGGTATGATGTGCTCGACCCGATCACGGCCGACGAGCAAGCCGCAAACTTCAGCGTCCGGCGACGCTGCGGCAATTGCAAGCAGCCTGCCGTGCAATTTGCTTGATATGCGCAGCACCATGGTCACATGGTTTAGCGATGAGCGGCGCGCAGTCTACCATTTCGGTCCGCATCGACGACGCACAGCACGGCTGGCGGGTTGACCGTGCGCTTGCTGCTGCTGTGCCGATGCTGTCTCGAGAACGGCTGAAGGTTCTCATCTCGGCCGGGCATGTGCACCGTCAAACAGGGCTGTTGCGTGATCCAGCGACAAAAGTTTCTGGCGGTGACGATTTTACGATCGACATACCCGAGCCGAAACCGGCACATAACATCGCTCAGGATATCGCACTGACAGTGGTTTTCGAAGACGATTATCTACTTGTAGTCGACAAGCCAGCGGGCCTTGTGGTTCATCCCGCCGCAGGTAATTTCGACGGGACACTCGTGAACGCCTTACTTCATCATTGTGCGGGACGCCTATCGGGCATTGGCGGCGTTGCTCGGCCCGGAATTGTTCACCGCATCGATAAGGATACCTCCGGATTGCTTGTGGTTGCAAAGACCGACCCTGCACATGAAGGGCTGTCAGCTCAGTTCGCTGCGCACAGCATCGATCGGCGATACAAGGCGCTTGTTGCGGGCATACCGACGTCTGGTAGCGTCGATGCGCCGCTTGCCCGCAGCCCGCATGACCGAAAGAAGGTGGCAATACAGGCCCGGGGAAAACGAGCCGTTACCCACTACACTCTCACCATGCCACTAAAGAACGACGCTGCGCTGATCGAATGCCGGTTGGAAACGGGACGAACGCATCAGGTTCGCGTGCATATGACCTCGATTGGCTATCCACTGCTCGGTGATCCCGTCTATGGCCGCACGCGCCCGCACCACCGTTCCGTCCTCGATAACATCGATTTCAAGCGTCAAGCGCTTCATGCAGCGGAACTTGGCTTTGTGCATCCGGTTAGTAGAGAAACTTTGCAGTTTGAAAGCGAAATGCCTGACGATATGCAGCGATTGCTCAAGGCACTTGGGCTATAGAATATACAATCGCCGCGCTATATCGCTCGGTGTTCCGCGAGATAAAGGGTCATCATGGCCGGTAAAAGCAACGTTCCTGCGACAATTCCCGCACTAGGCGGCGAAGCGAGCCTCAATCGTTATTTGTCCGAGATAAGGAAATTTCCGCTTCTGACGCCGGAAGAGGAGTATATGCTGGCGAAACGCTTTCAGGAGCATGGCGACGCTGAAGCGGCCGAACGTCTCGTGACGTCGCATCTTCGGCTGGTGGCGAAAATTGCTATGGGGTTTCGGGGCTACGGCTTGCCTGTTTCCGAATTGATTTCGGAAGGCAACATCGGGCTCATGCAGGGCGTCAAGAAATTTGAGCCCGATCGAGGCTTTCGTCTGGCAACTTACGCTATGTGGTGGATACGCGCTTCGATTCAGGAGTTTATTTTGAGAAGTTGGAGCCTTGTAAAAATGGGCACGACAGCTGCGCAGAAAAAGCTCTTCTTCAATCTTCGACGCATGAAGAACAACCTCGAGGCTTTCGAGGATGGCGATCTGCGCCCCGAAGACGTGAAGAAAATTGCTACTGATCTGGGTGTAACCGAAGCCGAAGTCGTCAGCATGAACCGTCGCATGGCGATGGGCGGTGACACGTCGTTGAATGTCAGCACCAATGAAGACGGCGAGGGCCAGTGGCAGGACTGGCTGGCAGATGATTCGCCGTTGCAGGATGAAGAGATCGGCAACAGTCAGGAACGCGTCTACCGTCATGCGATGCTCGCCGAAGCAATGGATGATCTGAACGAGCGCGAAAAGCACATCCTGACCGAGCGCCGCTTGATCGAAGAGCCCAAAACGCTGGAGGAGTTGAGCCAAGTTTATGGCGTGTCGCGGGAGCGGGTTCGGCAGATCGAAGTGCGGGCGTTCGACAAGTTGCAAAAGGCCATGATCCGGATTTCCCAAGCCAACGGAACACTGGCGCTCGCGTGAAAAAATCGCGGGGGGCAGCCTTTCGAGTGAGTTCTTTTGTCGTAAAACTACTGATTTATTTCGTGGCCGCGTCGGTTCTGTGGGTTCTGATCTACCGATTTGTCCCCCCACCGCTTACGTTTACAATGGTGAGCGACATGATGCGCGGCGAGGATATTTCGCGCGAATGGATGTCGCTCTCTCGGATTGACCGGAAAATGGCTCAGGCTGTGATCGCCGCCGAAGATGCAAAATTCTGCACGCATAACGGGTTTGATCGTGAAGCCATCGAATTGGCAATGAAGCGCAATGCCCGCGGCGGTCGCATTCGCGGCGGATCGACCATCAGCCAGCAAACGGCAAAAAATGCCTTTTTATGGCAGGGCGGCGGCTATTTCCGCAAAGGACTCGAGGCTTGGTTCACGCTGCTGATCGAAAATCTGTGGGGCAAGGCGCGTATCATGGAGGTTTACTTGAATGTCGCCGAAACGGGGATCGCAACCTACGGCGTCAACGCCGGTGCGCGCCGTTACTTCAACCACGATGCGAGCCAAATGACGACAACGGAAGTTGCACGGATCGCCGCTGTTCTGCCGCTTCCCAAGAAGCGCGGCGCGGTCGTGCCTCAGGGTTATACCCGACGCTACGGCAATTCCATTGCAGCACGCACGGGGATAGTCGGGCGGGGAAAGCTCGACAGCTGTCTGCGCTAGAACGGCAATTTGAAGCCCGGTGGCAGCTGCAGGCCTGACGTCATTTTGCCCATCTCTTGGCCCGATATTGCATCGGCTTTGGCGCGCGCATCGTTAAAAGCGGCCGTGACGAGGTCTTCAAGCATTACTTTCTCACCGATGCTCATCAACGAATCATCGATGCTGACGCCTAAGATCCGACCTTTCGCCGTTGCTTTCACCTTGACCATGCCGCCGCCCGAGACGCCCTCGACTTCGATCGTATCCAGGCTCGCTTGAGCCTTTGTCAGTTCTTCCTGCACATTTGCCGCCATTTTCAAGATGTCATCGATCGAATTCATTTATTTACTCCGTTCGTTTGTCCAGCCGGCTAACTTGGCACCGGGAAAATATTCGATTGCGGCCCGGATGATCGGCTCTGCAAGTATTGCATCCCGTGCAGCGGCTTCGATGGCAATGTCCTGGTCACGCAAAGAAGGCTTCGCGAGCGCATCCTCGGTTGCGACGGTCCATGCTACGCCAGTCGCTGCCTTGAGCACTTGCACCAGTTCTCGCGTATCGAACGGTCGCGCCGGGCGAATGGCCAGTTCCGGCGGCGCATATCGAATTTCACCAACATCATCTCTGAGCTGCTGGGCAAGCAGGTGCTTTCCATTTTTCTCGACCAACGAAATCATATCGGCAAAGGTCGCCGGAAAATTAGGCGCGGGAGGCGTGCTTGGTGCTACTGCCGGTGATCCAGATAGAGCCCCACCCTGGATCATCCGGGCAATGTCCGAAGGATCGGGCATGGAAATGGCGTAGATCACGCGCAAAATTGACATATCTGCAGCTTCGTTCGGATCGACGGCCTGAACCACTTCGTCATGACCTTTAAGCAAAAGCTGCCAAAGTCGATGCAATGTCGCAAAAGACATTTTTGATGCCCATTCGCCAATTGCTGCTTTTTCTTCCTCGGATTGGGCAGCATCTTCTGGTGCCCCGACTTTTGTCCGGCTGGTCGAATGGACAATCTCGAGCAATCCACGCAGCACGACTTTTGGATCGACACCGAGATCGCGCTGTTGTGCGAGCTTCGTCAGCGCCCGTGCGCTCTCGCCCGCCAGAATCATGCCAAATAACTGCCGAACTGAACTGCGGTCCGACAAACCCAGCATTTGGCGCACTTGCAAAGCGCTGACGGTGCCTGCGCCCTCCAGATCGGCATGCGCAATGGCTTGATCGAGGATCGACAACCCGTCACGCACCGATCCTTCCGCAGCGCGTGCGATAAGCGCCAGTGCTTCCGGGTCAGCAGCGATTGATTCAGCTTCCGAAACCATCGCAAAATGGGCGGCGAGTTTCTCGACAGGGATGCGCCGCAAGTCGAAGCGCTGGCACCGCGACAATACAGTGACCGGCACCTTGTCGATCTCGGTCGTTGCGAGCAGGAACTTAACATGCGCCGGTGGCTCTTCGAGGGTCTTCAAAAGCGCATTGAAAGCTGGCTTTGACAGCATGTGGACTTCATCGATGATGTAAATCTTGTAGCGCCCGGAGACGGCGGCGTATCGCACTGCGTCGGTCATTTCCCGGACGCTTTCAATGCCGTTGTTCGACGCAGCATCAATCTCGATAACGTCGATGAACCGACCCTCCGCGATTGCAATGCAGGGTTCACAAGTCCCGCATGGTTCGATCGTGGGCCCACCCTGCCCGTCTACGCCGATGCAGTTCAGTGCTTTTGCGATCAGTCGCGCGGTGGATGTCTTGCCAACGCCGCGTACACCAGTCAGCAGAAAGGCGTGCGCCACCCGGTTGCGTTTTATCGCATTGCCGAGCGTCTGCACCATCGCGTCCTGTCCGATAAGTTCGGCGAATGTCTGGGGACGATATTTGCGCGCGAGGACTCGATAGGGTTGAGTGTTCGTCATTTATGTCAGCCTAGCGCGTTCGCAGGTTCCGGCAAAGCCATGTGATGGCACGGCGAACATACTGTCTATCGTGTTCGCCGTCGCCAGAGGGTTTGGCAGTGGAAGCCGGAACGACCCGGCGTGAATTCGTTGTGGCTGCTTCCTTCCGGATCTGACCAGGTTGGCGAGAACACCGTCCGCCCGACTTCCGAGCGCGCACATGGTGCAAACGGAAAATTAAATCAACGTCCCTGCATATTCCGGCTCTCGGGCGGAATGCGGACAGTCAACCCATCCATCGCTTCTGTCAGGATAATCTGACAGGCAAGACGGCTTGTCCGCGTGGCGCCAGTGGCGAGGTCAAGCATATCTTCTTCTTCTTCACGTGCGGGCGACAAGCGGGAAAAGTCGGCGGCGGCGACGATGACATGGCACGTCGAACAAGCCATCTGGCCCTCGCAAGTGCCTTCGAGCGGCTGATCGAAATTTTGCGCCACGGTGAGCAGGCTATCGCCAGCGATGGCATTAGTTGTCCGCGTGATGCTCCCGTCGGCGCTCACAAAGTTGATGCTGATCATGCAGCCATCATCTGTTGATGGTCAGCCGCATCATTAATGCAATCAAGAGCGTCGCACAGTTCTGCCGCAGTCGTATAGCGACCAAAGCCGATCCTTATTGACGACCGCGCCTCCGCATCACTTAACCCGATTGCTTTCAAAACATGGCTCGGGCGCCCCGAGCCGCTGGCACACGCAGATCCCGCGGAAATAGCAATATGACGAAGATCAGAAATGAGCCGTCCAGCGTCCAGCCCTTCGCGCCTTATGCTGAGATTGCCCTTATAGCGCGACGTCTGCGAACCGTTGATGTGCCATTGCGTCAATTTTTTTGATGCCAGTGCCCATAAGGTTTCGATTAGTTCGGCATCGCGCCTAAAATGCTGTCGAGCAAGTGACGCCGCAATGCCGAAACCAGCGCAAAGCGCGGGCGAAAGCGTTCCGGATCGCACGCCACCTTCCTGCCCGCCGCCATGCAGCAGCGGTTCGATGGCAAGACCGTCTCGGATCCACAGAGCGCCTATTCCCTTTGGTCCGTGAATCTTGTGCGCACTAATCGCAACCATATCGCACGCTTTTGGAATGGGAATTCGGCCAAATCCCTGCACGGCGTCGCAAAGCAGTAGGGCGCCGCAATCATGCGCTGCAGCGGCGCAGGCCGCGACGTCGTTGATGGTGCCGATCTCGTTGTTGACCAGCATGATGGCCGCAACGTCCACGTCCTTGACGTCTCCGGCGTCAACAAGCCCCAAGCAATTGACGGGAAGGACAGCGACCGATCGACCGCTTGCTCCCAGCCATTTGCATGTGTCGCTTACCGCTGCATGCTCGGTTGCGCCGAAAGCAAAGCGGCGAGCCGCAACACCCTTCAGTGCCATATTAAGCGCCTCGGTCGCGCCGCTGGTAAAATAGAGATGGCCCCCGCCAGGCAGCAGTGCAGAAATCTGTTCGCGCGCGAGTTCGACGGCAGCTTTTGCTGACCTACCGGAAACATGAGCAGCATGCGGGTTGGCGGATCCATCCGCTGTCATCCACGGCAACATCGCTTCGCGCGCTTCGGGCGCAAGCGGGGTTGTTGACTGATAATCGAGATAAATCATCGGGTTTGCCCGGCGATGCGCTTCCACGCATCGATGAAACGATAGATATCGGCGCGGTTGGTTTCGGGCCCGAACGAAACACGGATGACTTCACTGGCGTCGGCCTCGCTCCAGCCCATTGCAGCCAACACATGGCTGCTTTTCAAGCTACCAGACGAACATGCGCTGCCAGCGGACACCGAAATACCGGCGAGGTCGAACTGGATAAGCTGAGCCGACGCCGTAACGCCCGGCATGCGATAACACGACACTGTCGCGAGTTTCGGGGCACCCTTCGCGACGATCTGACCGCTATTGCTTTCGATGGCCGCATCAAGATGCGCGCGGAGTTCGCCCGCCCGTTCGATCCAGCCATAAGACGTCTCGATCGCGGCAGCCATCCCCAGGACGCCAGGGAGATTTTCTGTTCCAGGCCTATATCCACGCTCCTGCCCGCCACTCGGCGACAGTAATGCCAAGTCACGAACAAGAAGTGCACCAACACCGGGAGGCCCGCCAAATTTGTGCCCCGAGATTGCAATCATGTCAGCGCTGGGCAGCGGCGCTTTGCTGGCTGATTGGGACGCATCAACGAAGAGATGCCCTTTCGCGGCGCGCACGACACCGGCCAGCACGCCGAGTGGCTGTTGAACGCCCGTTTCATTATTCACCGACTGGATCGCTACAAGTGGCCGTCGCGCGCCGAGAGCGCCAAGCCGACCCACAAGCGTATCATGCGCGACAAGACCGTCACTGCCGACCGGGATGATGTAGGCTTTCGGTACGACGCGATGCACAGCCTCGTGCTCGGTTGAGCTCACCAGGACGGCATCGCAGTCCGCTCGTTGCAACCCGATCATAATTGCTTCGGTTGCTCCGCTGGTAAAGAGGACTTCGCCATCCCAATCCAGCGCGGACTTGATCCGGTTGCGCGCTTCTTCCAGCGCTGCCCGTGCGGCTCTGCCTTCTGCATGCGGCGATGACGGATTGGCCCAGCGCGCCATACCTTCAGCAAACGCCGTCCTTGCGACTGCCGAAACCGGCGTTGCTGCTGCGTGATCGAGATAAAGCCGCTCGGCCAAATACGTGGTATCCGTTATCGTTGCTCTTGCGCCCTCCTTGCCTATATAGGCCCCGACCGCAACGCGTGACTTCTTTGGCGCGTGAACCGATTTTACAGAAAGTGCCCATGCCCGAAGTTATTTTTCCGGGGCCGGAAGGTCGCCTTGAAGGCCGTTTCAATCCTGGGCCCCGCCCGCGCGCGCCGGTTGCCATGATTCTTCATCCGCATCCGCAGGGCGGGGGCACGATGAACAACCGTATCGTCCAGTCGCTCTACCAGACGTTTGTCCGGCGCGGCTTTGCCACGCTGCGTTTCAACTTTCGCGGCGTCGGCAAATCGCAAGGCGTATTTGATAATGGCGTCGGCGAATTGTCCGACGCAGCGTCGGCGCTCGATTGGGTGCAATCGATCCATCCCGAAGCGCAGACGACTTGGATCGCCGGGTTCAGCTTTGGAGCATGGATCGGGATGCAACTCCTGATGCGTCGGCCCGAAATCAAGGGCTTCATTTCGATTGCTCCGCCGGCAAACATGTATGATTTTACGTTCCTCGCGCCCTGCCCTTCGTCCGGGATCATCATTCAGGGCACTGGGGATGAAGTGGTGACGGCAAATGCCGTTCAAAAGCTGGTCGACAAGCTGCGGACGCAGCGGCACATTACGATTCATCATGATGAAATTCGTGGCGCAAACCACTTTTTCGAACATGAGCAAGTTGAGTTGATGAAGTCGGTGGACCGCTATCTCGATATGCGGCTCGCGCCGGATTCGCCGATCCGGTAACATGATGAACGACGAACCAGTCGACTATGATCCAGCGCTTAAACCGGTGCTTCTTGACCTGTTTACCGAAGTTGCCATAATCGAGCATCTGGTACGGTCGCGATTCGAGCCACGCGAATATTATGATCTTTCGGCGCCACAGTTCGGCGTGCTGAACTTTTTCTGTCGGCTGAACAAGGGCGAAGAGCGGCTTTCGGGGCTTGCCTGGTGTTTTCAGGTCGATGTCGAAGCCATGCGTGAGACCGTCGAAAGTCTTGTGCGGCGGGGTTTTATTGCGACAGATGAGGCCGCTGATCCCTGTGTTCGGGTTACGGAAGCAGGGCAGCGCAAACATAAACTACTTCTGGAAAACATGGCGCCGGACATTGCCCCGGTCGTGGCGGAGATCGATGCAGCCGATCTGCGGGTCACAGCACGCACGCTGATGGAAATTCGCCGGACGCTGGATAATCTGCCGGACCGCTAAACCGTCACGATCAGGACATTCCCGATTAAAACAACGGCAGCAAGAATCATCAGCCAGCCCCGCTTTTTGTCGGTCCCGTTGCGGAGCAATACATATCCACCGAATGCCAGCGCCGTCGCCCCGAGCATTGCAACCGCCAACAGGATCAAGCCGAATGTCATCGCGACAATATAGCGGCAAATTGGGCAGCGTCGATGTTACCGCCCGAAAGCGTGATCAGCGTCCGTGACGTGGGCATGATTTTTCCACTCAGCAATGCCGCTAAAGCCACTGCCCCGCCCGGCTCGAGAACAACGCGGAGCTTCGCAAACGCAAATCTTATCGCGTCGTCGACATCCGCCTCCGTAACTGCCACCCCCGTCGCGCCATGTGCCTTCAGGATGCCGAACGTCAGATCGGACACGCGCAACGTCTGCAAGGCGTCGCATCGGGTCGGCGGCGGGTTGGCGACGACGGGGACGATGTGTCCCAAAGCCAGCGAACGCGTCATGTCGTCCCATCCCTCCGGCTCGACGACGATCATCCGTGCATCGGGGCAAGAAAGAGTCAGACCCGCAGCCAGCCCGCCGCCGCCGCAGCAAGCGATGATAAGATCGGGGGATGGCAGCCCGCGCTCGGTGAGCTGAGTGGTTGCCTCGATGCCGGCGCTGCCCTGACCTTCGACAACCCATGGATCGTCAAAACTCGGCACAACGGTGGCTCCCCGTTGCTTTGCGAGATCGGTCGCGATGGCTTCGCGGCTCTGTGTCAGGCGATCATACAGAATGATTTCAGCCCCCAAAGCGCGTGTGCCCTCTATCTTTGCGACGGGTGCGTCCCTCGGCATCACAATTGCGGCGGCAACACCGAGCCGCTGCGCCGCCCAGGCAATACCTTGCGCGTGATTGCCTGACGAAAATGCGACAACGCCGTTCGCTCGTTCAGCGACAGTCATCGCAGACAGACGGTGCCAGGCGCCGCGGATCTTGAATGCACCCGTTGGTTGCAACGATTCGGCTTTGGCAAACACCGTTGTCCCCCCGATGTCGATCCCGAATAACGGGGTCGGCGGCAGGATCGCAGCGATGGCCTTCGCCGCGATATCCACACCCTTTGTCGTTGGTTTCCGCATCTTTTTACCTTATTGTGACGCTTTTGCGGCGATCGCGATATATTACACTTTACTTGAACTTGTGTGCCCCATAAATGCGCCCTTCCTGCTGCCCCATGGGACTTCCAACCGCAAGGCAGCTTAACGACCGGCGAAAGCCATTTGGAGGTCCCTTGAATTGCACAATTTTCATAGCGCGCTGGGGCTAGCGACTGCCCTAAAGCCGGTCCAGCCGGTAACGCTCACTCGTCCGCACGCTGCATCGCGTGCTGCCCGTTTCTTTGTCGAGAAGTTTCCGGGCCGATCGATTTATGCCGTCAAGGCCAATCCTTCTCCGGACCTGCTCACGATATTGTGGGAAAGCGGGATCACTCATTACGACGTTGCGTCGATTGCCGAGGTGCGCCTTGTTGCAAGAACGCTACCGCAAGCCACCTTGTGTTTTATGCATCCGGTCAAGGCCGAAGAGGCAATTGCCGAAGCATATCACGATCACGGTGTCCGAACCTTTTCGCTCGATACAATGGAAGAGCTTGAAAAGATCGAGCGCGCAACGGGTGGTGCCACCGATTTGACACTGTGCGTTCGCTTGCGCGTTTCATCCGAGCATTCAAAGCTTAGTCTGGCCGCAAAGTTCGGTGCGGAACCGCAGGAAGTCAGGCAACTTCTGATCGCGACGCGCCAGCTTGCTGACGCGCTCGGGATTTGTTTCCACGTTGGCAGCCAAGCGATGTCGCCTGCGGCGTATTCCGAAGCGATGCAGCGTGTTCGTGCGGCGATTGTGGATGCGGCTGTTACTGTCGATGTCGTGGACGTAGGCGGCGGCTTTCCATCGTTCTATCCAGGCATGGAACCGCCCCCGCTCGAAGTTTTTTTCGATGTAATTCACAAATGCTTCGAAGACTTGCCAGTTAGCTATTCTTCTGAGCTGTGGTGCGAACCTGGGCGTGCTCTTTCTGCCGAATATTCTTCGCTTGTCGTTCGCGTCGAAAAGCGGCGTGGCGAGGAACTGTACATCAACGACGGTGCCTATGGCGCGTTGTTCGATGCGGCGCACATCGGCTGGCGCTTTCCGGTCGAATTACTGCGCGAGCCAGATTCGAATGCAAAGGACATGGCGTTCAGCTTTTACGGTCCGACTTGCGACGATATGGACCATATGGCGGGGCCGTTCTACCTCCCCGCTGACGTCAAGGCCGGCGATTATATCGAGATCGGCATGCTTGGTGCTTATGGCTGTGCCATGCGGACCGGCTTCAACGGGTTCGGTTCGGTCGAAGCGATTGAAGTGAGCGACGAACCAATGGTTTCGCTTTACGGCGAAGCCGAACAGCGGTTGCCGTCGAACGTCGTCAAGCTGTAATCATCGTACAGAACAATCGCACTTTCAGCAAAAGCTGTGGTCCCTTTTCAGAGGAATCACCGTTTTCGCAGGGCGTCGCACCGGAGAAAATTCAATGACACCGCAGATCAATGCCCAACGCAAAGCCGAGCTTCTTTCAACCAAAGTCGAACATATCGACATCACGAGTTTTGACGCACGGCCGATCATCGATGCAATGGGCAAGATGAGCTTCACGAGCCGCGATCTTGCGCGCGCCACAGGCATTTACAATCAGATGCTCGAAGACCCTGATTGCTCGATCTTCCTTGTGATTGCAGGCAGCACGAGCGCGGGTGGTTGCATGGATCTGTATGCCGAACTGCTGCGGTCAAACATGATCGATGGGATCGTTGCGACCGGCGCCACTATTGTTGACATGGATTTCTTCGAGGGGCTTGGTCACAAACATTATCAGGCGCTCGAGGTGCCCGATGACGATACGCTGCGGTCGCTGCTCATTGATCGCATCTACGATACCTACATCGACGAGGAGCAATTGCAGCACGTTGATCATACGATCTTCGAAATCGCAGAAACGCTTGAGCCGCGCCCCTATTCGAGCCGCGCCTTCATCCGTGAAATGGGCAAATACCTCGTCGAGCATGGCAAAAAGGACAACAGCCTCGTCAAGCTCGCGTACGAGCACGACGTGCCGATCTTTTGCCCAGCCTTTGTGGACAGTTCTGCCGGCTTTGGATTGGTCAAGCATCAGGTCGATCGCGCCAAAGCAGGCAAGCCCTATATGGTTCTCGACGCGATTGCCGATTTCCGTGAACTGACAGACATCAAGATCAAGGCCGGCACCACCGGCCTGCTTATGATCGGTGGCGGTGTGCCCAAGAACTTCATTCAAGATACTGTCGTGTGCGCCGAGATCCTCGGCCATGACGACGTGCAAGTGCATAAATATGCGGTCCAGATCACCGTCGCCGACGTCCGCGATGGCGCCTGTTCCTCCTCAACGCTTCAGGAAGCGGCTAGCTGGGGCAAGGTAAACACCGGTATCGAGCAGATGGTATTTGCCGAAGCCGGCTCCGTCATGCCGCTTCTCGCGAGCGACGCCTATCATCGCGGCGCGTGGAAGAACCGTGCCAAGCGCAAATGGGGCGCAATCTTCGCCTAAGGGTTGCAAAGCACAACCGACTAGCGCAACCTTCCCATTAAATCGGGAAGGTTATTTATGAACAGTCCAATTCTCGCACCTGCGGCGGTGCTGATATTGTGGTCGCTGATCATGCTGCTGTGGATGGCCGGAACCCGTCTGCCCGCTATGTCCAGAATCGGGATGGATCTGTCAAAAGCAGCGCCTGGTGGGCGCGGCGTGGACATCGATCCGAACGTGCCCCCGACGGTCGCATGGAAATCCCACAACTATGCCCACTTGATGGAGCAGCCAACGCTGTTTTACGCTGTGGTCGGGATACTTGCGCTGACGGGCGCGGGTGAAGGGCTCAACACAATGTTCGCTTGGGGTTATGTGGTATTGCGGATTTTGCACAGTCTCTGGCAGGCACTGGTGAATACAATTCCGCTGCGCTTTGGCCTTTTCCTGCTTTCGTCGATCTGCCTGATTGCGCTTGCAATCAGTGCCGTGCGCGTGACTTTGGCGGCTTAGTTCATGACCTCTGAAATTCTGAAACCCGTCGTCGTCCTCGCCGCCTGGTCGATGCTGATGTGGATATTGATGTACGCGAAACGGCTGCCAGCAATGAAGCGTGCAGGGATGCTGGACACCGCAATGATCGGCAGCGTCGGCGCTGACATCCGCGCCAGATTGAATGGCCGCGATCAATGGCCTGCTGACAATTATAACCATCTGATGGAACAGCCAACGATATTTTATGCGGTTGCGCTTAGTCTCGCATTTGTCGGTGCGGGGAACACGCTGAACGCGACACTTGCGTGGGTTTATGTCGCGTTGCGCATTGCCCACAGCCTGGTGCAGGTCAGCGTAAACCACGTTCCGACGCGCTTTGCGCTACATGCGCTCGGAACAGTGCCTTTGATGATGCTCTGCGCGCATGCCGTTGTGATCGTATTTTCGCGCTAGCGGATAAAAGCGGCTGCGAGCTCGACGTGCGTCGACCAGCGAAACTGGCCGACCGGTGTTATCCGCTCGAGGCGATAGCCGCCATCGACAAGCGTCTTTGCATCGCGCGCAAACGTGGCGGGATTGCAGGACACATACGCGATTTTCGGAATCGTGGATTTGGCCAATGCAGCGACTTGCTCTTTTGCTCCGGCTCGTGGCGGATCGAGGACCACGCCGTCAAATCGGCTGAGTTCGGCAACGGATAACGGTCTGCGAAACAAGTCTCGATGCTCAACGGCAACGCGCCGCGCCGCGATTAAAGCGAGCACCGCGTCTCGAGCGCCTTCAACGGCGTGCACTTTGCCCGGCAGCGCGAGCGCAAAGGTGCCGAGCCCGGCGAAGAGATCGGCGACCTCAACCGCCCCTGCAAGCGCCGACTGCACTGCTTTGACAAGTGCGGCTTCACCGTCGGCAGTCGCTTGCAAAAATGCGCCTTCTGGGAGTGCAATAGGCACACCCGCAAGCGTGACGGAGACATCGCCCGGCGCATACCGCACGCTTGGCCCCAAACCTTCGTCAAGCGACAGACGCGCTAAGCTGTTGGCCTTGCCGAACGCTGCCAAAGTCTCGATGCCATGGAGGCCTTGAACCTCGAATCCACCGAGCATCAGGTCAACGCCTTGATCGGCCCGGCTCAGTTTGATTGCCGCTCTGGCTTTATCCGGCAGCATCGCGATCAGTAAACTTCGCAGCGGACGCAGGAGTGCAAAAAGCTCGGGAAGCATGACATGGCATTCGCCCAGATCCACGATTGCGTTGCTCGCCGCCTCGTTGAATCCCAAAACTATTCGCTTGCCACGCCGCTCCGCGCGCATTGATGCGCGGCGTCGCGTGCGCGGTGGTGACACGTGCGCCTTATCGATCTGGGGCGCGTCGATGCCCTGTGCGTTCAGCGCCGAAATGATGCGACCGGTGATATAGGTCGCATACGCCGTATCGCTAACATGCTGGAGTTGGCAGCCGCCGCAGACCGGGAAATGACGACAGGGCGGAAACGCACGACCGGGCCCTGCTGTGATCGTCCCATCGGCAAGCAACAGATCACCCGGCGCCGCCAGCTTTGCATGCCGTCCATCAGCAGTCACCCCTTCACCGCGCGAGGCGATCCGCACAATAAGACTATCCGCGTTCAGAGCGCTACGGGAAGGCGGTAGCTATCCTCTCCAATCCCGATTTCGGTCCGTCCATCGTTCAGCGTTCGGACACTGATGTTTTCGGAACCGTCCGCCGGTTCAATGGTACCGTCGTTTTCCATGATCAACTTCCGGAAGCTACCGTTGCGATGACGCAATGTAACAACAGTGCCCTCCCCTCGCTCAAAGGCGCAATCGGTCACGAAGGCCTTCGCGCCGCCCACGGCACATTCGACCAAGTAGATGGCTTCAGCCTCGCTCGAGCCGTTGTTAATGACGGGATCGCCGCTGCACCCGATCATGATGAAAGTTGCCCAGACACTAGATATCCGCATAGACATGTCGCTCGGCCTTTGCACCGGGATGCGTCACTGCGCCTTGCCAAGCAGGGCCGACATTTTGTGCATAGCGCCACAGTGCGCCTGCCTGATGATCGTTGACGCGCGGCAGCCACGCCGCTCTGCGCGCGGCCATCATTGCGTCATCGACGAGCAGATCGATCGTTCCTGCTTCGGCATCAATTGCAATGATGTCGCCGTCTTCGACAAGCGCAATCGGCCCGCAATCACTTGCTTCGGGGCCGACATGGCCAATGCAAAAGCCCCGCGTTGCCCCGGAAAACCGACCGTCAGTAAGCAAAGCGACGCTTTCGCCCATGCCGAGCCCGTAGAGCGCTGCTGTCGTCGACAACATTTCGCGCATACCCGGTCCCCCTTTCGGGCCTTCGTAACGGATGACAATCACTTCACCGTCTCGGATCGTTCGCGCTTTGACAGCGGCAAAGCAGTCCTCTTCGCAATCAAATACCCGCGCCGGACCGGTAAACTGCAACTTGGCAAGGCCGGCAACTTTGACGATCGCGCCATCGGGGGCAAGCGATCCCCGCAGTCCGACCACACCGCCGGTCGGCGTAATCGGTGTCTTGACGTCATAAATGACTTTCTGGTCAGGGTTCCACGTCACCAGATCGATGTTTTCGCCGAGTGTCCTGCCCGTCACGGTCATGCAATTGCCGTGGAGCAATCCGGCGCTCATCATCGTTTTCATCAACATGTAGACGCCGCCGGCATCGAACATATCGCGTGCAACATATTGTCCGCCCGGCTGCAAGTCAGCAAGATACGGCGTGGTTTTGAAGATGTCGGCAACGTCAAAGAGATCGAAGTCGATCCCGGCTTCGTTGGCCATCGCAGGCAAGTGGAGCGCGCCGTTCGTCGAACCCCCCGTTGCAGCGACAATGCGTGCGGCGTTTTCGAACGCTTCGCGCGTGCAGATATCGCGTGGGCGGATTTTGCTCGCAAGGAGCTCCATCACCTGCGCGCCGGCGGCATGGGCAACCTGTTCGCGCGATGCGTAAGGGGCAGGCACCATATTGCTGTTCGGTAACGATAAACCAATAGCTTCGCCAACGCAGGCCATAGTGTTTGCCGTATATTGTCCCCCGCATGCTCCATGTCCGGGACAGGCAACTTTTTCGAGCGCCTCTAACTCAGCAAGCGGGCAGGCACCGGCTGCATATCTGCCAACGATTTCGAACACATCCTTTACGGTTACATCGCGATCATTAAACCGACCTGGCAGGATCGATCCGCCGTAAACGAATATGCTCGGCACATTAAGCCGGAGCATGGCCATCATCATGCCCGGCAAGCTCTTGTCACAGCCGGCAAAGCCAACGAGCGCATCGTAGCAGTGGCCGCGCACGCTCAGTTCGATAGAATCTGCAATAACCTCTCGGCTGACAAGCGAGGACTTCATTCCCTGATGGCCCATCGCGATGCCGTCGGTCACCGTAATCGTGTTGAATCGCCGCGGCATGCCACCGCCCGCTTCGACGCCTTTGCGAGCAATGTCGGCCTGGGCATCGAGAGTCGTGTTGCAAGGCGCAGAATCGTTCCCTGCAGACACGACGCCAACAAAGGGACGGGCAATTTCCTGCTCGGTCAACCCCATTGCATAATAATAAGACCGGTGCGGCGCGCGCTCGGGGCCGACGGACACGTGTCGGCTGGGCAGTTCTGATTTATCAAATGTTGGCATGGCTACGTTCGTCTCCGATGCGCTCTATGCCGCCCCTGTCGTCGACACACAATCACACTATTCAATGCTGATTTTGCGCTCCGCAAGAAAGATGTCCCACGCAGATATAAACAGCGCAGCAATCACGGGGCCAACAATAAACCCGTTGATGCCCATCACGCTGATCCCGCCCAAGGTCGATATGAGGACGACGTAATCGGGCATCCGCGTATCCTTGCCGACGAGTATCGGCCTCAGAACATTGTCTACCATACCGATTACGAAGATCCCGCAACCCGTCAGGACTGCCCCCTGCCACGTCTGGCCAGTGGCAAAGAGGTAGATGGCAACCGGCACCCAAACCAGCCCAGTGCCGACGGCAGGGAGCAGCGACAGAAAGCCCATGACAACGCCCCAAAGCAGCGCGGCTTCGATCCCGATAAACCAGAAGACAATACCGCCGATGACGCCTTGAACGATGGCGACAACGATGCTGCCTTTGATCGTGGCGCGAATGACCGTGGCAAATTTCTCGAACAGGTCGCGCCGTTGCTGCACGGCGAGCGGTATACGAACGCCGATTGTGCTGGTCAGGCGTGCGCCGTCGCGAAACAGGAAGAACGTGAGATACAGCATGATCCCTAGCGAAATCGCAAAGCTGAACGCACCCTGCCCGAAATTTACGGCTTGTGCGGCTGCAATGCGGGCACCGCTTGTCGCGACGTTGGTCAGCTTTTGCTCGATGGCACGCATGTCACCAAAGCCGACGCGGTCGAGTAATGCAGCGATCGGTCGGGGAAGGCCGGACCGGAAATCGGAAATAATCCTTCCCAGGTCGATCTTTTGTGATCCAATTTGAGCATAAGTGGATAGCGCCTGCTCGATCAGCAGCGAACCGATGATAATCGTCGGGACAATGACAATGGCGATCACGGCAAGAAGCGTTGCAAACGCGGCGGTGCCACGACGCCTGGGCAGTGCCTCACGCAAGCCACGATTGAGTGGCCAGAATACGATTGCCGTTACGACGCCCCACAGGATTGCACCGTAATAAGGCGCAGTAATCCAAGCCATTGCCAGCGATACAGCAACGACAAATCCAAAAAAAACACGTTGTTCGAGCATCAAGACCAACGGGCTCCCTCGTTCGCTCTCAACGCTTAGCGCATTTTTCGATGACAGGAAGCAGGATGTGCGCCCATTTTGCGACACCCGCAGCATCGGCTATCAAATCCTGCCGCACTTCGATGCCGATATATGGCGTTCGCGTGCTTTCACCATGCAGGTTCATCGTCGCATTCAACGATTTGCCGGAATAAGGCAATTGGTCGCCGACATGGACGCCGGCGGCTTGCAAAAGCGGGATCGCGATGCGTGCGGCGCGGTCATCATTATTATAAAGAATACCGATCTCCCAAGGTCGTTCTTCGTTCGGACGGGATTCGAGCTGCGGAGTAAAACTATGCAGCGAGACCAGCAGTTTTGGCTGCATTATGGCGATATGCTGCCGGAGCGCGTGGTGATACGGCCGCCAGAACTCGTCGATCCTTGAACGCCTTTCCCCAATATTGCCGGTGATTTCCAGCCCATCGCTGTGGACCGGAATGACGCCGCTTGCGTCCTCCTCTCGATTCATGTCGACGACGAGTCTCGAAATAGTCGCAAGGAACACGGGAAAGCCAAGCGTTACCGCAAGTTCCGCCGCGCCGATGTCCCACGCAACATGTGTATCAAGAAATTTCGCATCGATCCCTAAATCGATGCCCTCCGGCACATGATTGGACGCGTGATCAACGACAGTGAGAACGTCACCTGCCCCGGGTTGAATCCGCCACGATTTCATCGCAGCCGTCCAAGCATCGTCCACCAATGTGCAGGCAACCGTTCACGAAGTTCTTTTTCATGAACGGCGGCATCGTCGTAGATTTCGTAAAGAGCAAAGCAGCTTGCGCCCGAGCCCGACATGCGGGCGATCAGTGGATGGGTCTCGCGGAGCGCCGCCAGCACTTCGCCTATAAGGGGGCACAGCGCGATGGCTGCCTGCTCTAAATCGTTGCGCCCGCGCAGCATGATGTCGCGCGCGCCGCCTGAGGATATTGGCCCATGATCGATGCCGTCCCATCGATCAAAGACCGGACCGGTCGGTAGCGGCACCATCGGATTAACGATCAGGCACGCGAGGCCGCGCACGTCGTTTGTAATTGGAGACAATATCGTTCCGGTGCCCGTACCAATAACCGGAATACTTGCCATGCAGGCCGGGATGTCAGCCCCAAGCAATGCCGCAAGGTCGAGACGGTCGCAAGCACCGAGCAACCGGAGCGTTGCCGCTGCATCCGCCGATCCACCGCCAAGCCCGGCAGCAATAGGCAGACGCTTGTCGAGCGTGACGCGAACGGGCGGCAACTTGCCCTGCCCGACCAGTCGCGCCGCTCGCGTTATCAAGTTCGCTTCGGGCGGCCCAGCCTGACCACCAAAAAAACCACCATCGTCAAATTCGAAACTTTCGGCAGGCGCTATCGACAACCGATCACCGTCGTCGAGAAACGCAAAAACCGTCTCGAGTTCGTGATAGCTATCATTGCGCCGCCGCCGGACATGCAAAGCGAGATTTATTTTGGCGTAAGCTGTGGTGGTTCGCATAGGCTACAACTGCCCGGTAATGTCGCTAACGGAGAAAGCCACAAGCATTGTTGCGCTACATGTTTGGATAATTTGGGCCACCGCCACCCTCCGGCACCACCCATTCGATGTTTTGCGTCGGGTCCTTGATGTCACAGGTTTTGCAATGGACGCAATTCTGGGCGTTGATCTGAAGTCTGGGACTGTTCTCTTCGCGCCCGACGATTTCATACACACCTGCTGGGCAATATCGCTGTTCGGGATTGTCATAAAGCGGCAAATTGATGGTGATCGGCACGCTCGTGTCTTTGAGCCTCAAGTGGCCCGGCTGGTCTTCTTCATGATTGGTGTTCGATATGAACACCGACGAGAGCTTATCAAAGCTCAGTACGCCATCGGGCTTCGGGTAGGCTATCGGCTCCACCAGGTCCCGTCGCCACAATGTTGTATGGTCCGCGTGATGCTTCATCGTAACGGGGAGACCAATTTTCAGCGTCCGCATCCACATGTCCGTGCCGGCAAAGATCGTACCCAAGGCATTGCCATATTTCGCGACACAGGGCTCGGCATTCTTTACCAGCTTCAGTTCGGTCGCAATCCAGCTTTCGTTGACAGCCGGTTGATATTCAATGAGCTCATCGGATGCACGATTAGTTGCGATTGCGGAGGCCGCTGCTTCGGCGGCGAGCATGCCCGATTTCATCGCAGTGTGGCTGCCCTTAATTCGGGGGACATTGACGAACCCCGCACTGCAACCGATCAGCGCGCCGCCCGGAAAGGCCAATTTGGGCACGGACTGCCAGCCACCTTCGTTGATCGCCCGCGCACCATAGGAAACACGGCGGCCGCCTTTCAGAATCGCGGCGATGTCGGGGTGGTGCTTCCAACGCTGGAACTCTTCAAACGGTGAAAGATAGGGATTTTTATAATCAAGCGCGACAACGAAACCGAGGGCAATCTGGTTATTCGCCTGATGATAAAGAAATCCGCCGCCCCAAGCGTCGGACAGCGGCCAGCCCTGCGTATGGATGACCCGGCCCGGCTGGTGAAGTGCGGGATCGACATCCCAAAGCTCTTTAAGCCCGATACCATACACTTGGGGCTGGCAGTTTGCTTCTAAATCAAATTTTGTCTTGAGCTGCTTTGTGAGATGTCCGCGCGCTCCTTCAGCAAAAAAGGTATACCTCGCGTGGAGTTCGAGCCCCGGCTGATAATCCGCTTTGAGCGAACCGTCGCGTGCGACGCCCATATCGCCGGTCGCCACACCTTTTACGGAGCCGTCATCGTTGTAGAGAATTTCCGCCGCCGCAAAACCGGGGAAAATCTCGACACCAAGCCCCTCGGCCTGCTCGGCCAGCCAACGACACAGATTGCCAAGGCTGCCGGTATACGTGCCTTTGTTCGACATAAATCCCGGCATCATCAGATGCGGCAGCGCATATTTCTTCTTCGCGCTCAAAACCCAATGCTGATTGTCAACGACAGGCACGTTGGCCATCGCGCAACCCATTTCGCGCCAAGTCGGCAAAAGTTCGTCGAGCGCTATTGGGTCGATCACTGCGCCCGAAAGGATGTGCGCGCCGACCTCGGATCCCTTTTCGAGGATACAAACAGAAAGGTCACCGTTTAGCTGTTTCAGCCGTATTGCCGCCGCCATCCCTGCAGGGCCGGCGCCTACGATGACGACATCATATGGCATTGCTTCACGTTCACGCATTACACTAATCCTTCGCCACACTTTGCCGCGCGCGGGTAACGGGCTGTCCCTCATGCCTCTTCCCTGCATTGACCACGACGTCAAGAACCCGCTTTGAGGGGATATGGTGCTTAACCAGCAGAATTTCGAGCACATTGCTGCCGAAAGTTACCTTGGCTGGTGGCGGGATGTCGGCGTCGATGTCGCTGTCGCTGATACGCCCCAAGATTGGCTAAGCGCAGCAGCAATAATCGCCGGAGCCAAGATTAAGCCGGTTTCGGCGGCGTCTCGTCACGGGCCGCAAACGCTCGAGGCGTTTGTCGATCATCTCATGATGAGTGAAATCGCCGACGCGGGTCCCGCTCCGCGGCGTGTTCGCCCTGCCGGAGACCCGACCAGCGATCTCATGATATTGACGGATTACCCCGATGCCAGCGATGTTGATTCCGGCGCTCTGTTAAGCGACCCCGTGTTCGCAAAGATGCTCGCAGCAATCGGGCACAGTCGATCGTCCGTTTACATCGCATCGCTATGCCCAGGCCGCCCGATGACCGGTCGGTTGTCCAACGAAAGCATCCACGCGCTCACGGTTCTTGCCAAGCAGCACATTGCTTTGATCGCGCCGAAACAATTGTGGCTTGTCGGGAGCGCAGCCAGCCGTGCGATCCTCGGGATTGATGACGCCGCCGCACGCGGAAAGTTACACAGCGTTAACCACCTAGGCATCACAATGCATGTAATCGCCACGGCTCATCCTCGCATGTTTGCCGAGTCGAAATCGCGGAAGGCGACAGCGTGGGTTGAAATGCAGAGATTATTGTCGAAGGAACCCGTTTGAATATTCCCGCCGCTTTAACCGTTTTGCCCGGTCTAACCATTTCGCTCATTTTGGCGCTGGCTTCGCCGTCTGTTGCGGTTGCAGAAAGCGCTGTTAACGCTACAACGACGTTACCGCCACAACTCGGGCCGAATGCGCGCGAACGGTATCGCGAAATATTTGCGTTGATCGATGCCACGAAGTGGGCCGACGCCAACGCAAAGCTATCGGCGATGGAACAAGGTCCGCTTCATGCAGCGGTCCGCGGTATCATTTTTACGGCTAAGGGATCACCGAAAGTCGACGTGAATGATCTTGTTGCTCTCGCCACCACAGCACCAGATTTGCCGTATTCACAGTCTCTTGTTCGCCTTGCCAGTGCACGCGGCGCAATGACCGTCCCACTTCTTCCTGAAGTCCGGGCGTTGTCGTGGCTGGGCACATCGCCGCGGAGGGGTCGCACGCCGACAACCGAAGGCGATCCCGCGGCCGGGGGACTCGCCGCGCAGATTTTGCCGCTGATCAAGAATGACAGCCCTGTCGAAGCTGAGGTATTGCTGGTCGCCAATCAGGATCAGTTGACATCGGATGCACGAACTGAGTGGCAACAACGCATTGCGTGGTCCTACTTTCTGACAGGGGACGACAGTGCTGCGCGCAAACTGGCAGCAACCGCCCAAAAAGGGTCTGGCGACTGGGCTGCCATGGCAGATTGGGTCGTCGGCCTTTCGGCATGGCGCCAGAAAGACTATCGAGCGGCTTCGGAGGCTTTTGCTTCGGTTGCACGTCGTCATTCGGACGCCGAGATGATTGCGGCAGGTCACTATTGGGCGGCGCGCGCCGATATGGTTGCGAAACAGCCGGAGCGCATCCAGCCCCATCTGCGCAATGCGGCGCGACTTCAGGAAACTTTTTACGGCATGCTCGCGCAGGCGGCGATGGGCCTTTCACCGCCTCGTGACCCGGATGGCGTTGGCGCCGTTCGCAAAGTGGCCGAACGTCCCAACGTCCGTGCTGCGCTTGCGCTCGCCGAGATCGGTCAAACACAACGCGCTGATGAACTTATCCGCTGGCAAGCGCGCATCGGCGTTCCTGCCGAACACGCAACGCTGACGCTAATCGCGGGCAAGCTCGGTCTGCCTTCGACCCAGTTGTTTCTCGCACATAATGGACCGCGCGGCGCGCGAACGACCATAGAGGGTCGTTATCCTGCGCCAGCGAACTGGTCACCCGAAGGCGGGTGGCGTGTCGATCGGGCGCTTGTATTTGCCCATGCGCTTCAGGAATCCAACTTCCGTGTCAACGTCACAAGTGCTGCCGGTGCACGCGGACTCATGCAGGTCCGTCCCGGCACTGCCGGGGACATTGCCCGGCGCAAAGGTGTCGCGCTCGGATCGCTATCCAATCCCTCGACCAACATGGAATATGGCCAAAGCTATATCGAACATTTGCGCGATATGGCATCGACCGGTGGTCTCCTCCCAAAAGTCATCATGGCATATAACGCCGGGCCTGCGCCGCTCGACCGCTGGAATGCGCGCGGCGAGGTCACCAATCGCGACCCGCTGATGTACATTGAAAGTGTGCCCTATTGGGAGACTCGCGGATATGTCACCATCGTTTTGCGCAATTACTGGATGTATCAGCAGCAGGCTGGGCAGCGCACCGACAGCCGGTTTGCCCTGGTGCAAGGGCTTTGGCCGCGCTTTCCCGGCATGTCGGGTGCAAATGCCGTGCGCGTGACGCGTTGATCGACGAGACAGCGACGTTCAAACCCGTCCGCATTGCCGTGTTGACTGTGTCCGACACGCGGACGGTGCAAGACGATCGGTCGGGAGACAGACTGGTCGAATTGCTGGAAACCGCAGGACACATCCTTGCCGATCGCGGCATTGTGCACGATGACATCGGGTCGCTGATTGCCTTCCTGCACCGCTGGGTTGACGACGTTTCGATCGATTGCATCATTACGACCGGCGGCACGGGCGTCACCGGACGCGACGTTACACCTGAAGCGCTTGCTGGCATGGGCGGCAAAGATATTCCTGGCTTTGGCGAGCTGTTCCGATGGCTGTCCTATCAAAAAATCGGTACATCGACTGTCCAGTCGCGGGCGTGCGCAATCGTCACGCGTGGAACGTATATCTTTGCGCTACCCGGCTCGACCAGCGCCGTTGCCGATGGCTGGAACGATATCCTGGCGACACAGCTCGACAGCCGCCACCGCCCTTGTAACTTCGTCGAACTGATGCCGAGGCTGACAGAGCGCTAACATGTTCTTGTAATGTTCCTATTTCCTGATAAACCGGGTCATGGCGACATCTCGTCCTCAGCGAGGCGCAACGCACAATCCGACCAGCACGCGGTTCAGTCTTCCTGAGCGAATTGGGGACGGCGACTGGCGCGACGATCAGGTGCTGCTGGGTGAATACCCGACGCCGCCGCACACGAGCGTAACGATTGAACGCCCGAAAACGATAATCACGCGCAATAAGTCGCCTGACATTCCGTTTGACCGGTCGATTAATGCCTATCGTGGTTGTGAACACGGTTGCATTTATTGCTTTGCGCGGCCGACGCATGCGTTCCACGATCTGTCTCCGGGCCTTGATTTTGAAACCAAGTTGTTTGCAAAACCCGACGCAGCCGCGCTCCTGCGCACGGAATTGATGAAGCCGTCATATAGCGCTGCCCCGATCGCCATGGGCACGAACACCGATCCCTATCAGCCGGTCGAACGCGATTGGCGGATCACGCGTGCTTGCATCGACGTGCTTGCCGAAACCGATCACCCGTTGATGATCACGACCAAATCCGACCGTGTAATCCGCGACATCGACCTGCTTGCCCCGATGGCGGCGAAAGAGCTGGTCTCGGTTATGATTTCGGTCACGTCGCTCGATACCAAGATTGCGATGACGCTTGAGCCGCGCGCACCGACGCCGCGCCGGCGGATTGCCGCGATCGAGGCATTGTCGGCGGCGGGAATACCCGTTCAGGTTTCCATTTCGCCGCTAATCCCCGCAATTACCGATCATGAAACCGAAGCGATACTTGAAGCGGCTTCCGGCGCGGGTGCTAGGTCGGCATCGTTTATTCCCGTTCGGCTGCCGCACGAAGTTGCACCGCTTTTTCGTGACTGGCTCGAAACGCATTATCCTGACCGCGCTGGAAAAGTGATGGCGATGATCCAGTCGATCCGCGGTAGCACCGATGGACACGCGCGCGATAACGACCCGCGCTTTGGGAGCCGGATGCGGGGAAGCGGGCCGTGGTATGATTTGATGTTGACGCGCTTCAAGATCGCGTGTCGCCGGTATGGTCTCGATAAGGATCGGATCGCGCTTCGTTCGGATCTGTTTCGCCCGCCCGAAGGCGCCCAGCGGTGCCTTTTTTAGGCAGCGACCAGTTTGTAATCGCGATATTCCTCGCGCAGGGCAGATTTCAAAATCTTGCCGGTGCCAGTGTGCGGCAGACTGTCGACGAATAATATTTCGTCGGGTAGCCACCACTTTGCGACATGGGCGGCAAGAAATTCTGCGACGGCCGCCGTGGTCAGGCCGCTACCCGGTTTCGGAACAACCAAAAGTATCGGCCGTTCGTCCCATTTCGGGTGATACACGCCGATCGCGGCCGCTTCGGCGACCCCGGGACATCCGCAAGCGGCATTTTCCAGTTCGACCGACGAAATCCATTCGCCGCCCGATTTAATGACGTCTTTTGACCGGTCCGTGATCTGCATCACACCATCGGGGTGGATCAGCGCGACGTCGCCGGTGTCGAACCACTGACCGTCTCCGGTCGCATCTTCGTCCATTTTGAAATAGCGTTTCACGACCCACGGCCCGCGGATTTCCAGTCGGCCCGACGTTACCCCGTCGCGCGGGGCGACGTTGCCGTTGTTGTCGATGACGCGTAGTTCAACGCCAAATGGCACCCGCCCCTGCTTGCAGGTGACATCAACTTGCGCATCGAACGTCATGCTGTCCCAGTCCGCCGATGGCGAACCCATCGTCCCGATTGGTGATGTTTCGGTCATCCCCCAAGCATGGTTCAGGCGAATGCCCATGCGCATCAGCCGCTCAACCATAAACCGCGGACAAGCGGAGCCACCGATCGTCACGACGCGGATCTTTCCCAGGTCGGCAGCGTGGCCACTATCCGCCAGCATGTCGAGATGCTGGAACATCGCGAGCCAAACGGTCGGCACGCCAGCAGAATGGGTGATACCTTCATCGATGAATAACTTGTGCAGGACCGACGCTTCGTTGGTGACGCTGAAAACGAACTTCACGCCCGCCGCGGCGCCGGCAAACGGCAACCCCCAACTTGCCGCGTGGAACATTGGCACGATCGGCAAGAGCGCTGCTTGTGACGACAAATCAAATACACTTGGCGCAATTTCCGCCATGGCATGAAGCATCGTCGAGCGATGTTCATAGAGTACGCCTTTAGGATTCCCCGTAGTCCCACTTGTGTAACAAAGCATACACGGTTCGCGCTCGTCGCCCAGGTGCCATGCATAATCGCCATTTTGCGCGGCGAGCAGCAGGGCGTATTCAGTGTCGAAACACACAAAATGCTCGACTGTGTCGAGATGCGGCTTCAACCGCTCGATGATCGGTGCGAATGCAGCGTCATACATCAGCACCCTGTCTTCTGCATGGTTGATGATGTAGATCAGCTGCTCGTCGAAAAGACGGATGTTGAGCGTGTGGATCACGCCCCCCATCCCGATTGCGCCATACCAAGCCGTCAAATGACGATGATGATTCATGGCAAATGTCGCGATCCGGTCACCCGGCTTTAGGTCCATGGCAACGAATGCCTGAGCCAGTTTGCGCGCTTCCATGGCAACACCGGCCCAATTCGTCCGCTCGATGGTGCCGTCGCCCCAACGTGTCAGAATGTCCCGCGTCCCGTTTTCTCGCGCAGCATGATCAATCAAATGGGTCACGCGCAACGACCAATCCTGCATGGCGCCAAGCATATAAAGTTCTCCTTGCGGCACAGCTTACGCAGTCACGATACCAGCGCAAGTCGTGGTGGTTCGGCATTTGTGAGCGAGACGCTGACCACGCCACCAATCTCGCCGATCGCGTCTGCAAGTTCGCCGTCAAGCAGGAAATCACAGCCCAACCAGACGGTTGCCGCCCGCCCATCACCTAGAATTGCGCGAACGACAATTTCGCTGCGTCCTCCGCGCGCCTTTGATAACGCATCGGCTAGTCGCGCAATTGCGAGATGATTATCGATGACAACTTCGGCCTTCAATCGGGCACTTCCTGCAAGTGACTCAAGCGGTTGCAAGCGACGAACCGTAACGCGTGGCGTTTCGTCGCCGGGACGCCGGTCCAGCTCCACATTGAGCAGCGCACAGCCCCCGAACTGTGCCGCGTTTTCGATGTCCTTCTGGGCGCTTTCATCGAAGCACGTGACCTCGAACGATCCGCTGGGATCAGACAGCGTTGCCATCAGGTATCGTTTGCCTTTAGCCGACGTTCGCCACCGGACGCTTTCGACCAGCGCGGCCATAACCGCGGTCGTTCGTGATCCCTCGACAGGTGCAGGCTGGTTGCAAACAGCCGAAAAATTTCGCGCGCCGTGGGTCGCGGCGAGGTGCGCATAACGATCGACCGGGTGTGCCGAAAAGTAAAAGCCGAATGCCTCCTTTTCGGCGTTCATCCGCTCGCTCAGGCTCCAGACAACCCCGGTTGGAATTTGCACTGTCGCAATCGATGTTGTCGCTTCGCCAAACAACCCGCCTTGCCCGCTGATCCGGCTATGTTCTGCTGAGTTCGCCACAGCCAGAATGGTGTCTGCCAAAGAATAAATCCCTGCGCGATTGGGCGACAGGGCATCGAAGGCACCACTGCCGGCCAAACTCTCCAACTGCCGGCGGTTGACTAATTTTGGACTGATACGTGCCGCCAGATCGTCGACAGACTTGAAAGCACCGCTCAGCGATCGCTTTTCGCACAACTGCTCCATCGCGCTTTCACCGACATTTTTAAGCGCGCCCAGCGCGAAACGCACGGCCAATCCGTCGTCGTCCTCTTCCACCGTGAAGTCGGCAGCACTCGTATTGATACATGGCGGCAATGCACGAACATTCATGCGCCGCATGTCATCGGCAAAAATTGCCAGTTTATCCGTGTTCGACAAATCGAATGCCATCGACGCCGCGAAAAAATCATGCGGATAATGCGTCTTGAGCCATGCGGTTTGATAAGCCAGCAAAGCATAGGCCGCCGCATGGCTTTTATTAAAGCCATAGCCGGCAAATTTGTCGATCAGGTCAAACAATACATTGGCCTGACGCGGGTTGATGTCGTTGGCCGCACACCCTGCAACAAATCCGGCGCGCTGGGCGTCCATCTCTGCCTTGATCTTTTTGCCCATTGCACGACGCAGGAGATCCGCATCACCCAGCGTAAAGCCGGCGAGGATCTGTGCGGCTTGCATCACCTGTTCCTGATAGACAAAAATCCCGTAGGTTTCGGCCAGGATGCCCTCAAGTAGCGGATGGGGATACTCGACTTTCGCGCGACCGTTCTTGCGGTCTCCGAACATGGGGATATTATCCATCGGCCCCGGCCGATAAAGCGAGACGAGCGCAATAATATCTCCGAAGCCTGTCGGTTTTACACCCGCAAGGGTGCGCCGCATCCCTTCTGATTCAAGCTGGAATACGCCGACGGTGTCACCTTTCTGAAGCAACGCATAGACCGCCTCGTCGTCCCACCCGAGATTGTCGAGATCGGGGCGGTGCCCTTCACGCGCTTCGATCAGGTTGAGCGCCCGCTGCAATACCGATAGCGTTTTGAGACCTAGAAAGTCGAATTTTACGAGGCCTGCCGCTTCGGCATATTTCATGTCGAACTGGGTGACGGGCATATCCGACCGGGGATCGCGATAAAGCGGGACCAGGCGATCAAGCGGGCGATCGCCAATGACGACCCCGGCCGCGTGTGTCGACGAATGGCGCGGCAGTCCTTCGAGTTTCATGGCGAGATCAAACAGCCGCCGAACGTCTGCCTCCGACTGATAGGCGTGGGCCAAATCTGTGACGCCATTCAGCGCGCGCTGCAAATCCCACGGATCGGTCGGGTGATTGGGCACAAGCTTTGCGAGACGGTCGACCTGCCCATAGCTCATCTGGAGAACCCGCCCCGTGTCTTTCAGCACCGCCCGCGATTTCAGCCGCCCGAATGTGATGATCTGCGCCACATGATCGCGACCATATTTTTTCTGGACGTAACGGATGACTTCTTCGCGCCGCGTTTCGCAGAAGTCGATGTCAAAGTCGGGCATGGACACGCGCGCCGGATTGAGGAAGCGCTCAAACAGCAAGCCGAGCTTCAGCGGGTCCAAGTCAGTGATCGTCAGTGCCCAGGCGACGACCGACCCAGCGCCCGAACCGCGGCCAGGACCGACCGGGATATCATTGGTCTTCGCCCATTTGATAAAATCGGCAACGATCAGAAAATAGCCTGGAAAGCCCATACCGATGATAACGTCGAGTTCGAAATCAAGCCGCGCGCGATAGATTTCAGGATCAATCCCGACGGCAGCTTCAAGTCGTGCCACAAGGCCAGCATGTGCATCGACGCGCAATTGCTCGGCTTCGGCCACGGTGTCGCCTGCGAGACTCGGTAGGATCGGTTTGCGCGCTGGCGCAGCAAACGCACAACGCTGGGCAAGCACCAGCGTGTTTTCGAGCGCTTCGGGAAGATCTGCGAACAGGCGACTCAACTCGTGCGACGGTTTCATCCACGCATCGGGCGAAGATTTCGCTCGATCATCGCTGTCAATGTAAGCCGATGCTGCAATGCAAAGCATGACGTCGTGCGCGGCATGGAAATCCTGTTGAACGTAACATGTCGGGTTCGTTGCGATCAATGGGAGATCATAGCCATCTGCCAGCGCGATGAGATGGGGTTCGGCCTTCTCTTCGACGGGGTCGTGCCGCCTCGATATTTCCACATAAAGCCGGTTGGCGAACAACGTGCGCAGCCGATCGGCATAATCGGTCGCGGCTTGATGCTGCCCTTCGGCGAAAAGCTTCGCCAGGGCACCTTCTGCGCCTGCGGTCAAAGCGATCAGACCGTCGGCTCGCGAGCCCAACAGTTCGAAGGACACGTGCGCTTGTTCGTCAATGGGCCGATCGAGATGGGCTGCCGAAACCAAACGACACAGATTGTCATAGCCGACAGCATTTTGTGCATAAAGCGCCAGCCAGTCGTAACTTGCAGGCGCGCCTTGTGGCAGGTCGGGTCGCGCCACGCAAAGCAACGCGCCAATGATCGGTTGTACACCTGCTAGCGCGCAGCTTTCCGAAAAAGGCATGACCCCATACATGCCATTGCGATCACAAATTGCGGCGGCAGGGAAGCCGAGTTCGCGGGCCCGCTTGGCAATGTCTTTCGGATCGATAGCGCCTTCCAGCATCGTGTAGGCTGAAAAAACGCGGAGGGGAACGAAGGGGGCGTGCGACATAAAAGATCGTTACGCTTTATGGCGCTGGTTTCAACGGTCCATCAGTCAGTTCAGAGTAATTTTTCAATGGCCGGCGCGAGACTCTCCGGTTTGTCCGTCGGCGCATATCGGGCAACAGGATTTCCAGACTTATCGACGAGAAATTTCGTAAAATTCCATTTGATCGACTGCATCCCCAAGAGGCCTGGCTTTGCCTGCTTCAAATATTTGTAAAGCGGGTCTGCGCCGTCGCCATTGACGTCGATTTTAGCGAGAACGGGAAAACTGACGTCGTAAGTCAGCGAGCAAAAACTGGCGATTTCGGTGGCATCACCGGGTTCCTGTGCGCCAAATTGATTGCAGGGAAATCCGAGCACAGTCAGCCCGCGATCCTTGTACGCCCTATGAAGTTTCTCGAGCCCCGCGTATTGCGGCGTAAATCCACATTTCGATGCGACGTTCACAACGAGGATCGGTCCGCTCAATGCTTTTAGATCGAACGACGAGCCATCCGCGTTCTTGACCGTGTAATCGTGAACGCCCATCGCTCTGTCTCCCTGAAATCTTCAGATATATGGATCATTAGATCGTGTCGGTCACGCCCCTGCCTTTCCGCATTCGAAACTTTTTGCGGCTGCTGGGACTTGGTCTCATTGCGCTGTCTGCAATTGTCATCGTGTTGGCCGTCGATATCTCGCCGGCGGTGCCAGAACGCATGACGCCGACAGCCGAGCAAGCTTCGCTTGTTCGTCGACAGGTTCAGCAGATTCAAGCGCAATTGCGCGGCAACAACGGGCGCGCATCGATCCGCATGACCCCGGCTGATCTTGCTGGTGTTGCCGCACTAGTAAGTGCTCTGAAAAAATTTGGTCGGGTCGATGCTGTTGTCGCCGACAATGAGCTTTCCATCAAGACGAGTCGCCAATTTGCGTTCGTCTGGTTGAATGGCGAGGCGACGATCTCGCCCGGCAAGAAGGGATTTCCCGACACGCGGTTTCGGGTCGGCGATCTGTCGCTGGGTTCGCCCATCAGTCGATGGATAATCAACCAAGCGATCGATGTTGCGCGAGGTCGCGGCATTCAGGTTCCCCCGGTGGACGATTTGGTGCGGTCAGTCCGCATCGACGCCAAGGCTGTGCTGCTCGATATCTATCTTCCGCTCGGTGGCTCTTTCGCCAACGATATCTCGAATTTTCACACCCAACCGATCGACGCGAGGCGGACCGCAGCGATTTATTGCCGCCTCCTGGCGGAAAACCTCGATGCGCCGACGTCTGACATGGCACTTCTGGTGCAGCGCGCTTTCGCGGGTCCGACCCCGTCCAACGCAATTGTCGAGCAAAACCGTGCGGCTTTTGTAGCGCTTGCGATGTACGCCGTGTCGACCGAGGCGGGCCGACTAGCCGGTGATGCGGCCCAGCGCGTTCGGCAGTGTAAAGGGATGAACGGGGAAGCCGTTCTTGCCGGGCGTGCCGACCTGGCCAGCCACTGGGCGCTCTCGGCGGCTCTGGCTATGTCGCTCGGTGACGATGTCGGCCGTGCCATGGGCGAATGGAAGGAACTGTCCGACAGCCGCCCGGGTGGCTCGGGCTTTTCTTTTGTCGATCTTGCGGCGGATCGCGCAGGTCTCGTCTTCGCGCGTCAGGCAAGCGACCCCGCGACTGCCGCCGTAACGGCGCGGAACCTGCGCACGGCGACGACCGAATATCTGCTGCCGATCCGCGCGCTGGCATTGTCCGAAGGTTTGACCGAGCGCCAGTTCGTGTCGCAATTCAAAGCGTTGGACAGCACTCAATTCAACGCCGCCACCTCCCGGATCGACGCTGTGCTAGAAAAAAACGAAGCACTTTCGCGCTAAGTCAGTCGTCCGTCATGCAGTCGCAAAACACGGTCCATCTTTGCGGCGATCCGTTCATTATGCGTCGCAACAAGTGCCGATGAGCCTTCATCACGCACTAGCTTCAAAAATTCTGCAAACACGACGTTGGCCGTTGCCTCGTCGAGATTACCGGTGGGTTCATCGGCCAGCACCAGCGCGGGTTTGTTGGCAAGCGCACGCGCCACGGCGACTCGCTGTTGTTCGCCGCCTGAAAGTTGCGATGGCCGATGCGTTAACCGGGCCGATAGGCCTAAAGCGCCGAGCAAGGCTGCAGCTCGTGCCTCCGCTGCGTCTTGGCCGGTGCCGTAAATGAGTTGTGGCAGAACGACGTTTTCACTGGCGTTGAAATCAGGAAGCAGATGGTGAAACTGATAGACAAATCCGATGGTTTGGCGACGGACCCTCGTTCGGCCGTCGCCGTTCAGTTTCGATACTTCTTCGCCAGCGATGCGGATCGAACCTTCGAAACCACCTTCAAGCAGGCCGACAGCTTGCAGAAGGGTCGATTTACCCGAACCAGACGGCCCGAGCAGTGCAACAATCTCACCCGCGGCGATCGTCAGGTCCACACCACGCAGAACATGGATGATCTGCTCGCCTTGCGTAAAGGCGCGCTTCAGGCCAGCGACGGCGAGCACATCACTCATAGCGCAGGACTTGGACGGGGTCTGTGCTTGCGGCCTTGAATGCGGGATAAAGTGTGGCAAGAAAGCTGAACAGTAGCGCCATGATCGTAATGCCCAGCACTTCAAGGGGATCGGTCTTCGACGGCAACTCCGTCAGAAACCGGATCGACGGATCCCAAAGATTTTGTCCTGTGACGAGCTGGACAAAATTCACCACAGATTGCCGGAAAAACAGGAATATGAAGCCGAGAAGCAGGCCCGCTGCTGTGCCAAGTGCGCCGATCGTCACGCCAACAACAACAAAAATCCGGATCATCGACCCACGGGCGGCGCCCATCGTCCGCAGTATCGCGATGTCGCGGGTTTTGGCCCGGACCAGCATGATCAGCGACGACAATATGTTGAACACCGCCACCAGAATGATGATCGACAAGACGACAAACATCGCGACGCGCTCGACGGCCAGCGCTTCGAACAGCGATGCGTTCATTTGCCGCCAATCAGTGACAACGGCCTTGTCCCCGATCAACGGCAGGAGCGGCGACAGAATCTTTGCAACGTCATCTGGATCGGTGGTTTCGATCTCGACCATGCCCACCGCGTCGCCGAGCAGCAGCAAGGTTTGCGCGTCTTCGATCGGCATCACGACAAACGCCTTGTCGTAGTCATAAACACCGATTTCGACGATTGCCGCGACACGATAGCTGACAATGCGAGGCACAGTTCCCATCGGTGTCGCTTGTCCGGCGGGATTGATCAGCGAAATCTGTCCGCCGACTTGCGCACCGATAGCTTCGGCAAGGCGCGCTCCCAATGCAACGTTTCCGGAACCGGGCACCAATTCATTCAGATTGCCGCGCACGATTTTGGATTTCAGCGTCGGATTGTTGCGAATGTCCTCAACCCGCATGCCACGCGTAATGACGCCTTCGACGCGGCCGTCATGACTCGCCATCAACGGCTGTTCGATCAACGGCGTTGCCGACGTGACACCCGGTGTCTTTTGCGCCGCGGCCATGATCTCGCGCCATTCGGGCAAGCGACCGCCATAGCCCTGGACGACGGCATGGCCGTTCAATCCAACGATTTTTTCGAAAAGTTCGGCGCGGAAACCGTTCATCACGCTCATTACGATGATGAGCGCAGCGACACCGAGCATCACGGCAACAAGGCTGATCGAGGCAACAAGGAAAATAAATCCCTCGCCCTTGCCCGGCAGCAAGTATCGGCGGGCGATCATACGTTCATAGGGAGACAGGATCATGCTGGAGGCGCTTTACGGGCGCTGACACATGCTGGCAACTCGTGCCCGCTGTTGCGCATTGAACACAGGTGCCACCAAATCGGCATCGCAAGTCGGTGAAGTTGTTGGCAAGTCTGCGCACCTTCCCTAGCGTCACATGACTGAAGCGAACGGCAATAGCCACGGTTCGGGGAGCGCGCTGGCTCCGTTGTCTGCGTTTCGGTGCGGATGAGGTCGCAGACGGTGCGAATTCAAGAAGGGGGCTGACGAGGCAATCGTCACGCGGGTGCCCGGATCATGATCATGATCCGGGCATTCGCCGTTTTGAGCTAGATTTCGACCTGACTGCCGAGTTCGACGACGCGGTTGGTCGGCAAGCGAAAGAACTCCATTGCGCTTTCCGCATTTCGCAACATCCAGGCGAACAGCTTTTCACGCCAGATCGCCATGCCGGGACGCGACGATGGTAACAATGTTTGTCGCGCGAGAAAGAAGCTGGTGTCCATCATCTTGAATGCCGGACCGCAGCCGGTGAGGCGCGCCAGAGCAGCTGGCACGTCGGGCTCCTGCATGAAGCCATATTTGACGACCAACCGGTGAAACCCTTCTCCAAGATCCTCGAGCCGACAACGGATATCATCCTCGACATAGGGCATATCGGCAATTTTGACCGTGAGCAGGATGATCCGCTCATGCAGCACTTTATTATGTTTGAGGTTGTGCAGCAACGCATGCGGCACGCCTTCGGGCGTCGACGTCATGAATACCGCGGTCCCCGGCACACGCGTTGCCGAACTTGCAGCCGATGAAATGAACACCTTGATCGGCATGGCGGCTTCACGCAGGCGCGCCATCATGAGCGTCCGCCCCGTCGCCCAAGTCGTCAGCAAAACGCAGATGACCGCAGCAACCAACAGCGGCAGCCAGCCACCCTGAGGCACCTTGATCAGGTTCGAAGCCAGATAGGCGCCATCCACGATAAGGAAAATTCCGATTACCAGCGCGATGCGCCATTTCGGCCAGTTCCACACTTTTGCCATCAACACACCGATCATGATCGTGGAGATGAACATCGTGCCCATGACCGCGATGCCGTAAGCCGCGGCAAGATTGCTCGATTTCTGGAACAAGATAACCAGCAGGATCACCAGGATCATGAGCGTCCAGTTCACAACCGGCACATAGATTTGCCCCGCCGCAGACGCGCTGGTGTGCTCGATTTTGAGCCGCGGCATCATGCCGAGCTGCACCGATTGCTGGACAACCGAAAATGCGCCGGTGATCATCGATTGGCTGGCAATGATCGTGGCAAGCGTTGCAATGACGACGAGTGGCAAACGGAACTCTTCAGGCGCCATCAGAAAGAAGGGGTTCGAGGCAGCAGATGGATCCCGCATCAGCAACGCGGCCTGACCAAGATAGTTGAGCATCAGACCCGGCGCGACCACCCACAGCCAAGCGAATGTTATCGGGCGACGCCCAAAATGGCCCATGTCCGCGTACAGCGCTTCGGCCCCGGTCACCGCCAACACAATCGAACCCAACGCGAGGAAAGCGAGTATGGGATCGCTGACGAAAAACATGTATGCATAGTAAGGCGACAGCGCCATCAGGACTTCGGGCCGCTGCACCAAATTGATGATCCCGAGCACGGCGAGCGTCAGAAAATATACAAGGATTATGGGGCCGAAATACCGACTGATTGCCTCTGTGCCGCGCGATTGCACCATGAACAGTCCGACGAGAATGCCAACGGCAATCGGCAACACGAAACCGCTGAAACGAGCATCGACGACGGTAAGACCCTCGACGGCCGACAAAACCGACATTGCCGGTGTAATCATCGCGTCGCCAAAAAACAGCGCCGTCGCCAAAACGGCCAGCATGACAAGTACACCGGACCGGGCACCCCCCCCTGTCTTGCGGCTGATCAACGCCAGAAGCGCCATGCTACCGCCTTCGCCCTTATTATCGGCAGCGAGCACGATCATGATGTACTTGACGGTAACGATCAGCATCAGCGACCAGAACACCAGACTAAGCACGCCGAATACGTGCAGCTGATCAACAACTAGTGGGTGATGACCGACGAAAGTTTCCTTCATCGCGTAAAGCGGCGATGTCCCGATATCACCGAAAACCACGCCGATCGCGCCGAGAGCCAGCTTGCTGAGCCCTCCTTCAATCCGGTGGCCTTGGCTTTCTTCATCGTCATGCGCGGTGGCTGCGCCGTCTGTCGTTACCATAAAGCCACAAACCAGCCTTTCGCGTTGAAACCCGCTGACCGCTTTAGCGACGGCCGGGCCGCGCGGCTAGCACTTCGACAATGGTCACGCAATTGAAGACAAGCGCTTGAACCGGCGCTACAAACACGCAAGAATGTAACAAGGAAGTGAGCGATGCGCGTCGGTGTTCCCAAGGAAATCAAAAATCATGAATATCGCGTCGGCCTGACACCGGCTTCGGTCGCCGAACTCACTGCGCAAGGCCATGACGTCGTTGTCGAAGCGCTTGCCGGTAACGGCATCGATTTCAGCGATCGCGACTACATGGACGCCGGCGCGCGCATCCTGCCAAATGCGTCAGAAGTGTTTGCCGCTGCCGACATGATCGTGAAGGTCAAAGAGCCCCAGCCCGGCGAGATCGCGATGTTGCGCCCGCATCATACGCTGTTCACCTATCTGCATCTTGCCGCTGATAAGCCTCAGGCCGAAGGGCTGATCAAATCAGGTGCGACCTGTATCGCTTATGAAACGGTGACATCACGGTCGGGGCAGTTACCGTTGCTCAAACCGATGTCGGAAGTCGCGGGGCGTATGTCGATCCAGGTCGGCGCGCATTATCTTGAGAAGGAACAAGGCGGTCGTGGCGTCCTGCTTGGCGGGGTGCCCGGCGTGGCCCCTGCCCGCGTTGCGATTCTTGGTGGCGGCGTTTCTGGTGTAAACGCGGCACAGATGGCCGTCGGCATGCGCGCCGACGTTACGATTTATGACATAAATATGGATCGGCTCGCCGAACTCGACATGTTTTTCTCGTCGCAAATCAAGACAGCCTATGCGTCGAAAGCAGCGATTGCCGCCGCCGTCGCCAAAGCGCATCTTGTCATCGGTGCGGTGCTGGTCCCCGGAGCCGCCGCGCCGAAGCTGGTCACGCGCGAGATGCTCAAGACGATGAAGCGCGGCTCGGTCCTCGTAGACATCGCCATCGACCAAGGTGGCTGTTTCGAAACCAGCCACGCGACCACGCACGATGACCCCGTCTTCGTTGTCGATGGCATCATCCATTATTGCGTCGCCAACATGCCTGGCGCGGTTGCTCGTACCTCTGCATTTGCGCTTAACAATGCGACGCTCCCCTTCGCGGTCCGCCTTGC